>JBKPDT010000456.1:0-8419 GCA_046728035.1 Candidatus Methylomirabilota bacterium | reverse complement strand
CCCTGGCGGTTCATGCTGGCGAACATCTCGGGCGGCAGCGGGGTATGGATCACGCCCACCTCCGCGTTGAGGTCGGCGCCGGTGAAGACGGAGACCACGCCGGGCACCGCGCGCGCGGCGGCGGTATCGATGCGCGTGATCGTCGCGTGCGCGTGAGAGCTGCGCACGAACGCGAGGTAGAGCGCGCCCGCGAGCATGAAGTCGTTGACGTACGGGTCGCTGCCGGTGATGAGCTTGGGGTCCTCGACGCGCTTGATCGGGCGCCCCACGTGCTGGACAGGCATGCATGGCCTCCTTGAGGTCGGTGAGGGAGGCATCGTACCACAGGAGTTTGACGGAACCCGGTCGAGATGGCATGGTGGTCCGCATGCTCGATACGACCGCGGGAACGCTCAAGCGTGACATGCGCATCATCGGTCTCGTGAGCTCGGCTCATTTCTTCAGTCACTTCTTCCAGCTCGTGCTGCCGCCGCTCTTCCCGCTGCTCAAGGACGCCTTCGGCGTTCCGTACGTGGCGCTCGGCTTCATGATGAGCCTCATGTACGCGGCGTCGGGGATCGGCCAGACCATCTCGGGCTTTCTGGTGGACCGCTTTGGCGCCGCGCGGGTTCTCGTCACGGGGATGAGCCTCTTCGCGGGGGCCATCGTCGCCGCCGGCCTCGCCCCGTCGTACTGGGCGCTGCTGCCCATCGCGCTCCTCGCCGGGCTGGGGAACAGCGTGTTCCACCCCGCGGACTACTCGATCTTCAACGCCTCCGTGGAGACGCGCCGGCTCGGGCGCGCCTACGGCGTGCATTCCATCTGCGGCAATCTCGGCTGGACGGTGGCGCCCGCCGTCGTCGTGACCCTGGCCGCGAACTCGTCGTGGCGCGCCGCCCTCGTCACCGTGGGTGGCGTCGGCGTGGCCGCCGCGCTGCTCCTCGCCACCCAGTCCGGCCATCTCGCCGACGACGGAAGCTCCGCGTCGCCGCGCGAGGCGGGAGCGGGCGAGGGCGGCCTCGCCGCCGACATTCGCCTCCTCATGGTCGCGCCCGTGCTCGCCGCCTTCGCCTACTTCGCCCTGCTCGCGACCTCGCTCATCGGCATCCAGACTTTTTCCGTCACCGCCCTCGTCGCGCTCTACCAGGCGCCGCTGGGGCTGGCCACCGGCGCCCTCACCGCGTTTCTCCTCGGCGGCGCGGGCGGCATCCTCGTCGGCGCCTTCCTCGCCGACCACACGCGGCGCCACGACCTCGTGGCCGCCGGCGGGATGCTCTCCGGCGCGGTGCTCGTGCTCGTGATGGCCACCGGCGCTCTCGCCCTCGCCGCCCTGCCCGTGGTGATGGCCCTGGCCGGCTTCGCGCTCGGCGTGACCTCGCCCTCGCGCGACATGCTGGTGCGCCAGGCCACCCCGCGCGGCGCGTCCGGCAAGGTCTACGGATTCGTCTACTCGGGGCTCGATCTCGGCTCCTCGCTCACCCCGCTCCTCTTCGGCTGGCTCCTCGATCGGGGCGAGCCGCGCGCCGTCTTCGTGGTGTCGGCGGCCTTCATGCTGCTCACCATCGCCACCGTGGTCCATGTAAGACGCCATGGCGTCCGCGCCGTCGCCTCCGCCGCCTGACGGGACCGTCGCGAGTTGCGACCTCTGCCGGGCCAAGAAGATCACGCCCTGGTACCACGAGGACGACGTCTGCTGGATCGCGGAGTGCGACATCTGCGAGACGCCCATGGTGGTGTGGCGGCGGCATGGCACCCAGCCGCCCGCCGAGGATCGCGCCCACATGCTGGCGCGTCTCGGCGAGGTGGCGGGCGAGCGGGTGGGCGAGTACTGGGTGGACGATCACATGCGGAACATCCCCGACCACTGGCACGCGCACGCGCGTCCGCGCGGCGGATTCTTCGGGCGCTAGACCGCTCTCCTCGTGCGGCTTCCCTTCTTCTACGGCTGGATGATCGTCGGCGCCGCCTTCGTCACCATGGGCATCGGCGTCAACGCGCGGACCGCTTTCTCACTCCTCTTTCCGCCCATCCTCGACGAGTTTGGCTGGGAGCGGGGGCTCACCGCGGGCGCGTTCGCGGTGGGCTTCGTCGTCTCGACGCCCTTTGCCCCGTGGCTCGGCTGGCTCATGGACCGCCGCGGCGCGCGCGCGGTCATTCTCCTAGGGGTCGCGATGATGGGCACCGGCCTCATCCTCGCCGCCTTCATCTCGCGCGCCTGGCACCTCTACCTCACGCTCGGCTTCCTCGTCTCCGGCGGGAGCCTTTGCCTCGGCTACACCGGACACGGCCTCTTCCTGCCCAACTGGTTCGTGCGCCGCCGCGGGCTCGCGCTGGGCATCGCGTTTTCCGGCGTCGGCATCGGCTCCATCGTGCTGCTCCCCTGGGCGCAACACCTGATCGGCACGCGGGGCTGGCGGGCCGCCTGCCTCGGTCTCGCGGTGGTGATGTTCCTCGCCCTCGTGCCGATCAACGTGCTCTTTCCGCGCCGGCGTCCGGAGGACATGGGGCTACTGCCCGACGGCGACGCCCGGCCGCCCGAGGGCACTCCGGCGTCGCGCCCGAGGAACATCGTGGATCCCCTCTGGACCGCGACCGACTGGACGCTCGGCCGAGCCGCGCGCACGGCGCGCTTCTGGTGGGTGTTCGTCGGATTCTTCACGGCGCTCTTTGCCTGGTACGAGATCCAGGTCCACCAGACGCGGTATCTGCTCGACATCGGATTCCGCCCCGAGCCCGCGGCCTACGCTCTCGGCCTGGTGGCGCTCGCCGGCGTCGTCGGGCAGATCGCGCTCGGCCATCTCTCCGATCGCCTCGGGCGCGAGCTGATCTGGACGTTCGGATGCGCGGGTTTCGTCGCGTGTTTCCTTATCCTCCTCGCCATGCGCGCGTCACCCACGACGCCGCTCTTGTGGGCCATGGTCCTCTCGCAGGGGGTGCTGGGCTACGGGATGGCCTCGGTCTTCGCCGCCATCCCGGCCGAGCTCTTCCAGGGCCGGCACTACGGCCGGATCTTCGGCACGTTGTCCCTGGCCACCGGCTTCGGGTCGGGCGCGGGACCGTGGGTCGCCGGCTGGCTGCACGACCGCACCGGTGACTACGTGCTCGCCTTCGAGGTGGGCATCGCCGCGTGCGTGATCTCGGCGATGGCCATCTGGCTCGCCGCGCCGCGCAAGGTCCGTGCGGTGGCCGGGCGGATCCGGCCCGCGCGCTAGTCCGCCGCGCTCCGACGTATACTCGGGCCGAAAGCGATGGCCACCGACGCGCCCACTCCCGCCGTCACACCCCTCGAAGAATGGAGCCGACGCCCGCGCGCGGTCCGGCTCGCCCGGCTCGGCCGCACCGCCGACGAGCTCGCCGCGGCCCTTCGGGGCGCGGACCGGGCTACACTGACGCGAAAGCCGGACGAGAAGAACTGGGCGCCCATCGAGATCCTGTGTCATCTCCGCGACTCGGAGGCCTCGTTCCTGGACCGCCTCCGCCAGATCATGGCCACCGACGAGCCGCGCTTTCCCGCCGTCAATCCGAACCGCGTGGCGGAGGAGCGACGCTATCTCGAGCAACCCGTGGGGGCCGCACTCGAGGCGTTCCACCGCCATCGCGACGCCTCGCTGACCTTCTTCGCCGCGCTCGCCGACGCTGACTGGGCTCGCGCCGGGCACCAGATGGATTCGCGGGGGCGGCGCACCATCGATGATTTCCTCGGCGTGATGGCGTGGCACGACGAGAACCACCTCGCTCAGCTCGCGCGCGCCCTCCGCGGCGAGGCCTGAGCGGGACGGGCTGGCCCTGGCCGAGCGCGCGCCCCACGTCCTGCCGCCGGAGCCGCTGCCCGCTCCGATCGAGGCGCTGCGAGAACGACTGCGCACGTTCCTCGACGAGGAGCTGATCCCCGCCGAGCGGCGCGAGCGGCTCACCACCGAGGGCGAGGCCGCGCCCGACCTCCGGCGCTGGGTGCGCACCCGCGCGGAGGCGGCGGGGCTCTTCCGCCTTGCGCAACCCGTGGAACTGGGCGGGGGCGGGCTCGGGCCGCTGGGTCAGTTCGCGCTGCACGAAGCCATCGCGGCGAGCGGCGCCGTGCTGGGCGGGCTCGTGCTCGGCGGCGCCGGCGGCCTGCTGCGCCACGGCGATGCCGTGCAGCGCGAGCGGTTCCTGCTCCCCGTGCTGCGCGGGGAGCTCTCCGCCGCCTTCGCCTTCACCGACGCGCGCGAGGGGCCACGCACCACGGCGACCCGCGACGAGGACGGCTTCCGGGTGAGTGGCGTGAAGGCCTTCGTCACCGACGGCCCCGCCGCCGATCTTCTCCTCACGGTCGCGCGAGTGGCGGAGGGCGGCAGCTCCGCGGGCACCGCGGTGTTCGTGATCCCCCGGTCGGCGCCGGGGGTGACGCTGCGGCGGACCCTCGAGACGCTGGACGGCGCGGTGCACGGCGAGTTCGAGCTGCGCGACGTGGCGGTGACGGCGGCGGACATGATCGGCGAGATCGGGCAGGGGCTGCCGCGCGCGCTGGAGGACATCGCGGCCACCCGGCTGCGCCTGGCCGCCACCGCCTGCGGCGCCGCGCGCTGGACCCTCGACTGGGTGCTCGAGCAGGTGGACCGGCCGCACCGGAGCGGCTCGCCGCTCGCCGAGCGTGAGCAAGTGCGCGCCATGCTGGCGGACAGCGCCATGGATCTCTACGCCGCGCGCTCCGCGGGCTATGCTGCCGCGCGCCGGGCGGAGGCGGGCGAGGACGCGGGCGTGGAGGTCACGATGGCGAAGGCCCTTGCCACCGAGGCGGTGGCGCGCATCGTGGACCGCGCCATCCAGCTCACCGGTGGGGCCGCGGTGGTAGAGGGCCATCCGCTGGCGCGCCTGTACCGCCGCATCCGCTCCTGGCGCATCGCCGAGGGCACCACCGAGGTGCTACGCCTGACGGTGGCGCGGGATCTCCTCGCGCGTCGTCGCGGACCCGCCCCGGACCTACCGCTAAGCCCCCGGGAAACTTGACACGGCCGGGCGCCGCGCCCTACCGTGGCCTTCATGTGCCGGCCAGATCCCGCCCGGTGAGTGCTCACGACGCGCTGGTGGTCGTCCAGAAGGGCGACCACTCGCTCGGCTACTACGACCTTCTCACCGGCGCCGAGCGCCACCGCGTGGCGCTGGATCCCTTCCCGCGTGAGCTCGCGCTGGCGCCCGACGGGCGTCGCGCCTACGTCTGTCACTTCGGGGTGGCGCTGCCCGAGGACCCGGGCGAGGACGGCCGCACCGTCTCCGTCCTCGATCTGCTTCGCCGTCGTCGCGTCGTCACGCTCGACTGCGGTGAGCACCGGCGTCCCTACGGCGTGGCCGTCGACCTCGCGGGGGTGGTCTACGTCGCGGCCGAGGGCTCCGACCATCTCCTGGTGGCGCGCCGGCCGGCGAGCGGGCGGTTCGACGCCGCCTTACCCACGCGCGGAAGGGGGCCGCACGTGGTGACGGCCACCCGCGACGGCTCGCTCGTGTTCGTCAGCCATCCGCGCGCGGACGCGGTGAGCATCCTCTTTCCCGGCGACCCCGACCGTCCGGCCGTCACCATCAAGGTCGGGGCGCACCCGGAGGGCACCGCGCTGGACGAGGACGAGCGGCGCCTCTACGTCGCCTGCCGCGAGAAGGCGGAGCTGGACGTCATCGACGTCAAGCGCCTCGCGGTGGGGGCCCATATCCGCACCGCGCGGGGCCCCGTGCGCGTCTGCCCCGACGGGAAGGGTCTGCTCCTCGTCCCGCTACACCACGACCGGAGCCTCGCCATCCTGGAAGCGCCCGCCGGACTCCGGCAGCGCCGGGTGCCGCTGCCCGCCCCGCCCGTGTCGATCGCCTACCACGCGCCGAGCGGCAGCGCGCTCGTCGCCACGCTGGGACACGAGGTCTGCGTCGTGGACGTGAAGAAGGCGCGGGTGGCCCGCCGCATCGCCACCCGCCGCGATCCCGATTCCGTCGCCGTCGTCCCTTTCGCCGACTGACCCGGCAGGAGCGATCATGCGCCCCAACCGACTCCGTGAGCTTCTCCGCGCCGGCCAACCGACCTTCGGCACGCACATCCACACGGTGTGGCCGGCGGTGGCCGAGCTGGCCGGGCATTCCGGCCTCTTCGACTACGTCGAGTTCGTGGGCGAGTACGCTCCCTACGATCTCTTCGCGCTGGAAAACCTCGCCCGCGCGGTGGACACCTTCCCCCACATGACGGCGATGATGAAGATCGAGCAGCAGCCGCGCACCTATCTGGCGGTGCGCGCGATCGGCGCCGGCATCCAGAACGTGCTGTTCGCCGATCCGCGCACGGTGGACGACGTGCGCGAGTGCGTGCGCGCGGTACGCGCGGAATCGCCCGCCACCGGCGGCATCCACGGCGTGGGCATGCGACGCGACGTGGGCTACGTGGTGGACGTGGGCTCGCCCGCCTTCGTCCAGGCCCTCGAGGACGCGGTGGTGGCGGTGATGATCGAGAAGGCCTCCGCGGTGGAGCACGTGGAGGCCATGCTCTCGGTCAAGGGGGTGGACATGGTGCAGTTCGGCCCCGCCGACTACTCGATGAGCATCGGCATTCCGGGGCAGTGGGACGACCCGCGAGTCAAGGAGGCCGAGGCGCACGTGATCAAGACGGCGCTGCGCCTCGGCGTGGCCCCGCGTGTCGAGATCGACACGCCGGAGCAGGCGCGGCCCTATCTCGAGATGGGCGTCCGTCACTTCTGCATGGGCTGGGACGTCGCCATCCTCTTCGACTGGTTCAAGTCGCAGGGCGCGGCCCTGCGCGCTATGGTAAAGAAATGAACATGGCGACGAACGGAATGGTCCGCGAAGCGCTGAGTGACCTCGACGCGCGGCTCGATCATTGGAAGCGGACGCTGGTGGATCTCTGCCGCATCCCGAGCATGTCGGCCTCGGGTTTCCCCGCCGAGGAGGTCCGCCGCTCCGCGCAGGCGGTCGCCCAGACCCTCCGCGACGCGGGGGTCGAGCACGTCGAGCTGCTCGAGATCCCGGGCGTCCATCCCTACGTGTACGGCGACTGGCTGCATCGTCCGGGCGCGCCCACCGTGCTCCTCTACGGCCATCACGACGTCCAGCCGCCGGGCCGCGCGGAGAAGTGGCTCTCGCCCGCGTTCGAGCCCACCGAGCGCGACGGGCGACTCTACGGCCGCGGCACCGCCGACGACAAGGGCGGCGTGATGGCCCACGTGGCTGCCGTTGGCTCCTACCTCCGCGCCGCCAAGACCCTGCCGCTGAACGTGAAGTTCATCGTCGAGGGCGAGGAGGAGATCGGCTCGATGAGCCTGGGCCGCTTCCTTCAGCAGTACCGGGCCAAGATGGCCGCCGACTTCATCGTGCTCACCGACACCGGCAACTACGACGTCGGCCATCCGGCCCTCACGTATCAGCTGCGCGGGATCTGCCAGGTCGACGTCGAGGTGCAGGGGCTGCACCAGCCGCTCCACAGCGGCTACAGCGGACCCGTTCCCGACCCCGTGCAGATCCTCTGCGCGATGATCGCCGATCTTCGGACGAAGGACGGCGCGCTCAATGTGCCGGGCCTCTATCGGCGGGTCGCCCGGCCGAGCGCGAAGCAGCTCGCGCGTATCCGCAAGCTGCCGCTGTCCGAGGCCAAGTTCAAGAAGGATTCCGGCATGCTCCCCGGTGTGCGCCTGTGGGGCGAGGGGAAGTACTCGCTCCTCGAACGCATGTGGACGCGGCCGGCCCTCACCGTGATCGCGCTGGAAGCGCGGCCGTTTCTCGGCTCCTCCAACCAGATCATCGAGGCGGCGCGGGCGCGGCTGTCGCTGCGCACCGTGCCGGGGATGAACGCGCGGGAGGCCGGCCGCCTCATCGTGAAGAAGCTCACCACGCGCCCGCCCTTCGGCGTGAAGGTGAAGGCCACCCTCACCGGGACCAGCCCGTGGTGGACCACCGATCCCGAGGGCCCCGCCTTCGAGGCGGCGCGGGCCGCGCTCAAGGCCGGCTTCGGCAAGGACACCGCCATGGTGGGCGCCGGCGGCACCATCGGCTTCGTCCAGCCCTTCGCCGACCTGCTCGAGGGCGCCCCGTGCATCCTCATGGGCGTCATCGACCCGAACACGCAGGCCCATTCCGAGAACGAGAGCCTCCACCTGGGCGACTGGGTCAAGGCGATGCGCTCGACCATTCACCTCTACGACGGGCTCGCGCGCGTCCCTCGCCGCTAGCGCCACAATGCCGGCATGAGACCCGACGGTCTCACGACCGACGACATGGTTCGCGAAGCGCTCGGCGACCTCCGTCGGTCCGAAAGCCATGCGCTCGACCATTCACCTCTGCGACGCGCTGGCGCGGGTGCCGCGGCGGTAGCGCGGCGTCAGGGCGCCGGATTGTCCGGCGGGCGCAGGATGTCGATCGCCCAGCCCAGGTCGAGGCGCTCGCCGAGCCAGCCGGGACGGCTGGTTCGGGCGTCGAT
>JBKPDT010000455.1:0-5216 GCA_046728035.1 Candidatus Methylomirabilota bacterium | reverse complement strand
GCTCTGGACCCAGGTGCCGGCGCTGGCCGTCCCCTCACGCTCCGGCGCGCGCGAGTTCACCCTCCACGTCCCGGGCGGCGAGCTCCGCCTGCCCACGGGCGCCCTCGCCTCCGCGCGCCGCCTGGCGACGATGCCGACGTGGCACGACGTGACGGCGCGCGCGACCGCCGGCGGGCTGGCCGCGCTGCTCGCGCACGGGCTCGTCTCGCCGCGCGATCTTCCCCTGCGCATCATCCCCGCCGACCCACGCGCGCTCGACGGCTGGCGCTTCGCCTGAGCGCGAAGCTGCGATCCCCGCGACTCAGGGCGCCCCCTGCTGCCAGAGACGGGTGCGGCTCCACAGGCCGGCGAGGATCAGCAGCATGCACCCGGCCGGGTAGACGGCGGCGGGCCGGGGTCCGGTGAAGGATGCCAGATAGCCGATCAGGAGCGCCCCGATGGGCGCCCCGCCCATCAGCCCGAGCTGGAAAAGGGAGAGGACGCGCGCGCGGTGACTCTCGGGCGCCGCGTACTGGACGAGGGTGCGCCCCTGGGTGATCACCACCCCCGCGCCCAGGCCCCAGAGGAGACAGAGGAAGAGCAGGCCGCCGAACGGCAGGGCGAGCGACATCGCGGCGAGCACGACGGCGCCGAGGGCGAGCGCCAGCAGGATGGCGCGGCCCGGGCGGCGCAGGGCGCCCAGGCGGATCTGCACCAGAGTCGCCGCGATGGTGCCGCCCCAGAATGAGAACGACACGAGCGAGAGCTCCGGGGAGCCGCCCGCGTAGACGTCGCGCACGATGAGCGGCAGGATCACGAGGAAGGCGCCCACGTAGAGGATGCCGACGGCGAGCTGGGCAAGGAGGACCGGCGCGATGACCGGCGAGCCCATGGCCTCGCGCAGCCCGTCCCCCATGGCGGCAAGTCGGCCTTGTCCTGCCTGCGCGACCGGCGGCGCCGGAGGCAGGCGGAGCGCGGCGAGGCCGCCCATGGCGAGCACGGCGCCCTGAAGGGTGAGCAGGGCCGGCGCCCCGATGACGCCGGCGGCGGCGCCCGCGGCGATGCCCACGAGCTGCGCCGCGAACTGGGTCGCGGTCATGATGGCGACGGCGCGGCCGAGATCCTCGCCCGCCACGCGCCCGAGCATGGAGTCGCGCGCGGGCAAGACGAAGGCGCCGCAGGTGCCGACGGCAAGGGCATAGGCGATGAGCGCCGAGTAGGAGAGCCAGCCCTGCGCGATGGCGGCGGCGAGCAGGAGCGGCGGCACCGCCACGAGGAGATGGCCGCGCACGAGCAGGCGCCGCACGTCGGCGCGATCCGCCACCGCCCCGCCCAGCATCATGAACAGGATGGACGGCGCCATCAGCGACATCTGGGCGATCCCCACGCGGGCGGGCGGCTCGTGAAGCACCACGGTGACCAGCCAGGGGAAGACGATGGTCTGCGTCCCGAAGCTCGAGAACCAGGACGCGATGCCGGCGAGGTACCAGGGGAACGCGCCGGCGGCTCGACTCATCGCAGCCGCTCCGACCGCGCTTTCACATCATCGCTCAGCTGCCGCACGATCTCGGTGGTCTTGCGGAGATCCGCTTCGCTGAGAGCGAGGCCCATGGTCGAGGCGATCACCAGGAGCCGGGCGTTCAGCTCGTGGTAGCGCGCGTCGCCTTTGCGCGTAAGCTCCACAAGCTTCGAGCGCCGGTGCTTCGGATTGTCGGTGAATTTGACGAGCCCCTCGGCAGCAAGCTCATCCGCCAGCCGCTGCATCCGCTGGCGGCTGGTGGGCCGCATCTGGGCGATCTGCGGTACAGTCAGCGGACCAAGCAGCGCGAGGCTTCGCATGAAGCCGAACGCACCGCCGCCCCAGCTGGTGATGAGCCCTGTCTTCTGACCGAGGGCCCGTATCCTGAAGAAGCACTGGGCCACTTCGAGCATCAGCTCGGCGATCGCCTCGGCCTTGCTGTCAACGATTGGGCCCGGCCCTGTCCTTGCGCCCACCCCGGTCCTGTGTCGTGCCGACACCATCGCCTCCGCTCCCTTTGCCCCCGTACCAGCTTCCCCCAGTTGACACCATGGTTGTCAACTAGTAGAATGACACCCTAGTTGTCGTTTGCCAGGAGCATACATGTGTAAGAACCCGGCTGGGCAGCAAGTGAACGACACCGGAACGGCAGGCGTCATCGCGCGACCGCCTGTCCTCTTTCTCGCTGCTCTTCTGCTCGGTCTCGCCTCGGATCGCCTGCTGCCTTTGCCGTTCGCTCTTCCGGAGGCCGGCCTGGTCCACTGGATCATCGCCGGCTCCCTGATCCTCATCGGTCTGGCGCTCGCAGCCGCGGGTATTCGCGACTTCTCACGGGCAGGGACGCCGGTGCCCACGAACCAGCCCACCCGCGCGCTGGTGACGACCGGCATTCACGGCTGGACCCGCAATCCCATCTATCTCGGCATGTTTCTCGTTTACGGCGGCATCGGCGTAGCCGCACGAAGCCCGTGGATCCTGATCTTCACCCTGCCTCTGGCAATCACGATCCGCTACGGCGTCGTCGCGCGCGAGGAGGCGTACCTGGAACGGCGGTTCGGCGGCGCCTATCGCGACTACAAGACCCGCGTGCGCCGCTGGCTGTAGCGACCAGACAAGAGCGCTGGCCCCTGCAGCGCCGGCCCTACGCGTTCGGAGGCAGATTGTGAGATCAGGCCTGATCGTGATCGGCGTTCTGTCGCTCGTGCTTGCCTCTTGCGCGACGATCCCGACACCCCAGGAGGCCAACGATGCCGTACTGACGCTCCGAAAATACGAGAGTTGGGCATGGGCCCTTGGCATTGCTCTCATCTGGGCCGATCTGGTGTTGCCCGTCCCGCAGACTGCGGTGATCGCCGCGCTCGGCATCATCTACGGAACACTGCTCGGCGGATTGCTGGGCAGCCTCGGCCTGATCACCGGCGGCCTTCTCGGCTACGTGCTGATGCTCACCTCCGCACGGCGATATGTACAACGCTTCGTCGGGCCCCAGTCTCTGCACAAGATGGAGCGTTTGTTCGACCAGGGTGGAGCTTGGGCGATCGTCCTCACCCGCAGCCTTCCCTACAGCGTCCCCGAGGCCATGGTCTTTCTCGCCGGACTTGCGGGCATGCCGGTGGGGAAATTCATCGCGGCATTGACCATCGGCTGCGTTCCCACCGCGTTCGTCTTTGCGGCCATTGGCGCGGGCTGGGCTAATCAGCCGATCCTGGCCCTCGTGGTGAGCTACGTGCTCCCCATCCTCTTGCTACCCATCGCGCTCTATCTCCTGTGGCCGAGAGCCCGGTAAGAGATGTCAACACTGGTCATCGTTCTCCGTATCGTCTCCCTGCTCGCCTTTGCGGGACCCATGTTGCTGGCCGTCACCGGGCGTTGCGGAGGACCCAAGACGCGAGCACGTCAGAGTGGCAGCGATCGAGCACCGCTGGTGGCAAACCTCGCTGCTTTCGGCTTGTACGTGCCTTCGCTCTTGGTTTTTTCCGGGAGCCCCGCCGGTTCCACGGCGCTGCTGCTGGCCTCGTCGGGATCACTTCTAGCGGTTGCGGGCGCGGCCCTCGTCGTCAGATCCCGGGCCGAACTCGGCCCGGCCTGGAGCTTCGTGCCCAAGGCGGATCAGGGCACGGGGCTCGTCACAACCGGCCCCTACCGCCTCGTGCGCCACCCCATCTACCTCGGCCTCGCAGTGCTCGCCATGGGCGAAGCGTTCGCCTTCGGCAGCTGGCCTGCCCTCATGATCGTGCTGGCCGGGATTGTCCCGACCTTCGCCTGGCGCGCCCGCGCGGAGGAGAAACTGCTCAGCCGCTCATTTGGCGAGCGCTACGCCGTCTACCGACAGCGAACCAAGATGATCATCCCGTACCTTCTCTAAACTACCTCACCCTGTAGTCTCGGCGCCTTGACACGCCGATGGGGCGCCGCCTAGCATCGCGAGCATGAAGGTCGGCATCTCGCTGACGAGCTCGCGCGCCGCGGCCGATCCCCGCGAGGGCGCGCGCTGGATGATCGAGCGCGCGGCCGCCGCGCAGCGCGCGGGCCTGGACTCGCTCTTCGTGGGCGACCACCACGCGACGCCGGGGCCCTACTACCAGAACGTGCCCGTCCTGGGCCGGCTGCTCGCGGAGTGGGGCTCCGCCCCCGCGGGGTGCCTCTTCCTTCTCCCGCTCTGGAACCCGGTGCTCATCGCCGAGCAGGTGGGCACCCTGGCCTCGCTCATGCGCGGTCGCTTCATCTTCCAGTGCGGGCTGGGCGACGACCCCCACCAGTTCGCCGCCATGGGCGCGGACATCCGCTTCCGTCCTTCCGCCTTCGAGGAGGCGTTCGGTCTCATCCAGCGCCTGCTCCGGGGAGAGACGGTCAGCGCGTCGGGCCGCTTCGACTTCCAGGATGCGCGGGTGGCGCTCCGCCCCGCCGAGCCCGTGGAGTACTGGATCGGCGCCTCCGCGGAGGTCTCCATCGACCGGGCGGCACGCATCGCCGACGGCTGGCTGGCCTCCCCCGGTCAGGTGCCCGAGGCGGCGCGGGCGCAGGCGGATCTCTACCTCGAGCGCTGCGCCAAGCACGGCCGTACGCCCACCGCCGTTGCCATCCGGCGTGACATCTACGTGGGCGCCACCGCCGCGGAAGCGGAGGAGGTCGCCGGCTCGATCGCGCGAAAGGGCTATCGCGGCTTCGATCCCGCCGCGCTCGTCTGGGGCTCGGTGGACCAGGTGGTGGAGAAGTTCCGCGCGCTGGCCGCCATGGGCTATACCGACGTCATCGTGCGCCACCTCACCGACGACCACGCGCGGGTGCTGGGCTCGCTCGAGCGGCTCGCGGCAGTGCGCGCCGCGCTGGCCGCCCTGCCCCGGGTGGCTACTCGCGCGGCCGGAGCGTGATGGCGTCGTACCAGGCCACCGCGTGCTCGCCGGAGTCGTCGGTGTCCGTCATCACCGCCACGCCGGCCAGCCGCGGAGGCTCCGCGCCGAAGAGCCGCCGGTAGTCCTCGTAGAGATTGCGCGTCTCCTCCACCCAGCGGCCCACGCGCTCCGGCCCGCTCTCGATCACGAGCATCCGCGCCCGGGCGGTGTAGGGATTCGGGAACGCGGTCCCCGTGGGGAGGCGGCTCTCCCAGACGTAGCTGACGACGGCGCCGGGCGGGTAGTCGGCGTAGAGCGCCCGGTAGAACTCGAACTTGGTGCGCTCCCACACGCCCTCGCGCGCCGGCTCGTAGCGGAAGGCCACG
>JBKPDT010000454.1:0-11637 GCA_046728035.1 Candidatus Methylomirabilota bacterium | reverse complement strand
GTGCGGCGGCTCGCGCGCCGTGGCGACGTGGTGGTGGGCGTGGCGGCGAGCGGCGTCACCCCGTTCGTGCGGGCCGCGCTGGCGGCGGCACGCGGCCGCGGCGCCGCCACCGTGCTCGTCACGTGCAATCCCACCGTGCCGCGGGGCGCAGCCCGGGTCGTCGTGGCGCTCGGCGTCGGACCGGAGGTGCTGGCGGGCTCGACGCGCCTGAAGGCCGGCACCGCCACCAAGCTCGCGCTGAACACCCTCACCACCGCGGCCTTCGTCCGGCTCGGCAAGGTCTACGGCAACCGCATGGTGGATCTCCAGCCGCGCTCGGCCAAGCTCCGCGCCCGCGCGCTCCGCCTCGTCGGGGAGCTGGGTGGGGTCACCGAGGGGGCGGCCGCCCGCCTGCTCGCTGCCGCGGGCGGGCGCGCCAAGCCCGCCATCGTGATGGCGCGCCTCGGCGTGAGCCCCCGCGAGGCGGCCCGCCGGCTCGCCGCGGCGCGAGGATTTCTGGGCCGTGCGCTGGAGGGTTAGCGGCCGATCGCCGTCGCTTCAGATCCTCGGGTTCCGAGCCCTTTTGGGGCATGGTAGGTGCGCATGGGCTCCTCGGTAACTGGCCTATGTCCTGCCTCCCCTGATGGGGGCAGTCGCCTGTCTCGCCATCGGACACTTTGCGCTCTGGCTGGGCCGGCCCAACGAGCGGTTGCCTCTCTGGGTCGGCGGGTGGTGCATGGGCAGTCTCCTCTTCATCGGGAGCCACTACCTCCAGGTCACCGCCGCGGACGGCAACATCGCCGTGCTGGGCGCGCGGCTGGCGTGGACGAGCGCGATGCTCATGATCCCCCTCATGATCAGCCTGAGCCACGCGCTCCAGGGCGGCGCGCCAGGGCGGCGCACGATGTTCGCCGCCGCGCTCATCTCCGGGCTCTTCATTGCCGGGACCTGGCTAGGCGGGGCGGTGATCACCGGCCAGTGGTACGTGCGGACGGACGGCCTCTCGGGCCCCTACATGGCCGCGGCCCCCGGCCCGCTCCTGCCGCTCGCGCTGCCCTACATCCTCGGGACCGTCGCCTACTGCACGTGGGTCATGGTGCGCGGCCGGAATCTCGGCTTATGGGAGCGGCGGGTCTTCCTCGGCGCGATCGCCGTGTATGCCGCCCTCGCCATCAACGACGCGCTCCACGCCGCGCGGATCATCGAGAGCGCGCGGGTGTTCGACTTCGGCTTCGTCGCCATCGCGGTGGGGCTGACCTACCACCAGCCCGGCGTCACAATCGCGTCTTCGGGCATCTGGAGGAGGAGGTCGCGGCCCGGACGACCGAGCTCGCCGCGCTCGTGCGGGCGGGACAGTTCGTGCTCGGCGGGCTCGACCTCGACGCCACCCTCACGCGCATCGTGGAGGAGGCGGCGCGCATCGCGGGGACGCCTCACGTCAAGCTCCTCCTCGTGGACAAGGACGTGGGCATGCTCCGGCTGGTCGCCATCGCGGGGGCGACGGCGCCGAAGGACTTCACGGTTCCTCTGGGGCAGAGCTACTCCGGCACCGTCGCGGCCAGTGGCAAGCCCATGTTCGTCGCCGACACCCAGAACGATCCGCAGAACCTCCTCGCCCAGCGAGACCGCGAGCAGGGCATCCGCACCTACCTCGGACTCCCGGTGCGCTTCGGCAGCGAGGTGGTCGGCGTCCTCACCCTGAACACGGAGACCCCGGGCCCGTGGAGCCCGGAGGAGCTTGCCACGCTCGGCTCGTTCGCCGACGTGGCCGCCGTCGCGATCGGCAACGCCCGCCTTTATGCCGCCGCCACGCATCGCGGCCACCGGCTCGCCGCCCTCACCGACCTCACCCAGAGCCTGACCTCCACCCTGGCCCTCGAGCAGGTGCTCCAGCGCTTCGTGGGGCACGCGATGGCCCTCTTCGGCGATGGGCCTCGCTCGGCTCTGGCTCACCGAGGAGGACGGCCGCTCCCTGACCCTCCGCGCGCACGCCGGCGGGACCGCCGACGGGCCCGCGCTGGTGCGCCTGGCCGTCGGCGAGGGGCTCATGGGCGAGATCGTCGCCACGCGGATGCCGCTGGTGATCGACGACATCCGTGAGGATCCGCGGACCCGGAACGTGGAGCGGGTGCGCGCGGAGGGGATGATCTCCTTCGCGGGCGTGCCCCTCGCCCTCGGCGAGCGGACGCTCGGCGCCCTCGGCATCGCCCTGCGCGAGCGCCGCCGCTTCGACGCCGAGGACGTTGGCCTGCTGCAGCTCCTCGCCGGCCACGCCGCCGTCGCCATCGAGAATGCCCGCCTCTATCAGACGCTGGAGGAGCGCCTGGCGCGCCAGCAAACCCTCACCCGGCTCACGCGGCTGATCTCGGGCTCCCTCGACACTCGCCGCGGACTTCCCCTTTCGCGAGGTGGCCTTCGGCGAAGGCGTGGTCGGCTGGATCGCGACCCACCGCCGGCCCGTCGTGGTCGCCGACGTGTTCGGGGACTCGCGCTTCAGGGCCCTCGACTGGTGGCGGCGCCACGAGCTCAAGAGCTTCTACGGAGTCCCCGTCATGCTCGACGGCGTCCTCCTCGCTGTCCTCACCTTCAACTCACGCCGTCCTTTCGAGCTGGGCGCGGCCGAGGAGAACGTGCTCGACAGCTTCGTGGCTCAGGCCGCGCTCGCCATCCACAACGCCTCCCTCTTCGAGGCGGAGGCGGCAGCCCGGCGCGACGTGGAGCGCGCCCTCGCCCAGGTCAAGCAGCTGCACGGGATGCTCCCGATCTGCGCGTATTGCAAGAAGGTCCGCAACGACCGCAACTACTGGGAGACCATCGAGTCCTATATCGGAGAGCGCTCCGCGGCGACGTTCAGTCACGGCATCTGCCCGGAGTGCCGCGAGCGCGTGGTGGGGCCCGAGCTCGAGCGCTGGAAGCGGAGCCAGCAAGGCCCCTGAGGCATTCGCCCCAGGGGCCTCATCGGCGCCCGGCCCGCGATCACCGGTCCGTGATCATCGGCCGTACGGCGGCGGAAAGTGCGGGACGGGGGGCGCCGGATGACGCCCGTAGGGGATCCACACCCAGCGACCGTGGGGGTAGCCGTACCCCCGGAACTCGTACCGGCCGTGAGGGTAGGGCACGACTCTCGGGTATGGGTGCGGGTACGCGGGGATCTTCCTGTAGCCGTATCCGCCTCGATACCGGGGCCCCTCGCGGTACACGGGGCCTTCCCGATACACCGGCACGGGGCGGTATTCCACGTGCACCGGGCGGGGGGCCGGGCCCAAGAGCTGGTTGAAGACTGCGAAGGCGGCCAACCCGAGGGCCACGTTGGTGGCGGCCTCGTTGTCGGCGCGAGCGGGTGCGGGTGCGAACGCGACGATCATTGGCAGGGCGAGCGCGATGGCGACGGTGAGTGCGATGAGTCGACGCATGTGCTTGCCTCCTTTCCCTTGCCGATTGGACGCCGCCGCTCTCCGTCGTGTTTACGCGTGGCTGGGCCCGGCGCTGTCCTCGAGCCGTACCGGCGTCTTCCCGACGAGGAAATCAAAGTCGACGCCCTGATGCGCCTGGAGGACGTGGTCCAGGAATAGCCGGCCGTAGCCACGCTCGAAGTGCGGCGGCGGCGGTGTCCAGGCGGCGCGCCGGCGCGTCAGCTCCTCGTCGGGAACCCGGAGGGTCAGCCGGCGGTTAGGAACGTCGAGCTCGATCTCGTCGCCGTCGCGGACGAGGGCGAGCGGCCCGCCCACCGCCGCTTCCGGCGAGACGTGCAACACCACCGTCCCGTAAGAGGTCCCGCTCATCCGCGCATCCGAGATCCGCACCATGTCCTTCACGCCCTTCTGGAGGAGCCGCGCGGGGATGGGCGCGGCGCCCCACTCGGGCATGCCGGGCGCCCCCTTGGGCCCCACCCTCTTCAACACGAGCACCGAGGTCTCGTCCACGGGCACGCGGGGGTCGTCGATCCGCGCGTGCAGGTCCGCATGGTCCTCGAACACCACCGCGCGGCCTCGGTGGGTGAGGAGATGGGCGGACGCCGCCGACTGCTTCAGCACCGCGCCGTCGGGGCAAAGATTACCGGTGAGGATGACGGTGCCGCCCTCGGGCGCCAGCGGCATCGCCAGCGGTCGGATCACGTCGGCGTTCCAGTTCTCCGCCCGCGCGACGTTGTCCCCGATGGTCCGGCCGTTCACGGTGAGGGCGTCGCGGTGGAGCAGGGGCAGGAGCTCGCGGAGCACGGCGGGGAGCCCGCCCGCGTAGAAGAAGTCCTCCATCAGGTGCTTGCCGGAGGGCTTGACGTTGACGAGGAGCGGCGTGGTGCGCGAAAGCTCATCGAAGCGCGCCAGGGGAAGGGGCACGCCGGCGCGCCCCGCGATCGCCACCAGGTGGATGATGGCGTTGGTGGAGCCGCCGATGGCCATGTCGGCGCGGATGGCGTTGTCGAAGGCGGCGGCGGTCAAGATGCGCGAGGGCTTCACTCCCTCGCGCGCCATTTCGATGATGCGCCGGCCCGCTCCCTCGGCGAGGGCCATGCGCCGCGCGTCGGCCGCGGGAATGGCGGCGTTGCCGGGCAGGGCCATACCGAGGGCCTCCGCCATCGCCGCCATGGTGGAGGCGGTGCCCATCACCATGCAGTGTCCCGCCGAGCGCGACATGCACGCTTCGTACTCGCAGAACTCCTCCTCGCTCAGGCGACCGGCGCGACGCTCCGCCCAGAGCCGCCAGGTGTCCGTGCCCGATCCGAGCTCCTCCTGGCCACGGATCCCGCGCAGCATGGGCCCGCCGGTGACCACGATGGCGGGCACGTCGGCGGAGACGGCGCCCATGAGCATGGCGGGGGTGGTCTTGTCGCAGCCGGAGAGCAGCACCACCCCGTCGAGGGGATAGGCGCGGATGCACTCCTCGACGTCCATCGCCATGAGGTTCCGGAAGAGCATGGTGGTGGGCTTCATGAGGACCTCGCCGAGCGAGATCGTGGGGAACTCGAGCGGAAAGCCGCCCGCCGAGAGCACGCCGCGCTTCACCGCATCCGCCACCTGGCGAAGATGCGCGTTGCAGCTCGTCAGCTCGGACCAGGAATTGGCGATCCCGATGACGGGACGGCCGTCGAACATCGCGTCGCTGAAGCCCTCGGCCTTCACCCAGGAGCGATGGGCGAAGCCGTCGAGATCCTTCCGCCCGAACCAGTTGCGGCTGCGCAGCGGGACATCGGTCATTGGCGGCGGCCTCCTTGAGTGGGGTAGGGCGGCATTATATAGTCGCGCGGGGCGGCCGGAGGCCGCCGGTGGGGGAGAGCGGGGGCCATTTCCAGGCCCCCGCTGATGGTGGACAAGGGCGTAGAAGGGATCGCCATGGACTTCGACTTCACACCCGACCAGCAGGCCTTCCGCCGCGAGGTGCGCGCCTGGCTCGAGGCCAATGTGCCGCCCCAGCTGCGCGGCCGCGGCTTCGCCTCCTCGCGCGCCGACCGCGACGCGGTGGCGCGGTTGCGCGACTGGCAGCGCACGCTGCACAAGGCCGGCTACGTCGGGATGGACTGGCCTCCGGAGTACGGCGGGCGCGGCGCTTCCCTGGTCGAGCAGGTGATGCTCTACGAGGAGATGTCGCGGGCGCAGGCCCCCCAGCCCCTGAACCGGAGCGGGCTCTCCATGCTCGGCCCCACCCTCATGAAGCACGGCACCGCCGCGCAGAAGGCGCGCCATCTCGACAAGATCCTCACCGCCGAGGAGATCTGGTGCCAGGGCTTCTCGGAGCCGAACGCGGGGAGCGACCTCGCCAACCTCCAGACCCGCGCCGTGCTCGACAGGGACAGTTACGTGCTCAACGGGCAGAAGGTCTGGACGAGCATGGCCCACGTCGCGGACATGGGGTTCTTCCTCGTCCGCACCGACCCCAACGCGGCCAAGCACAAGGGCATCACGTTCATCCTGGTGGACATGAAGGCGCCCGGCCTCACCATCCGGCCGCTGCGCCAGATCACCGGCGAGGCGGAGTTCAACGAGGTCTTCCTCGACAACGTACGGGTGCCCGCCGCCAACGTGGTCGGCAAGGTCAACGAGGGCTGGGGCGTGGCCATCACCACCCTCGCCTACGAACGCGACGTGCTCACCATGATCCGCCACATCAGCCTGCGCACCGCGCTCGAGCGCCTGATCGCGCTCGCCAAGCGCACCAAGCGGGACGGCCATACCGCGGCGTCGGAGCCGGTGATCCGTCAGAAGCTGGCCTCGCTGATGGTGGCCGAGCGCTGCCTCCAGCTCAACGGCTACCGGAGCCTCACCCGGATCCTCCAGGGCGGCGCGCCCGGGCCCGAAGGCTCCACCTCCAAGCTCTTCTGGAGCCAGGTGGATCAGGACCTCGCCGAGGTCGCCACCGAGGTGCTCGGCCCCTACTCCCAGATCGCCGCGCCCAGCGCGTGGGCCCCGGACGAGGGGCAGTGGGAGTTCTACTGCTGTCTCGCCCGCGGCAGCGGCATCCGCGCGGGCACCACCGAGATCCTCCGCAACATTCTCGGCGAGCGCGTGCTGGGCCTACCCAAGGACTGAGAGGCGAGCCATGCGATTCGACAAGCGAGTGGCGCTCATCACGGCGGGAGCGAGCGGGATCGGGCGGGCCACCGCCGACATCATCAGCGCGGAGGGCGGCACCGTGGTGGCGGTGGATACTGACAAGGCGCGGCTCGAGACGACCCTGGCCGCGATCCAGACGGCGGGCGGCCGCGCCTACGGCCGCCAGGCGGACGCTCTCGATCCCCACCAGGTCGAGGACGTGGTGAAGGCCGTGGTCAGCGAGCACGGGCGGATCGACATCCTCGTCAACGCGGTGGGCGGGAGCACCATCATCCCCAAGCCCGGCGCCACCGTGGACGAGCTGACCCTGCCCGAGTGGCAGCGCCTCATCGCCTTCAATCTCGACGGCACCTTCCTCTTCTGTCACGCGGTGGCGCCCATCATGAAGCGTCAGGGCGCCGGCAAAATCGTCAACATCTCCTCCATCGCCGGCCGCGGGCTCAGCGAGTCGAGCAGCAGCGCCTACGCCGCCGCCAAGGGCGGCATCATCGCCTTCACGCGGAAGCTTGCCCATGAGCTGGGACCCTTCGGCGTCACCGTGAACGCCATCGCGCCGAGCCTGACCCTGACCGAGCGGCTCCGGCCGCGCTGGGACGGCTGGACGGAGGCCCAGAAGGCGGAGGAGCTCGCGCGCAACCCGCTCCGCCGCGTCGCGGAGGCCCGCGACCAGGCGCGGGTGATCTGCTTCCTCGCGTCCGCGGACGCCGACTTCGTCACCGGGGTGACCATCGACGTGACGGGAGGGATCTGAGCGGAGCGGCGGCCGCCGGGCCCTTGGCTCTCTTACGGCGCGGCGCCGAGGCTCGCGAGGAAGTGGACCAGATCGACGATCTCCTCCTCTCGAAGAGGCTGGGCCGACATGGTCATGAGCCCATCAAGGTCCGAGGCAGTCTTGGCCTTGAAGCTCCGGAGCAATTTCAGGAGGTAGTCGAAGTCCTGACCGGCGAGCCGCGGCACCTGTTGCTGCCCGCTGAGATCGGGCCGGTGGCACGAGGTGCAGTGGTGCAGCACGGCGAGCCGCTGACCCTCGGCGACTCGCGTGGGATCGGTGGGGGATCGCCGGGGTCGCGGCGCCTGGGCCGCGTAGTAGGCGGCGAGGTCCGCCATGTCGGCGTCGGTGAGATGCTGCGCGGGCGGCGACATCTGCGGATCCTTCCGCCGCCCGTCGCGGTACTTGATCAGCTGCCAGTGGGTGAAGTAGTTGGGCTGGCCGGCGAGCGACGGCATGCCGGGGGCGGTGGCGTTGCCGTCCACGCCGTGGCAGGAGGCGCACGGCGCGGACTTTTGCCGGCCGGCCTCGACGTCGCCGGCCTGCGCCACGTTCGCCGTCGCCGCCAGCAGGGCGACGGCCAGGGCCACCGGCGCGGCGGCGCGCCGGAGCCGCGCGCGGTGTCTCAGGGCTGGTAGGTGATCCGGTAGATCGCTCCCGCGTAGTCGTCGGCGATGAGGAGCGAGCCGTCCTTCATCTGCTTCGTGTAGACGGGACGGCCCCAGATGTCGCCGCCCTGGAGCCACCCTTCGGCGAAGACCTCATACCTGGGCACGTCGGAGGGCCGGAGCGTCGCCATCATCACGCGGAAGCCGATCTTCTGGGTCCGGTTCCAGGAGCCGCGCTGGGCGAGGAAGGCGCGATTCTTGTACTCCGCGGGGAACATCGAGCCCGTGTAGAACTCCACGCCGTTGCCGCCCACGTGGGGGCCCGTCTTGATGAGGGGCGCCGCGTACTCCGCGCAGCTGTGCCCCTTGCCGAAGTCGGGATCGAGGATGTCGCCTTGATGGCAGAAGGGGAAGCCGAAGTGCAGGCCCTTCTTCGGCGCATGATCGAACCGGTCGCTGGGCACATCCTCGCCCAGCCAGTCGCGGGCGTGCGTGGCGAAGTAGAGCTCCTTCGTCACCGGATGCCAGTCGAAGCCCACGCTGTTGCGGACGCCGTGGGCGTAGTACTCGAAGCCCGAGCCATCGGGATTGACGCTCGCGATCTTCGCGTGGGTGTCGGGCGGGATGCAGATGTTACAGGGCGCGCCGATGTTGAAGTAGAGCTTGCCGTCGGGTCCAAAGGCCAGGTATTTCCAGCCATGCGGCACGTCGCGGGGCAGGATGTCGTAGACCACTTCCATTGCCGGCGGAGCGTCGAGCTTGTCCTCGATCCCCACCATCTTGGTGATGCGGTGGATCTCCGCGACGTAGAGCGTACCGTTCCGGAAGGCGACCCCGTTGGGCAGGTTGAGCCCTTTGGCGATGGTCTTGACCTCGCGCTGGCCGCCCTTGTCCACCACCGCGTAGAGGTTGCCGGCGGTGCGGCTGCTGACGAAGAGCGTGCCCTTGTCGCCCCAGGTCATCGCGCGCGCGTTGTTGAGCCCGTGCGCCCAGAGGGACGCCTTGAACCCGGGCGGGAGCTTGATCTTGTCGACGGGGATCTCGCCGGGCGCCTTCGGCGCCGGCGGCTGGGGGATGGGCGCCAGGGGCGAGTTCGCCATGCTGGCGGGCTGGCCTTGCTTCCAGGGTGGAGGGGCCTGGGCGTCGGCCAGTGCCGCGAGCCCCACTCCGAACGCCAATGCCGCCACGAGAGATGTCAGGATTGTGCGCCGCATGATGTGCCTCCTCTTCGAGGTCCATCTGGATCGGTGAAGGTGGGATTCGACCTGGACGATACGGTTGGCGCTTCTCCCTTGTCAAGACTCGGCGCTCGCGCCGACGGGCTCAGCGCCGGGTGAAGAGCGTATAGAGCCAGTGCCCGAGCCAACCGAGAACGGGCGGGAGAAAAATACCCGGGATCAGGCGCGCGAGAGTCATGGGCCAGCCCAGAAGCGGCGCCTCATAGGTGAGCATGCGGACCGGGCTCACCAGCGTCTTGGCGGTGAGCAGCGCGATGAGCGGGCCGGGCGCGGCGCCGCTGCGCAAGAGGTTGGCCACGACGGGGAAGACCAGATAGGGCCCGCCCGGCATCACCAGCCCCGCCGCCCAGCCCACGAGAATGCCCTGGCCCAGATGCTCCTCGCCCATCCAGCGCGAGAGCGCGGGCGGCGGGATGAGCACGTCGAGCAAGCCGGCGAGCACGAACCCCAGCGCCAGCTCCATCCACACAGACCCGAACAGCCGCCCACTCGACTGGAGGCCGCGAGTCACCAGCCCGGGGTCCTTGACAAGCGCAACCGCCAGAGCGAGCACGGTCAGACCCAGCAAGATGTAGAGGCTAGCGTCCATTCGGCGCCTTTTCTTCATCTCACGAGCGGAGCCTTCGCGCTCCGGTAGATCAACGGCGCCGGCCGCGATTCCTCCGCCGCCTCGCGGGCGGCCTCGATCAGCGCATGATCGGGCGAGAACTGGCAGGTGGGGTCGGTGGCGGCGGCGTTGCCGGTAAGGTGGTAGGCCTGGCAGCGGCAGCCGCCGAAGTCGATGCCGCGCCGGTCGCAGCTGCGGCAGGGCTCGGGCATCCACTCCTCGCCGCGGAAGACGCGGAAACCGTCGGAGTCGCGCCAGATCTCGCCGAGCGGCCGGTCCCGGACCGAGTCGAAGCGGAGGCCGGGCAGGCTATGCGCGGCATGACAGGGCAGGGCGAGCCCTTCGGGGCTCAGCACGATGAAGCGCCGGCCCCAGCCGTCCATGCAGGCCTTGGGAAGATCCGTGTAGTAGTCGGGGGTGACGAACAGCACCTCCATCGTCCCACGCAGCCGCGCCCGCGCGGCGGCGGCCACCTCGCGGGCGCGGGCGAGCTGCGCGCGCGTCGGCAAGAGGGCGGCGCGGTTCGGGAGCGCCCAGCCGAGATACTGCGCATTCGCGAGCTCCAGGCGATCGGCGCCGAGCCGCTCGGCCAGGGCCACGACCTCCTCCACGTGGTCGAGGTTGTCGCGGTGCAGGACGGTGTTCAGGGTGAGGGGGAACCCCAGCTCCTTCACCCAGGTGGCCACGACGAGCTTGCGATCGAAGGACCGTCGCCCGGCGATCCGATCCGAGGCGCCCGCTTCGGTGTCCTGTATGGAGACCTGGACGTTGTCGAGGCCGAGCGCGCGGAACCGGGCCAGCCGCTCGCGCCGCAGGGGCACGCCGCTCGTGATGAGGTTGGTGTAGAGGTCGAGACGGCGGGCCTCCTCGATCAGCGCCTCGAGATCGTCGCGCACGAGCGGCTCGCCGCCGGTGAGGTTCACCTGGACCACGCCCAGGTCCTCGGCCTCGCGAAGCACGCGCCGCCAGGTCGCGGTGTCGAGCTCCTCCCGGTGGCGCGCGTAGTCGAGCGGGTTCGAGCAGTAGACGCAGCGGAGGGGACAGCGGTAGGTCAGCTCGGCGACCAGCGTGTAGGGGCGCTCCGCCTCGGTCATACCGCCGCCTGCACGAGACCGCGATCGGCCATGGTCTGCAGGAACTCCATCACCTCGCGCTCCACCGCGGGCGCTTCGTGGCCGTACCGGCGGGCGAGCTCCTCCACGATCGATCCCACGGTGCGCTCGCCGTCGCACCGCTGGAGCACGTCGGCGGCCGTCGGGTTCAGCACGAGGCCCCGCTCGGGATAGAGCAGCATGTAGCGCGACGACTTGCGGTCGAACCGGAGGCGGGCCTTGGCGGCGAGACGGACTCGGCTCTCCGCGGAGATCACGTGGCCCGGGCCCCCTGCGGGCCCCAGCCCGGCTCGATGTAGGCGGCGTACGTGCAGTCCAGCAGGTGCCAGAGGATCTCCGTCTTGCGGATGAGGGCGGCCACGCAGCGCTCCTGCATCGCGAAGCTGTCGGCGTGCTGGATGACGAAGTCGATGGCCTCCAGGGAGTCGCGCCGGGCGCGCGGCACCCGTGAGCGGAAGTAGGCCAGCATGTCCGGGCTCACCCACGGATAGTGCTTCTCCCAGGCGAGCACGCGCCGGGACATGAGGTCGGGGGCGAAGAACTCGGTAAGCGACGAGGCCACCGCTTCGACCAGGGTGCGCTCGCGCACGAGCTCGACGTAGGCGTCGCAGGCGAAGCGGACGCCGGGGAGGACGGAGCGACAGCTCGCTACCTCCTCGCGGTCGAGCCCGACGCCGTCGGCCAGGCGCAGCCAGAGCTCGAGCCCGGCCTCGCCCCCCTCGTCGCCGTCGTGGTCGCGAATGCGACGGATCCACATCCGCCGGAACGCCGGGTCG
>JBKPDT010000453.1:0-5930 GCA_046728035.1 Candidatus Methylomirabilota bacterium | reverse complement strand
ACGAGGGCGGAACTTTCCTCCAAGACACCCGGCGCTCCGCTGGCGATTCTGAGAGCCAAGTCTGACAGCGCGCTGGCTGGCGGGGCTGCTCCTTCTCTCTATTTGGCCATCGGCGAGCTGGCTACCAGTGCACGTGACGGGATAGCAGGAGACAACCCAATGGCAACAAACCTGTCCGGCGACCCGGACGCTGACGAGCCCTCTACGCGGGTCGACGAGTCTGACATGCACGTCGTGGAGGACGGTGACGCGGGCGCGCCGGCCGTGCTGCTGATCCACGGGGCAGCGGGCTCGACAGCGTGGTGGGATCCGGTGGTTCCGGTGCTCGCGAATGCCTTCCGTGTCATCCGTGTCGACCTCCTCGGCCACGGGAAGTCGGCGAGCCCCACCTCCGGGTACGACATCGCGAACCAGGCGCGAGCGGTCGGCGTCGCGCTGGACCGGCTCGGCGTGAGCCGGGCGACGGTGATCGGGCACTCCACGGGGTGTGCAGTCGCCACGGCCCTGGCCGAGCAGCGACCGGACGCCGTGACGGCTCTGGCGCTCATCGACATGGGCCCTAGCCCAGACGCCAAGATCCCCGACGGCCTCCTCGCCCGACTCATTCTGACCCGGCTACCTGGGCGGCTGCTGTGGCGCCTTCGAACCGAGGCCACCATCCGCAAAGGGATGCGCACCGCTTTCACCCGCCCGATCGGCATCCCCGACGGCATCATCGAGGCCACGCGTGGCATGACGCATCGCGCGCTCGTGGGAACAGCGCGTGACGCGCTGAACTACCTCGGGCAACGCAGCCTCCCCGGCCGGCTGGTCGCGCTGGGCGTACCGGTGCTGGTCGTCTTCGGTACCGACGACCAGCGGTGGCACTCCCCGTCGGCGGCCGCCTACCGCGTCGTGCCTGAGGCCCGCGTCGAGTTGCTGCCGGGCGTGGGACACACCCCGATGCTGGAAGACCCGGAAACGACAGGCAGATTGCTGTGCGACTTCGCCGCCGGCGCAAGACCCACGAACTAGCCGCAAGACCCACCAATTGCCGTGCTCCATGGACCAACGACCATCAACCGAAGGGGTTCTGTAATAGGCACCACCGAGTCGATCGACAGGCGACTTGCGCCCGCGCCTCACACGCCCTTGATCGCACAACCGGCATCGTTCTTATCGCGTTTTCCAACCGTCGTGTTCGGCGGCGCCAGCCTCCTCTGGCATTGGATCACTCGCCAGACCACCTACTACGACCACCCGCTCCGCCGGAGTCTGTGGCGTGCAGGACACGCCCATGCCGGGGTGCTACTCGTCCTCTCCTTCGTCGCCGTGTCCCTTGTCGACGACGCCGACCTCAGCTCCGGATGGAAGCAGTTCGTACGCGCGTCCATCCCCGCCGCCGCCCTCCTGCTCCCCATTGCGTTCTTCTTGTCGATCGCCGGGCCAAGCGCGCAACGCCCGAACCGACTTGTCAACCTCGCGTACCTCGGAGCGGCAAGCCTCGCTGCCGGGACACTCGCCCTCGGCATCGGGCTCCTCCGAGCCGCCTAGCGGTCGGATCCCGGCATGGAGCCGCCCGGACGTTTCTCCTCGCAGGCGGATGGATGCGTTCTCTCTGGCACCAACACGCCAGCGTATGGATCACTGTCGGGCGTCGAGGCGTCCTGCCTCGGAGGCCCAACGGCGTGCTGCCGTGAGGAACGCCCGCGCCGCTGGTGGCTGCTCCCGATCGGTCCGCCATGCCAGCGCGGTGTGTCGCGGAGTGATCGGCGGGGCGATCTCGACGACGGCGAGCGGCGTTCCGTGGCCGATGCCGTGGTCGGCGATCGAGCGGGGCACGATCGTCACTCCGAGCCCGTGGCCGACGAGCTCGCAGAGAAGACGTGCGTCGGTGGTCTCGAGGGCGATGTGGGCGGTGAACCCGGCTGCGTCGCAGGCTTGCTCGACGTGGCGACGCAGAGCAGAGCCCCTCATCAAGGTGACGAACGTCTCGCTCCGAAGTTCCTTCAGGGCCGCGCGTCGTCTTGCGGCCAGCGGATGATCCGGTGACGTGACAAGCACGAGCGGCTCGACGTCGATCACCTCGACGCTCAGCCCGTCTGGAGGTTTCGGAGAGGACAGGCCGACGATCACGGCGTGGTGGTCATCGCATCGGACGCTCTCGATGAGCGGCAACGGTTGGCCCTCGTAAGGTGATCTCCACTCGGGGGTGTGCAGCGTGGAACGCCGCGAGCAGGCCGGGGAGGTCGATTCTCGGGGTGCCGGCGATGGTTCCAAGTTGCAGCTGCCCGGTGACGACGCCGTTGAGAGCGGTGAGCGCGGCTCGTCCTGCGTCAGTGGCTGCCAACGCGTCCCGCGCGTACGGCAGCAGGGCCTTGCCTGCGGTTGTAAGCCACGGACTTTTGCCGGACCGATCGAATAGCGGTGCCCCGAGCTCTTCCTCCAGCCGCCGGATCTACTGGCTGACTCCGGGCTGAGCCACGTGCAGGCGCTCGGCGGAGCGGGTGAAGCTCTCCTCATGGGCAACAGTGACGAAGTAGGCGAGCTGGCGCAGCTCCATCGACGCGACGACCTTGACCGACTCGGCGCCGACAAAGTTCAAGGAGGCTGCCTAGCCGCACGCGAGCCCGGCCAGGATCGTTGTCACGATGTAGGCGATATACATGGCCGGAGCCCTGAGATGGGGTAGCTGGTCGATTGCATACTCTTACGACACGTGCGGCCTGAGAAACCTGACCGGCAGTTCGCAGCCGGCGGCGCGCGCGACGAGGGTGGGTGCAGATGTGTCGTGACGGCACGGCTCCGTAGCGGCGGACGGCGACGCCAGCCCAGATCAGCTCAACCATCCCGAAAGGCCAGGCTCCGGACAGAAATCCGTTCACGCTCGACAGCACGCAACCAGCGACGAAGGCCAGGACAAGCCACGACCGCGGCGCTCAAGCGCGTACATGGCCATCATGAAGCTGACCGCGACGACTCCGTAGAACGTGATGGCCACGACGGCGAGTCTCGCAGCTCCCCCTCGGCCCGAACTCCCTTCGTGGCGCTACCGATCGACGTTCGCGCCGAGCACTGAGTAGCAAGGTCTACGGAAAGACGCCGGAGGCCGATACCCGTGGGCGATGCAAGGCTTGGGGCCATGGCGAACGAGTTCCCGACGATCGCTGACCGCCCACACATGCCGGGCTACGGCCTTGTCGCCGCCGATGAAGGAAGCGGCCTGCTCTCGTGGTCTTGGGCCGAGGAACGGCTGATCCGGTCGCACGACTACTGGCTCGCAACGGCGTGGCCGGACGGCCGGCCTCACGTCATGCCTGTATGGGCGGTGTGGCTCGACGGGTCGTTGTGGTTCAGCTGCAGCCGCGCCTCGCGCAAGACCCGCAACCTGCTCGTGGATGGACGTTGTGTGATGACCACTGACGAGCCCCGGAACCCGGTCGTGGTCGAAGGTGTGGCTGAGCTTGTTTCCGATCCTGGTCTTCTTCACGCGGTCCTTGACGCTGAGAACACCAAGTACGGAACGGACTACGGCATCGAACTCCTGGACCCGGCAGTGACCGCGTGTTTCCGCGTCCGGCCCGTGTGGGCCTTTGGGCTTAGCGAGAGCGACTTCACCGGATCACCAACGCGATGGCGCTTCAACCGGTGACAGGGCCCGTTGCCGGAGCCGCGCTAGAACACTCAGACGGCTCGGGGTCGGGCGATCCGATCAGTCGGGCATCCAGAACGACATCGGCGACTTCATGAGGGAGATCACCTGTAGGGCCGGTTCCGGTGTGCTCCTCTTTGTCGAGGCGGACCGTGACCGATGCACGATCATCGCGGGGGTTACGGCTCGTTGTCGGTGACGGCGAGCGCCATGGTCGGGTCCGCTCCGCCGGGTCCGTCGCCCGAGTAGCAAGCCGTCGCTCTCGGCCATCCGTGCGCCCATCGCTTCACCGATGGCAGGGTCCGGCGAACCGATGGCGGCCGAGGCCCAACCGCCGTGCTCGAACCCGTCGCCTGACGCCCAGGCCCACGGCCCGATCAAACGACCAGGACCGAGATGGGGCGTCGGTTCGGCGTCCCCGACACTGGACGCCAGATCGACGGGGATGTGCGCCCTTGTTCGCACCGAATGTCGGCTGCCTGGGCCACGCCGACGAGGATGAAGAGGATCAGCGGCTACCGCCAGCGGCGACGGTGATGACGACGTTGCCGATCTTCTGCTGTGTCTCCACGTACCGGTACGCCTCGACGATCTCCTCGAGGGGGTAGGTGCGGTCGACGACGGGTGTGAACTGCCCCGACTCGATGAGTCCCTTGAGGTACTCGACCATCTCCCGGTCGATCGCCGGGATCGGGAACAGCACCCGTCGCCCCCGTGAGAAGCGGGTCGCCAGCACGAGCAGCGGGTTCTGCGACAGCGGGCCGAGGTCGGTCGAGGTCCAGATCCCGCGTGGCTTCAGCAGCTTGCGGGACTGGCGGAACGAGCACTTGCCGACGGCGTCGAAGACGAGGTCGTATCGGCGGCTGTCGGCGGTGAGGTCGGTGGTCGTGCGGTCGATGACCCGGTCGGCGCCGAGCCCGGCCATCAGGTCGACGTGCTCGCGGCCACACACCGCTGTCACGTGCGCGCCGAGGGTCTTGATGATCTGCACCGCGGCCGAACCGATGGCGCCGGTGGCGCCGTAGACGAGGACCTCGCTGCTGTCGTCGACGCCGGCGGCCCGGATGTAGGCGAGGGCGTAGTGCGATCCCTCCGTCGCCGGCGCCATGACCTCGAAGTCCCGACCCTCAAGCATCGTCGCGACTGCGGCGTCCTGGCCGATGGCGAGGTACTCGGCGTGACCCCCGAATCGGGTGTCGTCGTAGCCGAACACCCGGTCACCGACGGCGAAACTGCTGACGTCCCCGCCCACCGCGGCGACGACCCCGGCGAACTCGTTGCCGAGGATGGTGCGCTTCGGCTTGGTCAGGCCGGTGAAGCCACGGATGAACCAGGGGTGAGCGGCTCGAAAGCCGCAGTCGGTCCGGTTGACGGTGGTGGCGTGGACCCGCACGAGCAGTTCGCCCGCGTCCGGTGCGGGCCGGGGGACGTCCATGACGTGCGCGACCTCTGGGGGGCCGTAGCGGGTCGTGACCGCCGCCTTCATCGCGGCCCAGCGTGCCCGTCGACCGAGAACCGCGCCAGTGCTGGTGGTCCCGATGTCGGTGATGTATGTGCCCGCCGAGCACCTTGGCACCGACCTGCTGTGTGACGACAGCGACAACATGCGCACGATGTGTCGCGGCCAACAGCAGCAGTCGACGGCGGTCCAGAACGCACCTACCGATGCACCTACCGATTATGCGCTCGCGGGTATCCCCTCCGCGGAGTGATGGTTCAGCCAGGGCGGGGATCCACCCGGCCTGCGTCGCGAGCGATTCGGATGGCGCTGCCCGGCGGCTCTACAGCTTCTCGCCGGGCAGGTTGCTTGCCTGTTCGATCCAGGAGGCGAGCTGGTCTTCGTCGAGGTCGTCGTCTTCGTAGATGTCGAGGTAGCGCACCTCGTCGTGCTTGGACGCCTTGGGGGGCACGGGATCGAGCGAGGTCCCTCGGAAGAACTGGAGCTGGACGTACTTCGTGTAGCAGCGGAAGGCGAGGAACCAGCCCTCGCCGTTGTGGCCGTAGAAGGGCTGGTTCCACTTCACGGCCTTGTGCACGCCGGGGACGGTGCGCACGATCAGCCCGTCCAGCCGTTCGCCCAGCGAGCGCTTCCAACCGGGCATGGCTGCGATGTAGTCCTGCACCGGGCCGTCGCCCTCGCCCTTGGGGATCTGCGGGTTGCCGCCCGTGAGCAGCTTCGGCCCGGCGTTCTTCTTGTTGCGAGCGGTCATCGGATGGCGGTCCTGGAGGCGGTCCGTGCGCGCTGCGCGAGATGCTTCTCGAGTGCGTCGAGCTGAGACTTGGAGGCCCACGTCATGCC
>JBKPDT010000452.1:0-4072 GCA_046728035.1 Candidatus Methylomirabilota bacterium | reverse complement strand
CGCCACCGAGGCGTACGAGGGTGCGCGCGCCCGCATCCAGCGCTTCCTCAACGCGGCCCATCCAAGCGAGATCGTCTTCGTCCGCGGGACCACCGAAGGCATCAACCTGGTGGCGCAGACCTACGGCCGGCGGACGGTGGGGCCGGGGGACGAGGTGGTCATCACCGCGCTCGAGCACCACTCGAACATCGTGCCGTGGCAGATGCTCTGCGAGGAGACGGACGCGACGCTGCGGGTGGTGCCCATCGACGACGCGGGCGAGGTGGACGTCGACGCCTACGAGCGGCTGCTCGGCGAGCCGACGCGGCTCGTCGCGGTGGCCCACGTCTCCAACGCGCTCGGCACCATCGTGCCAGTCAAGCGGATGATCGAGGCGGCCCACCGTCGCGGCATAGCGGTGCTGGTGGACGGCGCCCAGGCCGCGCCGCACCTGCGGGTCGACGTGCAGGATCTCGACTGCGACTTCTACACGTTCTCCGGGCACAAGACGTACGGACCGACCGGCATCGGCGTCCTCTACGGCAAGACCGCGCTCCTGGAGGCGATGCCGCCCTACCAGGGCGGGGGCGATATGATCAAGTCGGTCAGCTTCGAGAAGACCGTCTACAACGACCTGCCGTACAAGTTCGAGGCGGGCACGCCGAACATCGCGGGCGCCATCGGCCTCGGCTCCGCCCTCGAGTACCTGGACGGCCTCGGGCTCGACCGGGTCGCGGCCCACGAGCACGCGCTGCTCGTCCATGGCACGGAGCGGCTCTCGGCGCTCCCCGGCCTGCGCCTCGTCGGCACCGCGCGCGAGAAGGCCTCGGTGCTGTCGTTCCTGGTCGACGGCGTGCACGCCCACGACGTGGGCAGCATCCTCGACCGTGAGGGGATCGCGGTGCGGACGGGGCACCACTGCGCGATGCCCGTCATGACGCGGTTCGGCATCGCGGCCACCGCGCGCGCCTCCCTGGCCGTCTACAACACGCGTGAAGACATCGACGCGCTGGTCGAGGGGCTCGCCAAGGTTCGGGAGATCTTCGGATGACGTCCGAGCTGCGCGATCTCTACCAGCAGGTCATCCTCGATCACAACCGGAAGCCGCGGAACTTCCGGACGCTCGCGAACCCGAGCCGGGCGGCCGAGGGCTACAACCCGCTCTGCGGCGACCGGCTGACGGTCGAGATCACGCTCGAGGGCGAGGTGATCCGCGACATTGGGTTCCAGGGCTCGGGGTGCGCCATCTCCAAGGCGTCCGCGTCGATGATGACCGCCGACATCAAGGGCAAGACGGTGACCGAAGCCGAGGAGGTCTTCGAGCGCTTCCGCGCCATGCTGACCGAGGATGGCCCCGACGCGGAGCTGGGCAAGCTCGGCGTCTTCGCCGGCGTGCGCGAGTTCCCGAGCCGCATCAAGTGCGCGACGCTGGCCTGGCACACTGTGCACGCGGCGCTGGCGGGCAAGGCCGAGCCCGTGACGACGGAATAGCAAGGTCATAGGAGGCCGTCATGGCCGACCAGGCAGAGATCGAAAAGCTCGTCGTCGAGGCCCTGCAGACGGTCTACGACCCGGAGATCCCCGTGAACATCCACGAGCTCGGGCTGATCTACGGGATCGCGGTCGACCCGTCCGGGGCGGTCACCGTCCGGATGACCTTGACCGCCGCGGGGTGCCCGGCCGCCCAGGCACTGCCCCGGGAGGTCGAGGAGCGGGTCCGCGCGGTCCCCGGCGTCAGCGACGTGAAGGTCGACCTCGTGTTCGATCCGCCCTGGGACCAGAGCCGGATGTCGGAGGCGGCGAGACTCCAGCTCGGCCTGCTCTGACGGGCAGGCCCCGTCCCGCGCTTGCGCGGGTGCCCCGCGGCGCTGGTCAGTCGGGGCGCTGGACGATATGCATGAGCACTCCACCCAGCGCCTTGGGGTGGGGAAAGCCGATCAGCGCACGCCGCGAGCCGGGGCGGCCCTTGGTGTCGATCATCGGCAGCCCAGCGGAGACCATCGATCCGAGCAGCTTGTCTATGTCAGGCGATCTGACGGCGACGTGGTGCAGCCCGCGGCCGCGTGAAGCGACGAAGCGTGCGATCGCACCTTGATCCTGGCGCGTGTTACCGGCCTGGCCATGGTGCACCTCGCCCGCGCGCCGCGGATCGAAGTTGGCGAGAAACTCGAGCTCGCAATCGCCCACCGTGATGAATGAGACGCGCAGGCCCCCCACTGGCTCCGGCGTGCGCGAGTGGTACACCACGCCGTACTTATCGGAGGTGAAGCTCTCCACGGCAATCGACACTTCCATGTCGGTCTGGCGGCTCTCGACCGCGAAGCCGAGCTGCCCGCAGAAAACGGCCTCGTCCTCGCGCACGTCGGTGCTCGCGACGCCAATGTGGTCGATGCGCTGCACCGGGCCCTCAGCATGCGGTGCCAGTCCCAGCCGCTCTGTGAGCATGATCCGCACGCCCACTGTCGCGTCGCGCGCCAGCCGGCAGACGCGCAGGCCGTCCAGGCCCGGCGCGGCCGCGATACCGGCTGGCGGCGCACCCGCGGCTGCTGCGCGCTCGGCCGCCGCATCGAGGTCGTCCACACCGAGCGCGATGTGGTGCACGCCCGGCTTGGTCTCGCCGTCCACCAGCGGATGCCCCGGGGGGAACAGGGCCAGCGCACTGCGCCCGAGGGCGAACACCGGCACCGGCCCCGCCGCGCTCGAAAGCTCGTGGCGCGGCAGCCCGAAATGATGCTCGAGTACGCCGGCAGCGGCCGGATCGTTCGCGATGAGGGCGACGTAGGCAATCTGGTCGGCGAGCATCATCGCAGGTGTCCCGTCACCCCTCTAAGCGGTGCGCGCCCCACGTGTTCCAATACGTCCGTTGCGCGGCTGGTACCCGCTTCGCCGGTTTGAAATCGTCACCGGTGTAGTAGGCGACTGGCAGGCACGCCGCCGGGGTCATGTTCTCTGGTATCCCGAGCAGGGCGGCGACTTCCTTCTCGTACGTGAAGACGATCGTGGTCCACGCAGCGCCGACACCACGGGCACGAAGGGCCAACATCAACGACCATGCGATGGGAAGGATGTTCCCGTATAGACCGGCGAGCCGCTCTGGTTTGAGCCCCTCGGGGCGTCCCTCGACGCAGGGGATGATCAAGGTTGGGACATCTTGGAAGTGATCAGCAAGAACAGTCCAGGACGGGACGTCGCGCGGCTCGGTCTGCCTGCGCGCGGTTAGGGCCTGCACCGCGATCTCAAGACACTGCTCGATCACGGCGGGATCGACGATACGTGTTAGATCGAGACGCCTCCGCACAGATCGGGTAGTCGTAAGCAGCTTGTCGACCGTGGCAAGATCCATGGCATCTCCTTTGTGGTTTGCTCGCGGAAGGGCTTGTCCGGAGCGTTTCCAGCGAGGAAACTGAGATCCCTCCTCCGGAGAATCTCCTCCACGTGACGTTCGAATTTGGCCCCCTCGCTCGTGATCCATCAGGGCCTCCAACGAGGTCGGGAGATGAACTGGAATGGACTGGAGTGTGCCCGAGCTAGTCACAAATCTGGCACAACGGGCGCGGCCGTCAAAGAGGAATGTGCGGCAAGTAGAGGAAAAGACATCGTGAGCGCGGGAGCCAGCCTTGTACACGCCCGGGATTTTCGATTCAATTGGTGAAAGGCAGGGGGGTATCATGGCGGAAGAGTCGCGCAAGACGCGGCCCCCCGGGGGAGGAGGCATCAGATGGGCGACGGGCAATGTCCCGAGTTTCTGGTTCGATCCCGAGCTCCCATCTGCGCCGAAATTCCCCGCAACTCGAGGGGATGTACCGGTCCCGCGCTCCCGCTCTCCACGACGCCATCGCGGCGGCGCTCTCCCGGCGGGCGACCCACGTGGTCGCGCCTCGGATTGGCGCTCCTGCTGGCGCTCGGCATCCCGGCCGCGGCCAGCGGCGCCGATATGCGTCCCGTTGGCACGGTGAAAGTCGTCCAGGGCGTGGCGTTCGTGGTTCGGACGAACCAGGATCTCCCCGCACGCGAGGGACTGGCCTTGCTCGAGGGGGACGCGCTCCGGACCGGTGCCAATGGAGGTCTCGGCGTGATCCTCCGGGACGACACC
>JBKPDT010000451.1:0-6793 GCA_046728035.1 Candidatus Methylomirabilota bacterium | reverse complement strand
CGCGTCCGGTGACGCCACCATCGCGCCAGCCGCTGTCCGCTCCGCCGCGCATCGTGCCGCCGTCGCCCCCACGTCCGGCCGTGCCCGCGCCGCCGCCGCGTCCGGCGCAGCCCGCCGTGGCGGCCGTCAAGCCTCCGGAGTCCAAGCCGCTGCCCCCGGCGCCCGAGCCACCCGTCGAGGTCAAGCGCGAGCTCATCAAGCTGCCCGAGTCGGTGACGGTGGGCGAGCTGGCCGCCGCCATGCGGCGGAAGTCGGGCGAGGTGATCAAGGCCCTCCTCGAGCTGGGCGTGATGGCCACGTTGAACGAGGTCCTCGATCCCACCGCGGCCAAGCTCGTCGCCGACAAGTTCAGCTTCGACGTGGAGGTTCGCTCGCTCGAGGGCGACCTGCTCGAGGAGGAGGAGGCGGATCCCTCCCAGCTCAAGCCGCGGCCGCCGGTGGTTACCGTCATGGGCCATGTCGACCACGGCAAGACCTCCCTCCTCGACGCGATCCGCAAGACGCGCGTGGCCGAGAAGGAGGCGGGCGGCATCACCCAGCACATCGGCGCCTATCAGGTCGACACCAGCCACGGCAAGGTGACCTTCCTCGACACGCCGGGCCACGAAGCCTTCACCGCGATGCGCGCGCGTGGCGCCAAGGCCACCGACATCGTCATCCTCGTGGTGGCCGCCGACGACGGCGTGATGCCGCAGACGGTGGAGGCGGTCAACCACGCCAAGGCCGCCGAGGTCCCCATCATCGTGGCGGTGAACAAGATCGACAAGCCGGGCGCGGAGCCGGACCGGGTGAAGCGCGAGCTGTCGAGCCACGGGCTCGTGCCCGAGGACTGGGGCGGGCAAACCATCTTCGTCCACACCTCCGCGAAGCGCGGCGACGGCATCGCGCAGCTCCTCGAGATGACCGCGCTCCAGTCCGAGATCCTGGAGCTCAAGGCCAATCCGAACCGCGCCGCGCGCGGGGTCATCGTGGAGGGACGGCTGGACCGCGGCCGTGGTCCCGTGGCCACCGCCCTCATCCAGTCGGGCACCCTCAAGGAGGGCGACGCGGTGGTGGTAGGCTCGCAGTCGGGTCGCGTGCGTGCGATGTTCAGCGACCGTGGCAAGAAGGCGCAGAAGGCGGGCCCCGCGGATCCCGTCGAGGTCCTGGGTCTCTCCGGGGTCCCGCAAGCCGGAGATACCCTGCTGGTGGTGGCCGACGAGCGCAAGGCGCGGCAGATCGCCACCGTGCGCGCCGACCGCGAGAAGCTCAGGGGCAAGGGCTCCGCCCGCATCACCCTCGAGGAGCTGCACAAGCAGATCGAGTCGGGCGAGGTCAAGGAGCTCCGGCTCATCCTCAAGGCCGACGTGCAGGGCTCGGTGGAGGCCCTCACCGAGTCGCTCGAGCGCCTCTCCACGGACGAGGTCAAGCTCAAGGTCATCCACGGCTCGGTGGGCGCGGTCAACGAGTCCGACGTCATGCTCGCCTCCGCCTCCAACGCCATCGTGCTCGGTTTCAACGTGAAGGCCGACGCGAAGGCGGCCAGCCAGGCCCAGGCCGACGGGGTGGACGTGCGGAGCTACAGCGTCATCTACGACGTCATCAACGACGTCAGGGCGGCGCTGTCGGGCATGCTCGCGCCGGAGATCCGCGAGACGATCCTGGGCCGCGCCCAGGTGCGGCAGCTCTTCCCCATCTCCAAGCTCGGCCTCATCTACGGCTCGTCCGTGCTCGAAGGGAAGATGGTGCGGGGCGCGCGCGTGCGCGTGAAGCGGGGGGAGACGCTCCTCGGCGAGGGGACGATCTCCTCGCTCAAGCGCTTCAAGGACGACGTGCGCGAGGTGCTCCAGGGTCTCGAGTGCGGCATCGGGGTGGACGGCGTGAAGGGAGTAGCGGCGGGCGACACCCTCGAGGCCTTCACCACCGAAGAGGTCGCGCGGACGCTCTAGGCGATGTCCGGAGCGCGGGTGGCGGTCGGGACCGTCGAGCTGCACCTCCCCGACGTCGGGTCGCTCAAGGGCAAGCGGCACGCCCTCAAGGGGCTCAAGGAGAAGCTTCGGCACCGCTTCGAGCTCTCCGTCGCCGAGGTCGATCACCAGGACCTGTGGCAGCGCGCAACCCTGGCCCTGGCCTACGTCTCCGGCGACTCGCGCCACGCCAACGAGGTGATCTCCAAGGCGGTGGACTTCATCGAGGACAACCTCGACGGCTACGTGACCAACGTCGAGGTCGAAATCCTCTAGCGATTGAACGCGGGCAGCTGATTGGCGAGGTGAGCCGCTCCCTGAGCGGCGAGCCGAGCGGATACATGAAGGGGTCCGAGCGAAGCGAGGGAGGGGGAGGGGAGCCGCGTCGAGCGGCGAGCCGAGCGGATACATGAAGGGGTCCGAGCGAAGCGAGGGAGGCCTGTCGGGGACATGCAAGGCAAGCGGCTCGAGCGCGTGAATCAGCTCATGCGGGAGGAGATCTCGCGGCTCGTCCAGCGCGAGCTCAAGGACCCGCGGCTGGGCTGGGTCACCATCACCGAGGTCGCGGTCACCCCCGATCTCCGTCAAGCCAAGGTTTTCGTCTCCGTGCTCGGGCCGGAGGACAAGTGGGTGGCCTCCTTCAAGGCCCTGGAGAGCGCGCGCGGCTTCATCTGGGGCGCGCTGCGCCGCAACCTCGACCTTCGCGTCACCCCGGACCTGCTGTTCCGGCCCGATCACTCCATGGAGCACGCGGCCCGGATGCAGGCCCTCCTCGCCGGGCTGCGGCCCGCGGACCGCGCGCGCGTCGAGGACGAGGACTAGCGTGGAGGAGTTCTCGACCACGCCCCCGCCCGCCCTGCTCGCGACGCTGGGCGGGAAGGGAGGAGACGTCCTCCTGCTCGGCCACGTCCACCCGGACGGCGACGTGCTCGGCACGCTCCTCGGGCTCGGCCTCGCTCTCGAGGACGCCGGCTGGCGCGCGACCTTTGCGGGGCCTCACCCGGTGCCCGACGTGCTGTCCTTTCTCCCGGGCGCCCCGCGCTATGAGGTCTGGCCACGCGCGCCGCGGACGTTCGACGTGATCGTCCTCACCGACTGCCCCAACCACGCGCGCACCGAGGGTCTGCTCGAGCAGGCGCGCGGGGCCGCGACGACCGTGCTCAACATCGACCACCATCCGGACAACCGCCGCTATGGGACGGTGGACTGGATCGATCCCTCGGCGGCGGCCACCGGGGAGATGATCTGGGAGCTCCTGGGTCAGCTGTCCCTGCCGCTGACCCCGGCGGTCGCGCTCAACCTCTACACCGCTATCCATACCGACACCGGCTCCTTCCGCTACTCGAACACGACCCCCCGCACGTTCCAGATCGCGGCGGATCTGACCCGGGCGGGAGCCGCGCCTGCCCTGGTTACCGAGTGGCTCTACCAGCGCCGCGCGCCCCGCGCGCTGAACGAGCTCGGCGAGCTGCTGCGCCGCGTCCAGGTCAGCGAGGACGGGGCGGTGGCCTGGCTCAGCGTGCCGCGCGGGCTCGTCTCCGACGAGTTCATGGCGGCGGAAGACGTGGTGACCTATCCTCGCTCCATCGGCGGGGTCAAGGTGGCGGTGCTCCTCCGCGAGGAGACGCCGGGGCGGGTGAAGGTGAGTCTCCGCGGCAAGGGCGAGGTGCCGGTGAATCGCATCGCCGGCCGCTTCGGCGGCGGCGGCCACGAGAACGCGGCGGGCTGCACGGTGACGGGCTCGCTGGAAGACGCCACCACCACCGTGCTCGCGGCGGTCCGCGAGGCCCTCGCCGCGCCCGTCCGGTGACCGCCCCGCGCCCCGGGACGTCGCGCTCCGGCATCCTCGCCGTCGAGAAGGGGCCGAGCGTCACGTCCTTCCAGGTGGTGGCCCATCTCCGCCGCCTGCTGCGGGTGCCCAAGGTCGGCCACGGCGGCACCCTCGATCCCGACGCCACCGGCCTGCTGCCCATCCTTGTCGGCGAGGGAACCAAGCTCACGCCCTACCTCACCGCGCTCGACAAGGAGTACGTGGCGACGGCGCGGCTCGGCCTCACCACCGACACCCAGGACGCCTCGGGTCGCGTGCTCACGACGCGCCCGGTGCCCGCCCTCGACGCCACCGCCATCACCGGCGCCCTCGCGCGCTTCGTGGGCGAGATCGAGCAGGTCCCGCCCATGTACTCCGCGCTCCACCACGAGGGCCGCCGCCTCTACGAGCTGGCCCGGGAGGGCGCCGAGGTCGAGCGCCAGCCCCGCCGCGTGATGGTGCACGCCATTACGCTGGAGTCCCTCGCGCTCCCCGAGCTGACCTTCCGCGTGCGCTGCGGCAAGGGCACGTACGTGCGGACGCTTGCCGCCGATCTCGGCGAGGCCCTCGGCACCGGCGCCGTGCTCGCGCGGCTGGTGCGCTCGCGCGTGGGCCCGTATCGGCTCGAGGACGCGGTGCCGTGGAGCGCGCTCCGCGAGGCCCGCGACGGCGCCGGCCTCTGGCCGCGCCTCCTCCCGCTCGACTCCGCCCTCGCCGACTTGCCTGCGCTCACCCTCGACGCGCGCGGGGCGCAGGCCTTCGTCCACGGTCAGTCGGTGCCGGCGCGCCCACCGCTGTCCGGGCCGGTCCGCGTCTACCGTCCCGACGGGACGCTGCTCGGCGTGGGTGTGGGCCAGGGCGACCTCGTCAAGCCCGAGCGACTCCTCCATGCGGATTCTTCGCGGACTCCCGTCCTTCCCCGCTGAGCTGGCCCCGGCGGTGACGGCGCTCGGCGCCTTCGACGGGATCCATCTCGCCCACGCCAAGATTCTCGGCACCACCGTCGAGCGCGCGCGGGCGCTCGGCGTGGCCGCCGTGGCCTGCACGTACGAGCCTCATCCCGCGGTCGTGCTGCATCCCGAGCGCGCTCCCGCGCCCATCGCGACGCCCGAGGAGAACCTGGCCCGGATGGCGCGGCAGGGTCTCGACGCCACCCTGGTCATCCCGTTCACCCTCGAGTTCTCCCACATGGAAGCCGAAGCCTTCGTGGCCGATCTCCTCGTCGCCAGGCTGCGCGTCAGGGAGGTCGTCGTCGGCTACAACCACACCTTCGGACGCGAAGCGCGCGGCACGTCCGCGCTGCTCCAGACGCTGGGCGCCCGGCACGGGTTCGTGACCCACGTGCTCCCACCGCTCAAGGTCGACGGTCTGACGGTCTCGTCGAGCGCAATCCGCGAGGCCTTGCGCGAGGGCGACCCCGCGCTGGCCCGCCGCTTTCTGGGCCATCCCTACTCGATCTGCGGACCTGTGCTCCGCGGCGCCGGGCGGGGGCGAACGCTCGGCTTTCCCACCGCGAACCTGCGTCCCGACCGGCCCGTGCTCCTGCCTCCCGGTGTGTACGTGGCGAGGGCGACATGGAAGGACGGTGCGGCGGGAGCGGTGGTCAATATCGGCTACCGGCCAACCTTCGGTGAGAACCAGTACTGGGTGGAAGCGTATCTCCTCGACTTCTCGGGCGACCTCTACGACCAACCGCTGACCTTGGCCTTCTACGAACGCCTACGGACCGAGATGAAGTTCTCGAGCGTGGACCTCCTCAAGCGCCAGGTCATGGCCGATATCGAGACGGCGCGCGTCGTCGCGGCTCGTCTTCCCGCCCCGGAGTGATCGCGGAGACGAGAGTATTCTTTACAGCCGCTGCTCCCCGTGATACCTTTCACGCGGAACGGCTGATTATCCAAACACTTCTCTGGAACCCGCCTCAACGGAGCGGTAGTAGGAGCTCTGGGGGCCGGGCGATTGGGGGGGGATCCCCCGGAAGGAGTCGCCGTGCGTTTGTCCGTCGAAAAGAAGAAGAGCCTCGTGGAGCAGTTCCGCACCCACGAGGGTGACACAGGGTCGCCGGAAGTCCAGATCGCCCTACTCTCCGAGCGCATCACCGGTCTCACCGACCATTTCAAGAACCACCAGAAGGACCACCACTCCCGGCGGGGGCTCCTCATGCTCATCGGCAAGCGCCGTGGGCTGCTCGAGTATCTCCGCAAGAAGGACGCGGAGCGCTACCGGGCATTGACCGAAAAGCTCGGGATCCGCAAGTGACGGCGGAGTCCGATTCTCGTCTTCCTGACCACGCCCGGCCGCGCCGGGCCCATCAACCGACCGCGACACCCCCAGCTGGAGGCACAACACGCATATGACTCACTCTGTACAGGCATCCATCAGCGGCACCACCCTCTCGATCGAGACGGGCAAGGTCGCCAAGCAGGCCGACGGGGCGGTGGTGGTCCGCGCCGGCGGGACCATGGTTCTCTCGACGGTCGTGTTCGCCAAGTTCCCCATGGAGGGGCGCGACTTCCTCCCCCTCACCGTGGAGTACCGGGAGCGCGCGTATGCCGGCGGGAAGATTCCCGGCGGCTTCTTCAAGCGCGAAGGCCGGCCCGACGAGAAGGAGACCTTGACCTGCCGGCTCATCGACCGGCCCGTCCGGCCGCTCTTCCCCAAGAACTTCCGCAACGAGATCCAGGTCATCAACTTCGTCATCTCCGCCGACAACGAGCACGATCCCGACGTGCTGGCCATGGTGGGCTCGTCGGCGGCGCTGGCTCTCTCGGGGCTTCCCTTCGACGGGCCTCTCGGCGCGGTGCGCGTGGCGCTGGTGGACGGCAGGCCGGTCGCCAATCCCACCTACGCCCAGCAGGCCGGCTCGCCGCTCGAGATAGTCATCGCGGGGACCGAGGACGCGATCCTCATGGTCGAGTCCGGCGGCAAGGAGATCGCCGAGGACAAGATGCTCGAGGCCCTCGCCTTCGGCCATGAGCAGTGCAAGGCGCTCGCCCGCATCCAGAAGGAGCTGATGGCCCAGGCGGCCAAGCCCCGC
>JBKPDT010000450.1:0-4678 GCA_046728035.1 Candidatus Methylomirabilota bacterium | reverse complement strand
TCAGCGGCGGGCGCGCTCATGGCCGGCGAGGCCGCGCTCCCAGAGATACTCGGTCTCCCCGAGCCGCTGCCCCACCCAGCGCGAGAGCACGAAGAGGAGGTCGCTCAGCCGGTTCACGTACTTGAGCGGCCAGGGCGAGATCGACTCGACGCGCGCGAGCGCGAGCACCCGCCGTTCGGCGCGGCGGCACACCGTGCGCGCCTGATGGAGGAAGCCGCCGACGCGGCCGCCGCCGGGAAGGACGAAGGACTTGAGCGGCTTGAGATCCTTCTGGCACTTGTCCATGAGCTGCTCGAGGGCGACCACCTGCGCCTCGCCCACCCGGTGCATCCCCTCGTACACGCCGTCTTCCGGCGTGGCCAGCTCGCTCCCCAGGTCGAAGAGCTCGTTCTGGATGCGCCGGAATACCTCGTCGAGCCAGCGGTAGTCCTTTCCCTTCTTGAGGCGCTCGGCGTTGAAGACGCGGGCCAGGCCGATGATCGCGTTCAGCTCGTCGATGGTGCCGTAGGCCTCGATGCGGGGCGCGTCCTTGGGCACGCGGCGGCCGCCGACCAAGGCGGTCTCGCCGCCGTCGCCGGTGCGCGTGTACACGCGGGTGATCCGGATGGCCATGGCCTCGTCCCTCCCCGGGCAAGGCTAGCACAGTGCTAGACTGAGGACATGAGCGACTGGACGGAGAATCTGGTCACGGCGCGCGAGGGCATCGCGGCCATCGTGCGCGAGTGCCGCCGCATCGCCGTCCTCGGCATGAAGACCGAGGCGCAGCGGGGCGAGCCCGCCTTCTACGTGCCGGAGTACATGGTGCGCGCGGGCTACGACATCGTGCCCGTGCCGGTCTACTATCCGGAGACCACCGAGATCCTGGGCCGGCCCGTGTACCGCACGGTGAGCGCGGTGCCGCCGCCGGTGGACATGGTCAACGTGTTTCGCCGCGGCAAGGACATCCCGCCGCACGTCGCGGACATCCTAGCCGCGCGGCCCCGCGCCGTGTGGTTCCAGCTCGGCATCGTCAACGACGAGGCCGCCGAGACGCTCGCGCGCGCGGGGATCCGGGTGGTCCAGGACCGCTGCCTCCTCGTCGAGCACCAGCGCCTGCGCTGAGCGCGCGCCTCGGTCTCAACGCAACGCCACTGCCTCGAATCGCGCAATCACCGCACCGGTCTCGTCCAGCAGCGCTGCTCCTGGCGAGTCCGCGCCCGAGGGAACGGGTCATTGTCGTTCTCGGGAGTTGCTGGTGCTGATTGTTCATTGTTTCTCTCCGCTTGCGGAGGCCCAACGAACGGCTAGATGCCTCCTACTCTTTGATTTCCATCAAATACGAAGTCAGGCGCCTTACCTTCGCATTCTGCATCTCAAACACATCGCAAAAGACGGCGTTGAGAAGGCCGCCGTCTCTCCTGCCGGAGCGCACACTGCCTTCAGCCACTACCACGTCGTGCTCTTCAGTCATACGAGTGACACTGATTGTTGGACTTCCAACGAAAGCGTCATTCTCAATCTCTTTGTCGAAGGCGATCTTTCCGGTTAAGTGAAATACACCGGGGATCACCCATTCAACGTCATCGGTTAGACACGCCAAGATCTCCGCATGATCCGACTTGCTGAAAGCATCCATGTACCTTTGGACAGTTTGCTTATTGGGGCTCATGGTTTGTCCTTTGCCGACAAGAATGGCCGGCTTGATCACGTCGTCAGAGTAGATGCGCGTGGTGCTCGGACGATCGCGTGCACCACCTACTTCAGTCTTCGCCGAGTCCCGCTGATGCCAGGCTACACCTACCGAGTGCCGACGAGCACAGGCTGGAAAAGGCAGCCGTCAATACGGCGCACGTTCTTGAACCCGACGCTCTCCATGAGGGCGGCAACGCGAGATACCGAGACCGCAAGGTAGCTCGTCTGTGGAGTCCGCAGCACGACCTCGGCGCTGCCGTCCGTCGCGACAAGCTCGAAGGCCACATCATAGACCTCGCCCCGCCACCACCAGACCTGCCGGAGGCGGCAGGCGCGGCCCGCCCAGGCCCGGTCGCCGTAGTCCTTCGTCTCTTCGGTGCCATGCGCCGGTGGCGGCCCATAGTCACGCAGGGAGATCACGCAGCCGCCTGCCGGACGGAGGCAGCGGAGGCACTCCCTCAGCCCGATTCGAATCTCGTCCTCAGAAAGGAGGTGGGGCAGCGAGTTGTCGCAGGCAAGGACCACGTCCGCCGCTGCCGACCGTGCTGCGACGGCACGGACGTCGGCGACGAAGCAGCGCAGGGGCAGGCCTCGACGCGCCGCCTCGGAGGTTGCCCGATGAACGGCGGACGTCGAAATGTCAGAGCCAATCACTTCGTAGCCGCGCGCCGCGAGTCCGAGGGCTTGGGTCCCGACGCCAACCGTTACGTCAAGCAGGCGACGAACGCCCGTTCCCCATTCGCGTGTCAGAAGTGACCGCAACGCTTCGCCCTGGCGCGCGATGCTTGCCTCCCAGTCCTGGTACACCAAGTGGTACCAGGGAGCCAGTGCATCGTAGAAGTCGACGACGGACGACACGTGCCTTGGTGTCTGCCTAGCCAGAATCAGGGCCCCGAAGATCCAAGATCATCAAGTGACACCGGCCCATCTTGGGCACCTCATACTGACGAACGATCCGAAACCCCGCCTTCTCGAATGCCCTGTGTGCACGAGTGTTCTCAAGTTCCGTTGTGAGACCGATCATCGGAACATCGGGATCTCGGCGAATCTCTGCGACGAGAGCCTCGAGCGCAGCTGGTCCCACGCCGTTTCCAACAGCGTCGCTACCGATGAGAATGTCAGCGTCCACCGAATTTGAAGGTATCTCTCGCAGGCCAAGTGAGTCGAGCGTGGCTCGGGCGACACGCTGCCATCGAAGATATCCCACCTCTGCCGATTTCCGAGTGATGATGGCTTGAGACCCGCCGGGTGGCGGATTCCTCGCCCAAGTCAAGTTGCCCTCCAGATCGGGGTACCAACGTGCGACGTGCGGCTGTTGGAGCCACCGCGCCAAGAGCGTCAGATGAGACTGCTTGATTGGTTGTAGGAAGACTGCCGCAGGCATCCGGGAGTAGGTCTCACACGCCGTTCTTCAGGAGCGTTATCGTTCATCCTCCGATCCATCTCGAAGTGCTGGTTCAGTCCCGCCTAGCGCGAACTCGCTCCGAGTTCCTTTTTCAGACGCTCGACGTAGCGACGCTTGGCCCGTTCGACCACGTTCGGATCGTCGCGGTACCGACGTTTCGGCTTGTCGGCTCTCTTGGTCTCGACGACTTCAATCGACACTCGGTCCCCTGCACGGAGACGTTGGCTGAACCACTTCAGAGCTCGTTGGACTTGCTATCAAGCCCACCAAGGTCAGCCGTGAGCTCCTCTTCTCTGGTCTTGCCATCGCGCGCCTTCCCCGGCTTCCGCCGCACCCACGTGATGGTGGCAGACAGCACGCCGAAGTCGCGGACTCCGGCGATGCATTTGTACTCTCCATTGATCCACAACTTGAAGGCGATCATCTCCGTGCCTCGGTGCGCCCCGACAACCTGTGCCGGCCGCGCAACGCGAGGCCAGCGTGAGGTTGTTACCGACTGCCCTCGCAGAGGTACACGTCGGCGGTCATGTAGTCTTGGAGCCCGAAGTATCCGCCCTTCGACTTCCGGTCCGGTGTCAGTAGAGCAACGTTGCCACCTAACCGCGCTGCCTTCTTCTGAAGATCGTCGAGTTCGTTATCGGCAACCGTCCCGAGCGCGCGGCAGCCACGGACCCGGCTCTCGTCACTGACGACGAGCACGCCGACGGGCTTTGTCGGCGAAGCGCATCCTGCCAGGAACAGCGCCAATAGACCTGCCGACACAATCCACCTGGTGCTCATCGCCGAATCTCCTTCGTTGGCCAGTTAACGTGATCGCGCTCAGCGGCGGGGCGCAGCCCCGTCCTCTGCAACCGGTGGTTCGGCGGCGCCGCTGACGTAGCGGAGGACCCCATGATACCCGGCGGCACAGTGCGAGAAGCGATTGGGCTTCCATTCGCCGATCCTTGTCGGCCCCGAGATTGAACCCGGCATCGTCCTCCTGGAAGAAGTCATCACCGTGGATCGCTTGAATCAGCCTCCGGTACAGGACGTAGCCTCGCCCGGTGAAGTCGACATGCCCCGGCTCGTAATGAACGCCATCGTCGAGCTCCGGTAGCGCACTTGCCGCACGACGCGCTGTCTCCTCCTGCACGTCCGAGTCTGACCAGAGCGTCATCACCCCTGCCTCCACCAGTCGGGTGAGCGCGGAGGCCAACTCGTCGCGCGTGAATACCGGCCGCGACGATCCTTGAAACTCGCCTGCCGCCCACTCGATAAACGTCTCGCGCTCGACGTTCACCCGGTAGCCGGCAGTACACAGCAGGTAGTATTCCGGCATCGAAACCCCGTGCTGCGGCAAGATCCTGGCAACACGCGTCGGCCAGGGTTCGGCTGTCATTACCCCTTGTCGAGCACGATATCCCAGACCACGAGGCGCGAATCAGGCTCGACATCCGATGTCGGGGGCAGCACCTTGGCGATCAGGCCGTCCTTGTTCGCGCGGATATTCTGCAGGAGGAGGTCTTTGTCGTTCAACGACTCTCCCGGGAAATACATCTGGGTGATCGTGCGGTTGATCTTCCCGGTCACCTCGAAATGAAGGTGAGGAGGCCGCATCCAGTT
>JBKPDT010000449.1:0-14408 GCA_046728035.1 Candidatus Methylomirabilota bacterium | reverse complement strand
GGGCGCTCGCGGCGAATGCTGTACTGAGCAAGCGAGTGCCCCGCCCCGCGGCTGCGCTCGCCGCTGAGGGGACGCGGGGCTCAGGCCCGCCGGATCCAGACGGACGTGTCGTGGAAGACGGCGCCGCCGTGCGGCCAGCCGGGATCCGCGCTGGTGAGCGCGTTGATCCCGATGCCGCCGTCGAAGCGGCCATTCGGCCAGATCCCCTCCACCACCACCACGCCGCGCTGCTGGCCCGCCTGGGCCCGGGCGTGCACGAGCACCTCGCCGCGGGCGTTGCCCAGGCGCACCACCTCGCCGTCGGTGACGCCGAGCGCCGCGCAATCCTCGGGGTGGAGCAGGGCGGTGGGCCGGCGCTCCCGCGCCAGCGAGGACGGCGTCTCCGTGAAGGTGGAGTTGAGGAAGCCGCGGGCGGGCGCGGCCACGAGGCGGAAGGGCCGGTCGGTCGTCGGCGCGTCGATCACCTCGAAGTGATCGGGCAGGACGGGCATCTCCTCCCAGCGCCCGCCGAAGCGCTTCCAGTCGCCCTTGAAGTGGAAGCGGCGGTCCGAGGTCGGAAAGCCGTCGAGGAAGTGCGCGGTCTGGAACGGGAGCGCGCAGTCCTGCCCGCCCCGGCGCCAGTTCGTCTCGGCGTCCCACATCCCCGACGCCCGCAGCGTGGCGTCCATGATCTCCCAGGCGGACATCTCGAATCCCCGATGCCGGGCCCCCAGCCGGCGGGCCAGCTCGGAGATCACCCAGTGGTTCTCGCGGCACTCGCCGGGGGGATCGATCACCTTCTTCGCCACCTGGAAATAAGTGTGGCCGCTCGCCGTGTAGAAGTCGTCGTGCTCGAGGAACATGGTGGCGGGCAGGACCACGTCGGCGAAGGCCGCCGTCTCGGTGAGGAACTGCTCGTGCACGCAGAGGAAGAGGTCCTCGCGGGCGAGGCCCTTCTGCACGAGCTGGGTCTCCGGGCACACCATGGCCGGGTTGGTGTTCTGCACGATCATGGCGGTGACCGGCGGCCCGCCGAGCAGCGCCTCCTGGTCGCCGGTGAGGATGGGACCGAGACGCGACTGGTCGAGCGCCCTGATCGAGCGGTTCACGAGCTCGAGGCCCTCGATGAGGGTGCGGTTCAGCGGATAGATCCCGGTCTGGCCATAGACCGCGCCCCCGCCTTCGTACTGCCAGGCCCCGGTCACCGCGGGCAGGCACGAGACCGCGTGCATGTTGGCGGCGCCGTTCCGCGAGCGCGTGAACCCGTGATGGCAGCGGATGAAGGAGCGCTTGGTCCGCCCATAGAGGCGCGCGAACGAGACGATCTCCTCGACGGTGAGCCCGGTGATGGCGGCCGCCCACTCCGGCGTCCGCGTCTGCACGTGCGCGGCCATCTCGTCGGGACAGTCGGTGTAGGCGCGCAGGTACGTCCAGTCGGCGAAGCCCTCCGCGAAGAGGACGTGCATCACCGCGCAGGCGAGCGCGCCGTCCGTCCCCGGCCGCGGCGCGAGGTGGATGTCGGCCTTCTCCGCGGTGCCGGTGCGATAGGGATCCACCACCACGAGCGGGGCGCCGCGCCGCTTCGCCCGCATCGCGTGCTGCATGACGTTGACCTGGGTATTGACGGGATTGCCGCCCCAGATCACCACGAGGTCCGAGTGGACGCCCACCTCGCGGAAATCCGCTCCGCGCTTGGCGCCGACGCCGGCCGCCCAGCCGGTGTCGGAGAGCGTCACGCAGATCGTCGAGAACCAGCGCGAGTAACCCATGGCGTGGCGCAGGCGGTTGATGCCGTCGCGCTGCACGAGCCCCATGGTGCCCGCGTAGTAGTACGGCCAGACGGTCTCCGGACCATAGGTCCGGGCCTGGCGCGTGAAGGCCTCGGCGACCATATCCAGCGCCGCTTCCCAGCCGATCCGCTCGAAGCGACCCGAGCCCTTGGGTCCGACACGGCGGAGGGGATAGAGGAGCCGGTCGGGGTGGTGCACGCGCTCGGCGTAGCGCCCGACCTTCTCGCAGATCACGCCGTCGGTATACGTGTTCCGATGCGAGCCCCGCACCTTGCCGATGGTGCGCGGGTCGAGCCGCTCCACCTCCAGGGCGCAGGTGCTGGTGCAGTCGTGCGGACAGACGGACGGGACGATTTCGAGTCGGGGCGAGCGAGCGAGCGCCATGCGCTCCATTCTAGCCCAGGCCGGCGTGCTATCCCATGAGGGGGGCGCCCGGCCGGGCCAGGTCAGGCACGGGCCGCCGCCGGCGCCTTGTGCATCGCGCCGTCCTTCATGATCATGCGCAGCGCGCTCCGGTCCTGCAGGATGGCGATGTCGGCGAGGGGATCGCCGTCCACCAGGAGGAGGTCGGCGAGGGCTCCCGCCTTCACCACGCCGAGCTCGCCCGGCATGCCCATGATCTCGCCGCCGAGCCGCGTCGCCGCCATGAGCGTCTCCATCGGCGTGAAGCCGAGGATTTTCACGAAGAGCCAGAGGTCCCGCGCGTAGGTCCCGTGGGGCGTGAAGAGGAAGCCATAGTCGCCCCCCGGCAGGACCCGGACACCGCGCTTGCGCAGGCGCGACATCACTTCGACCGTGATCGCCAGCTCCTCCTCGAAGGCTCGGGACCGCTCGAGGGTGACGCCCCACTGACCGGCGGCCTGGCTCAGGTTGTACGTGATGCCGATGGCCGGGCCCACGAAGACACGGTCGCGCGCGGCCTCCAGCGCGTCGAGCGCCCGTTCGTCGGCGTAGTTCGCATGGTAGATGACCTCGATGCCGTGGCGAAGGGCCAGCATCACCGACTCTGCGCTCCGGCAATGCGCGGCGACGCGGAGCCCCGCCGCGCGCGCCACCTCCATGGCCGCCGCCACCTCGCCTCCCGTCATCGGCGTCCGCTCCGACGGGTAGCGGGAGGTCCCGAGATCCCCCGAGAGGTTGAGCTTCAGCAGATCCACCCCCTCGCGGGCGAGGAGGCGACAGACGCGCCGGATGGCGTCGGGCCCGTCGGCCACCCACGAGAAGGTCGGCGTCTCGTAGTGGGGAAGGTGCAGCATGTTCGTGTCGCCGAGCCCGCCCGTCACCGTGATCTCAGGTCCATTGGCAAGGAGCCGTGGACCCGGCTCGCGGCCGGCCTCGATCTCCCGGCGCAGTACCACATCCAGACGAGGCTTGGCCGACGCCGCGGAGAACGCGCTCGTGTAGCCGCAGTCGAGCATGGTCCGCGCGTTGCGGACGGTCACGAGCATCTGCTCCTCGATGGGGAGCCGATTGAGATCGTGGGAGGCCATGTCGGCGAGCCCCAGATGGGCGTGGGATTCGACGAGGCCGGGCATCAGGGTCGCGCCCGCGCCGTCGATCACGGTGGCGCCGTCGGTGGCGGGCGCAGGCGCGCCGACGACGACCTCGGCGATGCGATGGCCCTCGACCCGTACCGCGCCGAGGTACGGCTCGCGGCCGGTGGCATCGAGAATCCGTACGTTGGTGATCAGGTATCCCATGGTCGCGCTCCCTTCGCGGTACTACATATATGGGCGTCCCCGCCGTTTCTTCAAGTGCTAGAATTCCGCGGCGGCGCGAATGAACACGATGCGGCTCGACATCGCGGGTGGGGTGGCGCGGCTGACGCTGGATCGACCCGAGGTCCTCAACGCGGGGAACGCGGAGTGGGTGCGCGATCTCACGGCGGCGGTGCGCCGCATCGGCGCCGCGTCCGCGGTGCGCGTAGCCGTGATCAGTGGCGCCGGCCGCGCCTTCTGCACGGGGGTCGACCTCGGCGCCCTCGCGCGCGGCGAGTTCGGCTTCGCGGACTTCCGAGCCTGGGAGGACGCCATGGTGGCCATCGAGGAGATGGATGCCCTCTTCGTGGCCGGTATCAACGGGCATGCCCTCGGCGGGGGGCTCCAGCTGGCACTCGCCTGCGACTATCGCCTCGCCAGCGAGGCCGCCCTCATCGGCCTACCCGCGGTGAAGGAGGGCCTCATTCCGTCCCTCGCCCTCTTCCGCCTTCCCCGTCTCATCGGGCTGGCCCGGGCCCGCGAGCTCATCCTCCTCGGCGAGAGCATCAGCGCCCGCGAGGCCGAGCGCTTCAACGTGGTGCACCGGGTGGTGGCCGCCACCGAGTTCCCCGCCGCGCTCGACGCCACCGTGGAGCGCATGCTCGCCCTGCCCGCCACCACCGTGACCGCGAGCAAGCGGCTGACGCGGCTGGCTTTCGACCTCGACCGGGATGCCTTCCGGGAGCGGATGAACGCCGCCTTCGCGCCGCTGCTCGACTCGCCGGCGCACTGCGACGCGATGGCGGCGTTCCGGAAGGAGCGCGGCGGGAGCACGGAGTCCCGATGACTCGATTGATTCCCACGTCCGTGGTCGGGAGCCACGGGCTCCCCGGCTGGGTCTGGCTGGCCCGCGAGGCGATGGCGTCCGGCCGTCTCGGCGCCCTCGATGTGCGCGAGCTGATGGAGGACGCCACTCAGGCCGCGCTGCTCGACCAGGAGCGCGCGGGCGTGGACGTCGTCTCCACCGGCGAGATGATGCGCGTGCGCTTCATCATCGGCTTCTACGACCGCATCACGGGGATCCGCGCCCTGCCCGCGCCGCGCCGGCTCGGCCAGCCCCTCTGGGACACCAACACCCCCTTCGAGGTCACGGAGAAGATCGCCGCGCCCGAAGGCCTCGGCATCGTAGAAGAGTTCCGCCTCGCGCGCGGGCTCACCACGAAGCCGATCAAGGCCACCGTGCCCGGCCCCTACACGCTCCTCGTCCCCCTCAAGCTCGGCGGCGGCTACCGCGACAAGGACACGCTCCTCGCCGACCTCGTCGCCCTCGTCAATGCCGAGTGCCGGGCCCTCGTGGTGGCGGGCGCGGACTTCATCCAGATCGACGAGCCGCATCACGGGATGTACTCGGGCACGGTGCACGAGGTGGCGAAGGGCATCAACCGCGCGGTGGAAGGGGTCGACGCGAAGATCGCCGTCCACGTCTGCTTCGGCAACCTCTACGGCCGACCCTTCAGCGCCGTCCGTGACTACCGCAACGTCTTCCCGACGCTGGCGGAGCTGCGCGCCTCCCAGATCGTGCTCGAGTTCGCCAATCGCGGCATGGAGGATCCCGCCCGCTGGAAGGACTTCCCCAAGGACAAGGAGCTGGGCGCGGGCGTCATCGACGTCAAGGCCTTCAAGGCGGAGACCGCCGAGGACGTGGCGGAGCGGATCAGCGCCTTCCTCCCCTACATCCCCCCCGAGCGCCTGTGGGTGAACCCCGATTGCGGCTTCTGGGAGACGCCGCGCTGGGCGGTGAAGGCGAAGCTCGCCGCGCTGTGCGAGGGAGCGCGGCGCGTGCGCGCGGGACTGGGCGGCTAGCGCGGCGAGGCCGGATGGACGGCCCGACGGCGCTCATGCTCTTCGGGGCGGGCCTGGCGGGGGGCGTGGTGACCGCGGTGGTCGGCGGCTCCTCGCTCATCACCTTCCCCGCCTTGCTCGCGGCGGGATTGCCGCCCATCGTCGCCAACGCCTCGAATGCCGTCGCCCTCGCGCCCGGGAACTTCGTCGCCGGGCTGGCCGACCTGGAGCGCATGCCGCGGTGGAGCCGCTCGTTCCTCGGCCTCATCCTGGTCGCGATCGCCGGCAGCCTCGCCGGCGCCGTGCTCCTGCTCCTGACGCCGGAGAAGGCCTTCACCGCGGTGGTGCCACTCCTCATCGGCTTCGCCACCGTCCTGTTCGGACTGTCCGATCGGATCAGGGACCTCCTTCGGTCCCGGGCAGAGGCTTCCGGCCGCGCCCACCGCACCTCCGACGGCGTGCGACTCCTCTTCTTCGCGCCGGTGGCCATCTATGGCGGGTACTTCGGCGCCGGCATGAGCGTGATGATTCTCGCTCTCCTGTCGGTCACCCTCGCCGACGAGCTCCGGGCGATCAACGTGCTGAAGAACCTGCTCGCGGGGCTGACAAGCGCGGTCGCCGTCGTCGTGTTCGTCTTTCAGGGCATGGTCGCCTGGCTTCCCGCCACGGTCATGATGGCGGGCGCGCTCGTCGGGGGCTTCTTCGGCGGACGGCTCGTCCGCCTGCTGCCGCCCCGCTTGGTACGGGGCGTCGTGCTCGCCGCCGGCGCCATCCTGACGGTGGCGTACGGGTGGCGGTACTGGGGGCCCTGACGCGCGGGCGGCGCGCTACTCGGCCGTGCCCGTGAGCTCGATGACCTTCCCGGCGCGGAGCACGCTCATCTTGAACGCGGCGCCGGGCGCGATGGTGGCCAGCCGGTTGCGGATCTGCTCGATATTGTCCTCGGAGACGACGGGAATGTCCTCGACCGAGAGAATGATGTCGCCGCCGACGGGAATCTCCTTCCCGCCGATGGTCACGATCCCGTCGGCGCCCTGCAGGCCCATGCTCGACGCCATCGATCCCTGCGCGACCGTCTTGACGAGGAAGCCCGCGGGCGCGGGGACGTTGAAGACGCGCGCGAGGCGGCCGGTGAGCAGCATGCCCTGGAGCGCTCCCCAGAAGATCTTCCGGGGGACGAGGAGCGACTGCGCGCTCTTGGTCGTCACGACGAACCCCAGCCCCTCGCTGCCGCCGGACTTCGAGATGTTCTGGCTGACGATGCCGATGACCTCGCCCGACATGTTGAACAAGGGGCCCCCGGAATTGCCCGTGTTGATCGTGGCCGTGGTCTGGAAGAACTCCGCCAGAGGCATGTCGGGGAAGATCGTGTTGGGCGGCCAGCGGGCGCTGATCCAGCCGACGCTCATCGAGTAGGCGAGCCCGTAAGGGGCGCCGACGACCATGACCTGCTCGCCCACCCGCACCGAGTCGGAGTTGCCGATCCGCGCCACCCGCATCGCCCTCGTCACGCGCTCGAGCTGCAGGAGCGAGACATCGGCGGCCATATTGGCCGAGATGATCTTCGCGCGCACGATCTCGCCGCCGATGCCCTCCACGGTGATCTCATCTTTGCCGTTGACGACGTGGGCCGCCGTCATCACCCGGCCGTCGCTCGAGACGAGGACGCCGGAGCCGGTCTCGGTGAAGCGCGTGATCCCTCCGGCGGTGACGTCGCGCCCCTTGGCCCGCACGACCACGACGGTGGGGCTGGCCTTGCGAAAGACGTCGTCCAGGTTCTGGGCGGGCGCCGAGGGGACGAAGCCTGCCAGGACGACGACCACGAGAGTCAGCGCGAGGCGCGTCTTCATGGCCGAGGCATCTTCCCACAGGCGCACGCGGAACTCCACCGTTCCGCAGTGCCCACCTCTTGACAAGGGCGGCGCGGCGAGACTACAAACGTTTCGAATTCGAATCATGCCGACACGCTATCCCGGTAACCGCGCGGAGACCGCCGCCCCCGACGCGTACATCAAAGGAGGCGAGCCATGGAATACCGCACCCGCTTCGGGTCGCTCCAGCACTACGACAAGGGCGGCGTCGAGGTGGTCAACGACGATGCGCGCAATTACGTCTTCTCGAACGTCTTCGAGGTGGCGTCGCGATCCAATCCGTACGAGAAGGTCGCCGTCGGCAAGAACATCGAGTACGTAATCGAGGCCATTCGCGCCGAAGGCACCTCGGGCTGGCGCGCCCCTGCCCAGGACGAGTTCGCGCTCGTGATGGACGGCGAAGTGGAGATCCGGCTGCTCAAGCTCGACGACGCCGGCGTCGTCCCGAAGGGCGCGGTGGGCTCGGTGGGCCTGCCGGGCACGCCGAAGGGGAAGAAGATGGGCGTGGTGCGGGCGCGCCGCGGCCATATGACGCTCCTGCCCACGGGCAGCGCCTATCAGTTCCACGCCGCCAAGCCGGGCGTCATCCTGCTCCAGACCCTCGCCGGACCCGACACCGTGGAGCGCTGGGCCGACATCTGCCAGACCGCTCCGCGCCCGCAGCGCTAGGAGGATGAGACCATGAGCGCCAAGACGGACACCGTTCCCGAGATCGGCTCCATCGAGCCCAACCAGCACGGCTACCGCACCTTCGCGCTGGGCGCCTTTCGCTTCAGCCGCGACGAGTACTTCGCGCAGGTCGCGTGGCCCAAGGGGAGCCACCTGATCCCCGCCGACGCCTTCCTGCGCGCGCTGCAGCGGGACATCGCCTGGGGCTTCTTCTACGGCATCGTGAACTTCGACGCGGTGCTGGGCACCGTCAATCACTACGGCTCGGTGGATCTCTTCGCCGGCCGCTTCAACGCGCACTACCGCAAGGCGGGCCTCGACCACATGGAGCGGTTCGACACCCCGCTGATCCAGCGCGTGTTCGAGGCCATGCTGGAGGACTGGACCAACAAGACCTTCGATCCCTTCGCGAGCCCCGCGGAGACGGGCAGCGCCTTCGGACCCAAGAACGGGAGCAACAAGGAAGCGATCACGCGTCACCGCGTCACCGCCAAGCGGATGATCGGGGCGCCCGGCGACGAGCCCGTCCGCAGCGACGACAACGGCTTCCCGGTGAACCGCCACTTCAAGGACGTCCCCCAGGACAAGCCGGAGATCCTCGCCGAGCCCGGCTTCGAGGGCGAGGTGGTGTCGTTCAACCTCTTCGCCTACCTCTCGCGCTCCGACGTGACGTGGAATCCCTCCATCGTGTCCGTCTGCAAGGCGAGCCTCTACTGCCCGACCACCGAGGAGTACATCCTGCCCGTCATCCACGGCAACGACCGCGTGGAGTGGTTCGTCCAGCTCAGCGACGAGATCCAGTGGGAGGTGGAGGACCGCGAGACCGGCGCCATGCGGGCGCGGGTCACGATGCGGGCGGGCGACGTCGCCGCCATGCCCGCCGACATCCGGCATCGCGGCTTCTCGCCGAAGCGCTCCATGCTCCTGGTGTGGGAGAACGCCACCGCGGACCTGCCCGCGCTCTACGCGAGCGGGAAGATGCCCCCGACCCCCGTGCAGTTCTAGCGCGGAGAGGAGATCGCCCATGGCCGAGGACAACGCGGTCGCCCGTCGGCAATTCCTGCGCGTCGCCTCCGCGGGTGCCGCCGGCGCCCTCGCCGGGCTGCGGCCCCCGGCGGTCCACGCCCAGGGGGCGGGACGCCCGATCAAGATCGGCTACGTCAGCCCGCAGACGGGCCCGCTCGCCGGCTTCGGCGAGGCCGACGGCTTCGTCGTCGCCGGGATCCGGAAGGCGCTGGGCAAGGGGCTCACCATGGGCGGGCGCGCGCATCCCGTCGAGATCCTCGTGCGCGACAGCCAGTCCGATCCCAACCGCGCCGCCGAGGTCGCCTCGCGCCTCATCCTCACCGACAAGGTGGACCTCATGCTGGTGGCGAGCACGCCGGAGACGACCAATCCCGTCTCCGACCAGTGCGAGGTGAACGGCGCCCCCTGTATCTCCTCGGTCTGCCCGTGGCAACCGTGGTTCTTCGCCCGCGGGGGCAAGCCCGACGTCGGCTTCAAGTCCACGTATCACTTTTTCTGGGGGCTCGAGGACATCATCGGCGTCTTCATCGACATGTGGAACTCCATCGAGACCAACAAGGTGGTGGGCGCGCTGTGGCCGAACGACGGCGACGGCAACGCCTGGAGCGACAAGGAGCGCGGCTTCCCGCCCGCGCTGGCCAAGGCCGGCTACAAGGTGGTGGACCCCGGCCGCTACCCGAACCTCGCCGACGACTTCTCGGCGCAGATCTCGGCCTTCAAGCGCGAGAAGGTGGAGATCGTGACGGGCGTGCCCATCCCGCCCGACTGGACCACCTTCTGGAAGCAGGCCGCCCAGCAGGGGTTCCGCCCCAAGGTGGCGAGCATCGGGAAGGCCCTCCTTTTTCCCCGATCCGTCGAGGCGCTGGGCGAGCTCGGCGACGGGATGTCCACCGAGGTGTGGTGGTCGCCGCAGCATCCCTTCAAGTCGTCGCTCACCGGCGCGACGGCGGCCGCCTTCGCCGCCGAGTACACCCGCGAGACCAAGAAGCAGTGGACGCAGCCGCTGGGCTTCATCCACGCCCTCTTCGAGGTCGGGCTGGACGCGCTCAAGCGCGCCAAGAGCCTCGACGACAAGGGCGCCGTCGTCGCCGCGATCAAGGAGACCAACCTCAACACCTTGGTGGGGCCCATTGCCTGGGGCAAGGGACCGGTGCCGAACGTGACCAAGACTCCGCTCGTCGGTGGGCAGTGGGGCAAGGGGAAAGGCTTCCCCTTCGACATCACCATCGTGAGCAACAAGAGCGCGCCGAGCATCCCGGTGGGCGGCAAGCTCCGCCCGCTCAAGCAGGCCTGAGTCCGACGGCGCTGCTCGCGCTCGAGGAGGTCTCCCGGGCCTTCGGCTCGCTGCAGGTCCTCGACCGCCTCACCCTGTCCGTGGGCGAGGACGAGGCGGTCGGCGTCATCGGCCCCAACGGCGCCGGCAAGACCACCGCGCTCAACGTCCTCGCGGGGCGCCTCCGCCCCGACCGGGGCCGCGTCGTCTTCGGCGGGCGCGACATCACCGCCTTGCCCGCCCACGCCCGCTCCCGCGCCGGGATCGCGCTGACCCACCAGATCCCCCACCCGTTCGAGGCCATGACCGTCTTCGAGAACGTCCTCGTCGGGGCCACCCATGGCGGCGGCCGCTCCGAGCGCGCCGCCTACCCCGCCTGCGGCGCGGCGCTCGATCTCGCCGGGCTCGCCGCGAAGGCCAACACGCGCGCGGGCGCGCTCACCCTGCTCGAGCGGAAGCGCCTCGAGCTGGCGCGCGCGCTCGCCACCGGGCCGCGCGTGCTCCTCCTCGACGAGATCGCGGGTGGGCTCACCGAGCCCGAGGTGCTGGCCATGGTCGGCGTGATCCGGCACGTGCGCGAGCGGGGCGTCGCCATCATCTGGATCGAGCACATCGTGCACGCCCTCCGCTCCGCGGTGGACCGGCTCGTCGCCATCAACTTCGGCACGGCCCTCATGGAGGGGCCACCGGACGCGGTGATGGCAAGCCCGGAGGTGCGGCGGGTCTATCTCGGGATCGACGTGACATGAGCCTCCTTGCCGTCCGTGAGCTGTCCGCGTTCTACGGCGACTTCCAGGCGCTCTTCGGGGTCTCGCTCGACGTCGCCGAGAGGGAGCTGGTGGCGGTGATCGGCGCCAACGGCGCGGGCAAGACGACCCTGCTCCGCGCCCTCGCGGGTGCCCTGCCGGTCGCGCGCGGCGCCGTCGAGTTCGCGGGCCGGCCGGTGGGCGGCCTGCCCGCCGAGGCGCTCGTCGGCCTCGGCCTCGTCCTGGTGCCGGAGGGCCGGAAGATCTTCCCCAGCCTTTCCGTGGAGGAGAATCTCCGGGTCGGCGCGTACCGGCGGCGGCCGGGCCCGTGGACGCTCGAGCGTGTCCACGCGCTCTTCCCGATCCTCCGCGACCGGCGCCGGGAGCCCGGCACCAATCTGTCCGGTGGCGAGCAGCAGATGCTCGCCATCGGCCGCGGGCTCATGGCCAATCCCCGTCTGCTCCTCGTGGACGAGATCTCGCTCGGGCTGGCGCCCCTCGTGATCCGGCGGCTCTACGGGGCGCTGGACGCCATTCGGGCCGAAGGCACCACCCTCGTGGTGGTGGAGCAGGACGTGAGCCAGGTCCTCGCCGTCGCCCAGCGCGTCTATTGCCTCCGCAAGGGCGCGGTGTCTCTCGAGGGCGTGCCCGCGCGGCTCGGACGCGCCGAGCTCGCCGCCGCCTACTTCGGGAGCTGAGCCATGGCCTGGCTCGACACCGTGGTGCAGGGCGTCCTGCTCGGCGGCCTCTATGCGCTCTTCGCGACCGGGCTGTCGCTGATCTTCGGGGTGATGCGCCTGGTGAACCTCGCCCACGGCGACTTCAGCATCCTCGCCGCCTTCCTCGCCGTGGTCGCGGTGGCCGCGTGGAGCATCAATCCGTTGCTCGCCCTCGTTGTGGTCGTGCCGGTCATGGCCGTCCTCGGCTACGGGCTTCAGTGGCTCGTGCTCGACCGTCTGCTCGGCCGTGGCGTTCTCCCCGCCGTGCTCGTGACCTTTGGCTTCTCCGTGATGATCCAGAACGGGTTGCTCGAGATCTTCTCGGCGGACTCGCGCCGGCTCAACCCGGGCGGCATCGAGACGGCGAGCCTCGCGCTGGGCGGCGGGCTCGCGGTGGGCTGGTTCCCGCTCCTCACCTTCGGAGTCGCCGTCCTCCTGCTGGGCGGGCTCCAGCTCCTCATCGGGCGGACCGCCATCGGCCGCGCCTTCCGCGCCACCTCCGACGACGGCGCCACCGCCGCGCTCATGGGCATCGACAACCGGCGGCTGCACGGTCTCGCCATGGCGCTGTCGCTGGCCATCGTGGCGGTGGCGGGGATCTTCCTCGGCATCCGGACGACCTTCACTTTCAGCAGCGGCCCCGACCGGCTCCTCTTCGCGTTCGAGGCGGTGATCATCGGCGGGCTGGGCTCGCTCTGGGGCACGCTCGTCGGCGGTGTTGTCCTCGGCGTGGCGCAGACGGTGGGCGCGAAGCTCTCGCCGGGCTGGGGCGTGCTCACGGGGCATCTCGTCTTCCTGGCCGTGCTCCTGCTCCGACCCTCCGGTCTCTTCGCCCCGGCCCGCCGAGCTGATCCATGACCGGAGCGGCGGCCGCTCCCCCCGACGTAGAAAGATCGACGAGGGCGAGCCGGGCCGGCACGGTGGTGGCCGTGGTCCTCATCGCCGGCCTCATCACCCTGCCCTGGACGGGCAATGCCGGACTCATGCGCATGATCGTGGAATTCATCGCCCTCCTCGTGCTTGCCCAGATGTGGAATCTCCTCGCCGGCTACGCGGGCCTCGTCTCCATCGGACAGCAGGCGTATGTCGGCCTGGGGGGGTACGCGCTCATCGTGCTCGCCGACGATCTCGGCGTGAATCCCTTCTTCGCGGTGCCGCTCGCGGGCCTGGTGGCGGCCGTGGTCGCGCTGCCCACCGCCACTGCCGTCTTCCGCTTCCGCGGCGGCTACTTCGCGGTGGGCACGTGGGCGGTGGCCGAGGTGTACCGGCTTCTCGTCGCCAACACCGACCTGCTCGGACGCGGGACCGGCCGTACGCTCAAGGCGGTGTTCCCGCTGGCCCGTGAGACGCGCGAGGTCGGGACGTATGCCCTGGCCCTCGCCGTCGGTCTCGCTGCCCTCGTGGCGGTGTACGGCTACCTGCGCTCGCGGCAGGGCCTGGGGCTCATGGCTATCCGCGACAGCGAGCCCGCGTCGGAGAGCCTCGGCATCGACGTCTTCCGCACCAAGCTCGCCGTCTACCTGATCGCCGCCTTCGGGACGGGGGTGACGGGCGCGCTGATCTATCTCAACCTCCTGCGCATCTCTCCCGACGCCGCCTTCTCCATCAACTGGACGGCCTACACCATCTTCATCGTGGTGATCGGCGGGCTCGGCACCCTCGAGGGCCCCATCGTGGGGACCTTTGTCTTCTTCCTCCTGCGCGAGGCGCTGTCGGATTACGGCGCCTGGTACATGATCCTCCTCGGGCTGCTCGCGGTGGTGGCGATGCTGCGCTTCCCGCAGGGCCTGTGGGGGCTCGTGGCCGAGCGCTGGGACCTGCGCTTCTTCCCCGTGCAGCGGCGCGTCCGCCTCCCCGACTGAATGCTTGCGCGGCGCGCGGGGCGGGGCGATAATCGCTCCGAAGAACGTGCTCCGAGGAGCGTTGCGACGGGACTCATTCCGCCAGGCTCGGAGCGGCTGACCGCCGGTCAGCGATTGAGTAACGGCGCTCGCAAACTCCTTCAAACCCAGGAGGGCGCGAGATGAGCGCTGCCACCAAGCCCGCCCGCACGCTGGACCACGCCGTCACCGACCTCACCCTCGCCGACTGGGGCCGCAAGGAGATCCAGATCGCCGAGACCGAGATGCCGGGGCTCATGGCCATCCGCGAGGAGTACGCGAGCGCCACGCCCCTGCGCGGCGGCCGCATCACCGGCTCCCTGCACATGACCATCCAGACCGCGGTCCTGATCGAGACGCTCCAGGCCCTGGGCGCCGAAGTACGCTGGGCCTCCTGCAACATCTTCTCGACCCAGGACCATGCCGCCGCCGCCATCGCCGCCGCCGGCACCGCCGTCTTCGCCAAGAAGGGCGAGTCGCTCGAGGAGTACTGGGACTACACGCATCGCATCTTCGAGTGGCCGGACGGCGGCTACTCCAACATGATCCTCGACGACGGAGGCGACGCCACCCTGCTCCTTCATCTGGGCGCCAGTGCCGAGAAGGACGCCTCCGTCATCGCGCGGCCGACGAGCGAGGAGGAGACCGCGCTCTTCGCCGCCATCAAGACGAAGCTCGCCCAGGATCCCAGCTGGTACTCCACGCGTGTCGGTAAGATCCGCGGCGTCAGCGAGGAGACCACCACCGGAGTCAAGCGCCTCTACCAGATGGCCAAGGAGGGCCGGCTCCGCTTCCCCGCCATCAACGTCAACGACTCGGTGACCAAGAGCAAGTTCGACAACCTCTACGGCTGCCGCGAGTCCCTCGTGGACGGCATCAAGCGCGCCACCGACGTCATGATCGCGGGCAAGATCGC
>JBKPDT010000448.1:0-16046 GCA_046728035.1 Candidatus Methylomirabilota bacterium | reverse complement strand
GCGCACCCGCGGCCACGCCGCCCAGCCAGAAAAGGCCGGGCGCGTACGGCTTGAGAGTCAGGCCCGCCGCGAGCGCGGTGCCGGCGAAGGCGAGGGGCCAAAGCGCGCCCCGCCGTTCCCAGGCGCGCGCGATCCCGGAGGCGCCGGCGGCAAGGAACAGGCAGAGCAGGAAGTCGCGCTGGCCCGCCCGCCACGCGCCGCCCGACAGGTGATAGAGCGTGAACAGCACCGCCGCGGCGGCGGCGCCGACCCGCCCGCCCAGGGGCAGGCAGAACGCGAAGAGCGCCGCGGCGGTCGCGGCGAGCCAGGCGAGGTCGAAGACTCGCCAGGCCAGATCCCCCGGCCCGACGGCGGCGAGGACGGCCCAGTGGAGAAGATAGACCCCGGGCAGGTTCATGTCGAAGACGTCGCGGTAGGGGACGACCCCCTGCCCCACGAGCCAGCCCAAGTAGTGGAAGAGAGGCGCGTCGTGGATCAGCGGCCAGCCGAGCGAGCGCCAGCCGAGGTACCCAGCGAGGAGGGCGCTAGCGACCAAAATAGGCTTCAATAACCCGCTCGTCGGACTGGATCACGCCGGGAGGTCCCTCGGCCAGCTTCTCGCCGTGGTCGAGGACGAACACAGTCTCGCAGAGCCCCATCACCACCTTCATGTCGTGCTCGACGAGGAAGATCGTCTTGCCACGGTCCCGCAACGCCCGCACCGCGTCCAGCAGCTCGTTGAGCAGCGTCCGGTTGACGCCGGCGGCGGGCTCGTCGAGAAGGATCATCTCGGGATCGGTCATGAGGACGCGGATGAACTCCAGGAGCTTCTGCTGTCCGTACGAGAGGTTGCCTGCGTACTCGTCGGCGAGCCGCTCGAGCTTGACGAAACGTAGCAGCTCCTCCGCCCGCGCGCGCGCCCGGCCGTAGTCACCATTGGTGACGACGAGGAGGTTCTCCCGCGCGGTCAGCTCGGGGAAGACGCGGATGATCTGGAAGGTGCGCCCCATGCCGCGGTGGAAGATCTGGTGGGGCTTGAGCCCGTCGATCCGGCGGCCCTTGAAGCCGACCCCGCCGGAGTCCCGCGCCACGATTCCGGTGATGCAGTTGAAGAGCGTGGTCTTGCCCGACCCGTTGGGCCCGATGAGCCCGTAGATCTTCCCCGCCTCCAGCGACAGCGAGACGCCATTCACGGCGGTGACGCCGCCGAAGCGCTTGACCAGGTTCTTGACCTGGAGGATGGGGGCCGCCACGTCAGATCGTCCGCGGCAGGTTGTACTTTTGCTGGAGCACGCCGAGGATGCCGCGCGGCATCACCAGCACCACCGTCACGATGATGGCCCCCAGGAGGACCTGGTGGGCATGGGGGAAGTGCGCCCACACCATCTCCTGGAAGGTGAAGAGGATCACCGCGCCGAGCACCGGCCCCCAGATCGTCCCCTTCCCGCCGAAGAGCGCCATCACGATCATGGTGATGGTGGTGACGAGGGGGAACACCGAGATGGGCTCGATGTAACCCATGTCGCGCGCGGCGAGCCCGCCCACGATGCCCGGCGCCGCCGCGGAGAGGAGGAAGGCGTAGATCTTGTAGCGGAAGGTGTTGATGCCCATGGCCTCCGCCGCCACCTCGTCCTCCCGGATGGTCATGAGACGCAGGCCGAAGCGGGAGGTCACGATGGCGTACGTGAGCGTGGTCACCGCGATGGCCACCACGCCCATCGCGTAGTAGATCCGCACGCTCGCGTCCAGCGTGGGCAGGGACAGGCCGAGGCCGCCGCCGGTGAGCCCCTCGAAATAGGAGGCCGCGACCCGGAGCACCTCGTTGAGCCCGAGCATGGCGATGGCGAAGTAGGGTCCCTTGAGGCGGAGGCAGGGCCAGCCGATCACGAAGGCCAGCACTACCGCCATGGCGCCGCCGGCCAGCGCGGCGACGGGCCAGGCTACTCCCTTGCCGACGAGGATGGCGGTCGTGTAGGAGCCCATGCCGAAGAAGGCGACGTGCCCGAAGGACACGTACCCGGTGAGCCCGGAGATCAGGTTCCAGGACTGAGCAAGCGCGATCCACATGAAGAGCTGGAGCATGACACGGACGCCGTAGCCGGTCGCCCAGAGAGGATAGACGGAGAGGACGAGGAGGAGCACCGCCAGCGCCGGCAAGAACCAGCGGGTCCACCGCTTCACGTCGACCGCCCCCCGAGGAGTCCGGTGGGACGGAGCAGGAGGACGAGCACGAGCAGGACGTAGGCGACCGCCTCGTTGACCTGGGTGGTGAGGAAGAGCGAGGCGAGCTGCTCGACCAGCCCCAGGAGGAGGCCGCCGAGAAGCGCGCCGGGATAGTTCCCCGCTCCCCCCAGCACGATGACGAGGAAGGACTTGAAGGTGTAGACCGCGCCCATCTCGGGCTGGATCGCGACCATCACCGCCACGAGGGTGCCGCCGGCGGCGGCGAGGGCGGACGCCAGCCCGAAGGCCAGCATGTGGATGCGCTGCACGTTGATGCCGCAGACCTGCGCGACCTCGCGGCTCTGGGAAACGGCCCGGATGGCCTTGCCGAGCCGCGTCTTCTGGAGGAACAGGAACGCCAGGGCCGTGATGCCGGCGGCAAAGAGGCAGGCGATCACACGCGACTTCGAGAAGGCGAAGGGGCCGATGAGGAAGGAGCCGGTAATGAACTCCACCGACCGCAGGTCGGAGGTGAAGGCGAGCTGGGCGAAGTTCACCAGGGCGATGGAGATGCCGAAGGTCAGGAGGAGCGAGGACAGCTCGGGGGCGTCCACCACCCGCCGCACGAGGAAGCGCTGGAGGGCGACCCCGATGACGAAGACCACCGGCATCGAGACGAGCAGCGAGAGGTAGGGGTTGAGCCCCACCGTGCTGAACAGCCAGTAGGTGATGTAGGCCCCGAGCATGAGGATCGGCCCGTGGGCCACGTTGAGCACGCGCATGACGCCGAAGATCAGGCCGAGGCCCAGCGCGACCATGGCGTAGAGAGCGCCGGCGAGGAGACCGGAGACGATCACCTGGCCCAGCATGATCGGGGTGACGACGGTCATCCGCGAAGAGCCGGAGAGCCCGCGCGCCCGCCGGAGGTCCGGCGGGCGCCGGGTAGAGTTGCGGTCAGACGCACCCGGCTACCGCTGGCTCCACGGCGGTGTCGGGAAGCGCGCCTTGCCGTTGGCGAGCTCGTCGGGCCAGACGGTCACCTTCTTGCCGTCCTGCCACTGGAGCATGACCATCTTGTGCGCGAGCTGGAACCCGTCGGCATCGACCTTGTACTCCCCGAACGCCGTCTTGAGCTCCATCTTGAGCAGGGTCTCGCGCACCTTGTCGGCGTCCAGCGAGCCCGTCCGCTTCACCGCCTCGAGGTAAATCACGCAGCCGGCATAGCCCGCCGCCGAGTGGTAGACGGGCTCCCGGTTGAACTTGCTCTTGTAGGCGGCGTAAAACTCCTTCTGCCCCGGGTAGGGCAAGGTGTGCTCCCACTGCGTTGCGCCGTAGATGTACTCCGCGTTCTGCTTGAGCAGGTCGTAGAACTCCGGGAGGTCGCCGCCGACGGTGACCGCGTACATCTTCGGGTTGACGTTCAGCTCCTTCATCTGGCGGGTCAACGCGACGGCGTCGTCGAAGTAGGTGGCGGCGGCGATGACTTCCGGATTGGCCGCCTTGATCTTGGTGAGGAGCGCCGAGAAGTCGGTGTTCCCCTTGGGGTAAGCTTCCTGGAAGACGACCTGCATGCCCCGCTTCTTGGCCATCTCCGCCGTCCCGATCGCGGAGGTCTTGGTGAACAGCGTGTCTTCGTTGACGATGGCGATGGTCTTGAGCCCGCGCTTGGCCGCCATGTCCACCAGGCCCTCGAGATAGACCTCGGCGGGCGAGATCACCATGAAGATGTACTTGCGGCCCTTCTTGAAGATCGAGGTGGTCGCGGCGAGCGGCGAGACCATCACCTTCTTGTACTTCTCGGTCACGTTGGCCACCGCCTCGGAGATGGGCGAGGAGTAGGGCCCCATCACCGCGTCCACCTTGTCCTCGGTGATGAGCTTCTCGTAGAGGCGCTGGCCGGTGGTCGGGGTGGACTGATCGTCGTAGACGACGATCTCGACCTTGCGCCCGAGCACCCCGCCCTTGTCGTTCGCCTCCTGGATGCAGAGATCGTAGCCCTCCTTCTGATAGGACCCGAGCTTGGCGTAGGTCCCGGTCAACGACAGCGACGCGCCGATCTTGATCGGCGCCTGGGCGGCGGCGGGCAGGGCGAGCGCGAGCACCGCAGCCACCCCGAGCGTGGCGGTCACGCACTTCCACGTCCTTGTCATTAGGATCCTCCTCCGGGGGGAATTGGGCTTTCTTCTAGCAGACTTACGCTGACCTGTCAAGGCATCGAGCCGCTCGCCACGACCCGGGTGGCGGCTCAGGCGATGTCGCCGACCACCCGCACGCGCGTCCGCAGGGAGTTGCCCGGCAGGTAGGACAGCGGGAGATCCTCCACCTCGACGACGGAGAGGGTGGCGGGATCGGCGCCCGCCTCCACCGCCTTGGCCTCGGCGAGGGCGCGGGCCGCCGCGATGGCCTCCCCGCGGGTGCGGTTCTGGAAGATCTGGTCCACCTCGCCGCTCACCTGGGCGATGGCGGCACCCACCGCATTGGCCACGTCGTGATGGGGCACGTGGATCACCTCGGAGACGCCGGGCAGCCGCTCCGGCACGAGGAAGGCGCCGCCCCCCACCGCGACCAGCGGCACCTCGCGCGCGTCCACCTTCATCCGGTCCACCGCCTCCTCGATGATGGCGCGCGTGCGCGCGAGTCCCGCCTCGACGAGCGCGCGCGGCAGATCGGCCACGCGCCGGCGGTCGCCCAGGTCGAGGAGGCCGGCGGCGACCGCGAGATCGGTCGCGGTGAGGTCCGGGCCGCCGAACACACGGCTGCGCTCGGTGAGGCGATAGCCCACGCTGAGCGGGCCGACGGCGGCGCCACCGGCTCCGACCAGGCTGCCGCCGCCCAGACCCACCGAGAGGAGATCGGGCATCCGGAACAGCGTCCGCACGCCCCCCACCTCCACCACGCTGTTGGCCTCGCGGGGAAAGCCGTGGACGAGGCTCCCCACGTCGGTGGTGGTGCCGCCCACGTCCACGACCAGCGCATGGGTGAGGCCCGAGAGAAAGGCCGCGCCGCGCATGCTATTGGTGGGCCCGGAGGCGAAGCTGTAAACGGGGAAGGCTTCGGCGACCGCCGCCCGCATCACGGTGCCGTCGTTCTGGGTGATGTAGAGCGGGGCGGCGAGCCCGCTCGCCGCGAGCGCCGCCGCGAAGGCGCGGGTCGTGCGGCGGGCGAGATCCACCAGGCAGGCATTGAGCAAGGTGGCATTCTCCCGCTCGAGGAGGCCGATGCGCCCGAGCGCGTGGGAGCAGGTCACCGCCACGTCCGGGCACTCCTCCTTCAGGATCCCCGCCGCCTCGTCCTCGCAGGCCGGATTGAGGGGCGAGAACACGGAGGCGATGGCCACCGAGCCGATCCCCGCCTCGCGGATACGCCGCGCCGTCCTGCGCATCCCCGCCCCGTCGAAGGGCACGATGGGCCGGCCGTCGAACTCGTGTCCGCCCTCCAGCATCACGACCTCGCCGCGCACGAGGGCGGCCAGATCCTCCGGCCAGTCCACGAACGGGGGCAGCGAGGCACTGGCGGGCAGGCCGATCCGCACCGCCGCCACGCGCGAAAGGTCCCGCCGCTGCACCACCGCGTTCGTGAAGTGCGTGGTGCCGATCATCACCGCGTCCACCGCCGCGCGGTCCAGACGGGAGCCCTCGAGCAGACGGGCAAGCGCGGTGGTGATGCCGGTGGTGACGTCGGGGGTGGTGGGGGTCTTCTCCGCGTGCAGGACGCGGTCCCCGTCCAGCGCCACCGCGTCGGTATTGGTGCCGCCCACGTCGATGCCGAGCCGGAGGCGGGTCACGCGAACACCGAGACGAAATCGAGGTCGTAGCCGAAGGCGCGCGGGCCCACGTGCTCGAGCCCCTTCGGCGTGAGCAGGATGGGCGGGGCGGGCAGCGCGACCACGGAGACGCGCTGGCCGTAGCGGAGCGTCTCGGTGCCGATGGCATCGCCCGAGCCCGTGTCCATCACGCAGATGAGGTCCGGGGTGGTGACGCGCGGCTCCCCGTCGAGCCAGCCCACCGCGAACTCGTTCTGGAAGGCCAGCGAGAAGGCGTGGCCGCGGAACCGGTCGAGCCCGTCGATGGCAGCCGTCCCGCGGAGAAAGCCCTCGGTGGTGCGCCGGCTCACGTCGCTGATCTTCCCGCTGAAGAGGAGCTGGCCGCCCTCCGCCGCGATCACCGCCGCGATGGGGTCGGCATGGGCGCGGCGCGCCGCCTGGACGGTCTGGCCGAGGCGGATGGCCTTGCTGGTCGAGTAGAGGATCCCGCACTCCTTCACTTCCTTGCCGGTGCGCGGGGCCTTGCAGGTGGCGGCGATGGACCCCACCTCTACGCACGCGCGCCGGGAGATGCGCTCCATCCACTTCCAGCTCGCCGCGCGCGCCACGATGACGGCATTGTCGCGGACGTCAGCGAGGGTGAGGGGGTACATGGGCAGATCGTGGATGGCGAAGCTCGTCATCTGCGCCTCGGGGAAGGCGCGCCCCATGGTGTCCCCGTCCACCACGGGGAGGCCGAGGAGGGCCGCGGCCATGAAGGGCTGGATGGCGTTGCCGCCGCCGATTTCGAGGGACATTACCGCCTTGAAGCGACGCGCGAGGTAGTCCTCCATCATCCGCACCGCCGCGTGGATGGTGCGCGGATCGGTCAGCCGCTCCTGTCCTACCAGGGGCGCGCCCATGTTGGAGACAATGGCCACGAGGTCATCGTCGGCCAGCTCGGCGGGGTCCATGAGCGAGACGACGTGGCCTTCGCGGTAGAGCGCGCGCATGTTGAGGAGAGCGAGATAGGGGCTGCCGCCGCCGCCGGTGCCGAGGATCCAGGCGCCGATGGCGAGCGACTCGATCTCGGCGAGGGAGACGGGACGGGGCGGGGCCAAGGCTAGAAGCCCGTGAACTCCTCGAGCCCCATGAAGCGCGCGATGGCGAGCATCAGCGCCAGCGTCACGCCGATGGCGACCGCGCTCGCCGCCGCCGCGGTGGGGTCGAAGGAGTACTTGAGGTAGGCGAACAGCTCGATGGGCAGGGGCGTGAGCTTGGGGCTGGTGAGGAAGAGCGAGATGGTGAAGTTGTCGAAGGAGATGGCGAAGGCGAGCACCGCGCCCGCCACCACGCCGGGCTTGATCACGCCGAGCGTCACCTCGAAGAAGGCGCGCAGGGGAGAGGCGCCGAGGCTCTGGGCCGCCTCCTCGAGGGCGAGGTCGAAGTGGTAGAGGGTGGCCGACACCGTCCGCACCACGTAGGGCGTGGTGACCACCACGTGGGCGATGAGGAGCCCCCAGTAGCTCTGGGCGAGGCCGATCAGGCTGAAGTACTGGAGCAGCGCCACCCCGGTCAGGATCTGGGGCAGGAGCAGCGGCGAGGTCACGTAGGCATTGAGGAGATCGCGTCCGGGGAAGCGTCCCCGCACCAGCGCCACCGCCGCCATGGTGCCGATCACGCTGGCGACGGCGGCCGTCCAGAACGCGATCTCGACGGAGAGCCAGAGCGACTGCATGAACTCGCGGCGCTGGAAGAAGTTGGCGAACCAGCGCAGGGAGAAGCCCTGGGGCGGGAACGTGAAGTAGTTTCCCGCGTTGAAGGCCGCCGCCACCACGATGACGAGGGGCAGGAGCAGGAAGACGTACACCGCCGCCACCGCCGCGCGGAGCGGCCAGCCCGCCCGCTCCATCACGCGAGCCCCCGGAGGGCCCGCTCGGTGAGCTTGATATAGCCCACGATGATGGCGAGCGAGAGGACGAGAAGGACGAAGGCCGAGGCCGCCCCGAAGGGCCAGTCGAAGACGGAGAGGATCTGCTCGTACACGATGATGGGCAGCACGTACACCTTGAAGCCGCCGAGGAGGACGGGCACCACGAAGGAGCTGATGGCGAGCGAGAAGACGAGGAGCGAGCCGGCGAGGATGCCGGGTAGCGACAGCGGCAGGGTCACTTCCCAGAACGCGCGCGCCGGCGAGGCGCCCAGCGTCATCGAGGCCTCCAGCAGCGCGGGGTCGATGCGCTTGATCACGCCGGTGAGCGAGAGAATCATGAAGGGCAAGAAGACGTGCACGAGGGCCACCCCCACCCCGAAGTGGTTGTACATCAGCGGCAGGGGAGTGGCCCGCCAGCCGGCGTCCACCAGCGAGGCGTTGATCAGCCCGCGGTCCGCGAGGAGGATCATCCAGCCGTAGCAGCGGATGACGATGCCGACCAGGAGCGGCGACAGCACGCAGACGAGGAGCAGCGGCTTCAGGCGCGAGCGCGTGCGCGCGAGGTGATAGGCGAGCGGGTAGCCGAGGAGCAGCGCCACCGCGGTCACCACTGCTCCCAGCCAGAGGGTGTCCCACAGGACCCCGAGGTAGAACGAGTCGGTGAGGAAGCGGACATAGCTGGCGGGGGTGAGCGCCCACTCGTAGGTGCCGAAGTCCTGACGGGCCACGCTGACCGCCGCCATGATGAGCAGCGGCACCGTGAAGAAGACGGCGAGGAGGCCGGTGAAGGGTAGCAGGAGCGCCACCCGGACCCAGAGTCGGGGGCCGGCGCTCATGCGCCGATGAGCTCGGCGACCACGCGGGCCACGAGCAGGTTCGCGACCAGCACGGGGACGCCGGCCGCCTCCTGCAGCGCGCGCCGCGCCTCCCGTCGGAAGCCGATGCAGTCGAGGATGACGAGCCCCGCGCCCCCCGCGCGGAAGGCCTCGCCCGTCTCCGCATCGGCCCCGTGCTCGTAGGGCGACATGGGGACCACCACCGGGTCGAAGCCATGCGCGCGCCACCGCGCTTCGGTCTGCGGCACGTGCCGCGCCGAGGGCGTGAGCACGCCGAGGCGACCAGGAAAGGAGACAGCGCGCACCATGCCGAGGAGCACCTTCTCGGGCTCCACGAGCGGCCGCGCCCCCGCGATGCCCTTGAAGGCGCCGGTGCAGAGGAGCACGGTGAGCGCCACGTCCTCCGTCGTCTCGAGGTCGGCGATCTTGGCCTTCACGCGCGGGGTCATCTGCTGCTTGCCCACGAAGACGGAGGAGCCGTCGGCCAGCCGCGTGACCAGGATGTCGTCGGCGGGACCGGGCGCCAGGCCGGCCATGGCCTCGCGCGAGACCCCGTCGAGAGCGCCCCGCTCGATCACCTCCACGTCGGGCCCGAGGATCTCCCGCATCTCCGGCACCACGTCCACGCGGGGCGCCTGCCCGACGGTGACCATGCCGATCCGGGTCTTCATGGCGTCAGCACCCGCGCGTCGGCGGCGCGCCAGCCGACGCGGACCCGCGTCCCCACCGGGTAACGGGCGCCGCCCCCCGGCGCCAGCTCGAGTGCCTGCAGCTCGATGCCGTCGTCCGAGCGCAGGTGGAAGAGCACGGTCTCACCGAGATACACGACATGGATCACCACGGCGGGAAGCTCGTTCTCCATGCCACCGCCGGGGGCCCCCTCCGCCGGGGTCAGCTCGAGCTTCTCCGGGCGCACCGCGAGGACCCCGTCTTCCCCCGTCACCGGCGTGCTGGCGGCGGCGCGGAGCTTTTGACCGCGGCATTCGAGGGTGGCCTCCCCCGCCCCCGCCGCGAGCACGCGGCCGGGGAGGAGGTTCGTATTGCCGATGAAGTCGGCCACGAAGGCGCTCAGAGGCCGCTCGTAGACCTCCACCGGAGTCCCCACCTGCTGGACACGGCCGCTCCGGAGCACCGCCACGCGGTCCGACATGGCGAGCGCCTCCTCCTGGTCATGCGTCACGTACACCGTGGTCACCCCCACCTCGCGCTGCAGCCGCTTGAGCTCCACCTGCATGTGCTCGCGGAGCTTCTTGTCGAGCGCGCCGAGCGGCTCGTCGAGAAGGAGCACCGCCGGCTGCGTCACCAGCGCGCGGGCCAGCGCCACGCGCTGCTGCTCGCCCCCCGAGAGCTGCCGCGGGAAGCGGTCGCCGTGGCCGGGGAGCCGCACCTGCTCCAGCGCGGCGGCGACGCGCCGTCCGATCTCCTCGCGCGGCGCCTTCTGCATGCGGAGGCCGAACGCCACGTTCTGGGCGACGGTACGGTGGGGAAAGAGCGCGTAGTGCTGGAAGACCATGCCCACGCGGCGACGATGGGGCGGCAGCGCGGTGACGCGGTCGCCCTTGAGGAACACCTCGCCGGCGTCGGGCGTCACGAACCCGGCGATGCTCCGGAGGGCGGTGGTCTTGCCGCAGCCGGACGGGCCTAGGAGCGTGAAGAACTCGCCCTCACGCACCTCCAGGGTGACGTCGTCCAGCGCGACGGTGGCGCCGTAGCGCTTGGTCACCCCCGCCAGCGCGACGTCGACCGCCGCCGCCATGGCTGGCTAGCGGATCTCGCGGTTCCAGCGCTCCGTCCACGCCGGCCGCTGCTTGACGATCTGGCTCCAGTCGAAGATCACGAGGGAGTCCACGTCCTTAGGGCCGCTGATGATCTTGGTCGCCACCTCCGCGGGCAGCTTGACGGTCCGGTTCGTCGGGCTGAAGAAGAGCTCGGTGGCGTAGGCCAGCTGCACTTCCGGCGCCAGGTATTCGTTGACGAACTTCCACGCCAGGTCCTTCTGCTTCGAGCCGCGGGTCACGTGCGCGACCTGGTCGAGGATGGGCACGCCCTCCGCGGGCGCCGCCCACGAGACGGGCAGCCCGCGCTTGGCGAGGTCCCAGGCGGAGCCGTCGTGGAGCACCGCCACCGCGACCTCCTTCTGCTCGAGCAGCTTCTCCATGGTACCGGTGAAGTCCACGAACTTGGGGGCGAGACGCTTGACCGCGGGCACCCCCGCGTCCATGTCGAAGTAGTCCTTGCCGAAGAGCTTGTTGGCCATGAAGAGGAAGTTGATGCCCAGCGTATTGGTGATGGTGTAGGCCCCGCGCCGGCCGGTGAACTCGTCGCTCCAGAAGTCCTTCCAGGCCCGCGGCGGGCTCTTCACCATATCGGTGCGGTAGGCGAGCCCGATGCGAGACCAGAAGAGGACCACGCCGGTGTCGCCGACGAGGGCCTTGGGATAGATGCTCTTGACGTTGGGCGTGGCCGCCTCGTTGCGCTTGTCGAAGAAGCCGCGTTCGCGGGGGATGGGGAGTGGGGGCTCGTTGCCCACGATCACGTCGAAGGGCGGGTTGTCGGGTCCCGCCGCCATGAGCTTGGCCACCCACTCGGTGGTGATGCCGGTGACGATCTCGACCTTGCAGTTGTGCTTCTTCTCGAAGGGCTCGGTGAGGGCGCGCTTCATCACCTCGGACCACCGCCCGCCGTAGCCGGTGACCACGAGGGTGGGCGTCGACTGGGCGAGCGCGACCCCGGCGAGCACGGGCACGAGCGCGAGCGTGACGAGGGCGAGCAGGGCGGCGATCCGGGGTCTCATGGCAGCCTCCTTGCGGCGTGTGGACTACTCGTGGTTGCGCAGGAGCACGAAGGGGCGGCCGCCCACCACGCCCCGGGCGACGGCACGCCAGGAGGGGTCGGCGCCCGCGCCGAGGGTGGTCCACCGCTCCTCGCGGATGAGAAGGGCGTCCCGCGCGGCGGGGCTCGTCACCATCTCCACCACCTGGTCGGCGCGGGGCAGCTCGCGGACGGGCCGGCCGAGGTAGAAGTCGAAGGCGAGGTTGGCGTCGGGATAGGCGAGCAGCGCGCGCTCCGCCGGCCGCGTCATCCGCACCCGCTCGGCGAAGCCCCGCACGCCATTCCACTCGGCGTAGCGGCCGGGATAGCCGATCCCCTCCACCCCGAGCACGGCGATGAGGGCCACCGCCCAGCAGGTCGCCACCGCGAAGCCGCCGGCCCGGCGCCACGCGACGACAAGCCCGGCGCCGGCGCCGGCCACCAGGAAGCCGGCCATGAGCCCGCGCTCGAGACCAGGCGCGGGCAGGTACAGCCAGTCCCCGCCGGTGGCGCTCAAGCCGCCGGGCGCGAAGGTGACCGCCACCGCCATCGCGACCGCCATCGCGAGGAAGACGCCGGCGAGCGCGGTGACGAGGCGCTGCCCCCGGACGCCCGCCGCGAGGGGAGCGCGCACGAAGAACTCGCCGAGCAGGATCGCGAGGAGCGGAAGCACGGGGAGGAAATAGCGCGAGCGCTGGGCGCCGGAGATCGCCAGCGCGACGACGAACACGCCCGTCCAGGCGAGCAGGCGGCGGCGCCCCCGATCCGGCGCGATCCACCACCAGCGGGCCGCCAGGGGGAGAACGAGGGCCCAGGGCAGAAATCCGGCGAGATAGGTGGTGAACGCGGCCAGCCGTGAATCGGCGGTGGACCGGAAGTACCAGGCGAAATAGTCGGTGAGCAGCACCGCGCGCGCGTAGCTCTTCTCCCCTTGCAGCATGTACGGCACGAGCCAGGGCAAGGTGGTGAGCGCGATCAGGCCGATCCCCGCGGGCAGGCGAAGCGCTCGGAGCCCGGCGCGGCCGTCGGTGGCCGCGCTCGCCGCGACGGCGGCGACGAGGGCCAGAAGGGCCACCGGCCCCTTGGTGGAAAGCGCGCCGGCCGTGCAGAGGTAGAAGCCCAGCAGGGGAAGCCGCCCCCCGCCGGGCGCGGTGGCGCACAGGTAGAAGTAGAGCGCCCACACGAGCCAGGCGGTCAGCATCATGTCCGTGAGCACCTGGTGCGCCATGAAGAAGTAGAACGGCGTGGCGGCGAGCACGGCGGCGGCGGCGAAGCCCGCGTGGAAGCCCCAGAGGCGGCGGCCGATCGCGAACGCGCCGAGGATGCCGGCGAGGGCGGCGGCCACCGAGACGAGCGGGGCGGTGACGTCGGACACCTTGCCGAAGGGGAGTGAGACGAGGGCAACCGTCCAGAAGAAGAGCGGGGGCTTGTTGAGGTAGACTTCGTCGCGCACGCGGGGCAGGAACCAGCGGCCGTGCTCGGCGACCTCGCGCGCGAGCATCGCGTAGCGGACCTCGTCCTGGTTGTAGAGGGGCCGGCGGCCCACGGGAAGGACGAACACCACCGCGCTGGCGAGGACGAGGGCGGCGACGGCGAGCACGCGGCGGCGTCCCCGCACTCAGATCACCCCGGCGTGCCGCGCCCGCTCGAGGATCTTCCGCGCGCGCGTGAGATGCGGCATGTCCATCATCTGTCCCTTCCAGGCGAAGGCTCCCGCCCCGCGGCGCGCATGCTCCTCGAAGGCGGACACCAGGGCCGCGGCCTCTTGCGCGTCGGCGCGGGACGGTGTGAACACGGAGTTTATCACCTCGATCTGCGCGGGATGGATCGATATCTTGCCGGTGAAGCCCATCGCCACGCCCTCCTCGCATTCCCGCCGGAGGCCGTCGAGGTCGCCGATGTCGGTGTACACGGTGTCGAGGGCCTCCACGCCGGCGGCCGCCGCCGCCACCGCGCACATCACACGGGCATGGCGCGGGATGTCCAGGTAGCGTCCCTCGGCGTCCCGAACGCGCGGCAGCCCCATCGCCGCGGAGAGGTCTTCCACTCCCCACGAGACGACGGCGATGCGCGGGCTCGCCGCGGCAACCTCTCGGATATTGAGCAGGCCCTCGGGCGTCTCGGTGGCGATGAGGACGAGGCGCGTCGAGCCCCACGGCAGCCCGTGGCGCTGCTCCAGCTTGTCGAGCGTCCCCGCGATGCGACGGATGTCGCCGGCGTGACGCGGCTTGGGCACCACGAAGCCGTGGGGCCTACCCGCGATCGTCTCCTCGAGATCGGCTTCCCCGTGCTCGGAGTAGATGGGGTTCATCCGCACCCAGCGTTCGCGCCCGCCGAAGTCCAGCCGCTCGAGCCAGCCGCGCACGATGGGACGGGTGGCCGCCTTCCGCTCCGGGGCCACCGCGTCCTCGAGGTCGAGGATGAGCCCGTCGGCGGGGAGCGTGAGCGCCTTCGCGATCATGCGCTCGTTGCCGCCGGGGACGAAATGGAGCGACCGCCGGAGCCCGGGGCCGGGCACTCAGGCTCCCCGCCGCCGCATCATGGCGGCGCGGCGGCAACGCATCACCACATCGCCGTGCTGATTCTTCGCGCGGTGCTCGAAGATGACGATGCCCCACTCGGGGCGCGAGCGCGACTCGCGCTTCTCCACCACCTCCGTCTCCGAGTAGATGGTGTCCCCGTGGAAGACAGGCTTGGGAAACTCGACTTTCTCGAAGCCGAGATTGCCCACGGTGGTACCCAGCGTGGTATCGCCCACGGACAGCCCCACCGCCACGCCGAGGGTGAACAGGCTGTTCACCAGCGGCTTGCCGAACTCCGCCTTCTGCGCGGCGTGGAAGTCCACGTGCAGGGGCTGCGGGTTCATGGTCAGGCAGGAGAAGAAGACGTTGTCCGCCTCAGTGACGGTGCGGCCGGGCTGGTGCTGGAACACCTGCCCCGGAGACAGCTCCTCGAACAGCTTGCCGGCCATGGGATCCTCCTGGGTCGCGCGCGACGAGTCGGTCAGCGGGCGGCGGGCCGGGCGAGGGCGGCGCTCAGCTCCGCGCGGATCTCGTCGCTGCGCGCCACCCGCCCAAGCAAGCGCCCGAAGTTCTCGCAGGTGGCCTCGTGCAGACGCGCGCTCGCCGCGCCGCAGCCGTCCTCCACGAGGACCGACGGGAAGCCACGGTCGACCGCGTCGCGCGCCGTGCCCTCGACGCACGAGTTGGTGGACACGCCGGTGAAGCAGAGCTGCTCCACGCCCCAGGCCCGCATGAGCCGCTCGAAGCCCGAGGAATGGAAGGCGCTCATGGTGGTCTTGTTCAGCACCGCCTCACCGGCGGCGGGAGCGAGGTCGTCCAGGATCGCGTGCTCGCGCCGTCCCGCGGTATTGCCGATGCTCTCGGCGAAGGGGCGCATGTGCGGCAGGAGATCGCTGAAGTCGGGCATCTCCGAGCCCACCGTGAGGTAGACCACGCGCAGCCCGTGCTCCCGGAAGAAGGCGAGGAGGCCCTGGATGGTGGGGACCACCACGGTCTCGATCCGCTCGAACCGGTAGGCGCCCATGGCCTCCTGGTTCCGGTCCTTGAGGAGGCGGCCCAGGCCTTCCCGGCGCGACGCGCTCGCGTACTGCATGTCCACCACCACCAGGGCGACGCGGGCGGGATCGAGCGTCCACGGCGGGTTGAACTGGTGGGCATAGTCTGGCGAGCTGCAGCCGGAGGCTGATACGTCGTCCATGTCGCGCCAATAGTACCCCAGGCGGGGAGCCCGGTTGGTGGCGGGATCGATCAATCCTTTGGCATTGCGGCCAGGCCCCCAGCCGGCGCACTCTCGGGACATCACGACCTGACAAGGAGGCAGTCATGGCCGAGGCCCCGGCAGTCAAGCGCGTGGCGGTGGTGCTCTTCGACGGCTTCACCGTGCTGGACGTCTATGGCCCCGTGCAGGCTTTCGGCGCCTCCCGGATCGTGCGGCCCGACGGAACGCCGCACCGCTTCTTCCGGATCTTTACCGTCGCCGACCACACGGGGCCGATCAAGAGCGGGGAAGGCCCGTCCACCCACGCCGACCACACGTTCGCCGACGTCCCCGACTTCGACATCCTCCTCGTGCCCGGCGGCTTTGGCACCCGCACCGCCGTGGAGGACGCGGCCTTCCTCTCACGCCTGGCCGCGCTCAGTCGGCGCGCCCCCATCACCGCCACGGTGTGCACGGGCTCGGCGCTGCTCGCCCGGACCGGCCTCATGGACGGTCGCGCCGCCACCTCGAACAAGATCTCCTGGGAGTGGGTGGTCCAGCAGGGGCCCAAGGTGCTTTGGCGCCGCAAGGCCCGCTGGGTGGACGACGGCGATCTCGTCACGTCCTCCGGCGTCTCGGCCGGCATCGACATGGCGCTGGCTCTCATCGCCCGCCTGAACGGCCGCGACATGGCGGTGGCCGCCGCCCGCAACATGGAGTACCTCTGGCACGAGAAGGCTGACGACGACCCGTTCGCGTAGCGGCGCCCGTCCCGGCGGCGGAGGGGTGCGGCCGGGGTCGCTGGACCACGAGGCACGCGTCCGCTCTCCCCGTCGTGGCTGGGCTCCTTCTGGGCCTGTCT
>JBKPDT010000447.1:0-11057 GCA_046728035.1 Candidatus Methylomirabilota bacterium | reverse complement strand
GGATGCCGCGCGGCTCCTCATCCACCGTGCTGCGTGCACCTCGGTCGACGGCTTTCCCGATCCGCTGGAGGCGGCCAAGGCCAAGACCTTCGCCGCCGAGATGGCCCAGGCGGTGACCAGCCAGGCCTTGCAGATCCACGGAGCGGCCGGGTATGGCCGGGCGCTCCCGCTCGAGCGCATGGTCCGGGACGCGCGCATGTTCGCCATCGGCGGCGGCACCGTGGAGATGATGCGCAATCTGATCGCCGACCGGATCCTCCCCGGCAAGGCCGACTTCAGGCTGATGGACCTTTTTGATCAGCCTGCGGGGCGGCCTTAGACGTGGCCGAGTTCCTCATCGAGGGGCGCGCCCGCACCAAGGGGCGGGTGCGGCCGAGCGGCAACAAGAACGCCGCCTTCCCGGCCATCGCCGCCGCCCTGCTCACTGCCGCGCCCGTGACCCTCCGGAACCTCCCCGACATCGACGACGTGCGCACGATGCTCGCGGTGGTCGAGGGCCTCGGAGTGGAGGTTACTCGACACGATCGCCATGCCGCTACCCTGCGCGCGGGAAGCCTCCGGAGCACGCGGCCCGACCCCGAGCTGCTGCGCAAGATCCGCGGCGCCCTCGTCCTCATGGGGGCGCTGCTCGCGCGCGAGGGCCGCGCCGAGTTCGGGCATTCGGGCGGCGATCGGATCGGCCGGCGGCGCGTCGACACCCACGTCCTCGGTCTGCGCGCCCTCGGCGCCGAGGTGAGCAGCGAAGAAGGCTTTCTCCACCTGGCCGCCCGCCGGCTCCAGGGCGCCGACATCCTGCTCGACGAGGCCAGCGTCACCGCCACCGAGAACGTGGTGCTTGCCGCGGTCCGGGCCGAGGGGACCACGGTGATGCGCAATGCCGCGTCGGAGCCGCACGTGCAGGACCTCTGCCAGCTCCTCATCCAGATGGGGGCGCGGATCGACGGCGTCGGCTCCAACGTCCTGACCATTCACGGGGGTGCGGCGCTGGGCGGCGCCGACTTCACCCTGGGCCCGGACTTCATGGAGGTGGGGAGCTTCATCGTCCTGGCCGCGGTGACGGACGGCGAGGTGGTGATCGAGGGCGTGCGTCCCGAGGACCTCCGCATGACGCTGTCCGTCTTCGCGCGCCTCGGTATCGCCGCCGAGTATCGCGGGCTGGACCTCGCCGTCTCGGGCGCGCGCCCGCTGGTGATTCAGCCCGACTTCGGCGACGCCATCCCCAAGGTGGACGATGGCCCCTGGCCGGCCTTTCCCGCCGACCTCATGAGCGTGGCGCTGGTCGGGGCCACCCAGGCCGAGGGCACGGTGCTCTTCCATGAAAAGATGTACGAGAGCCGGCTCTTCTTCGTGGACCGGCTCATCGGCATGGGCGCCCGAATCGTCCTCTGCGATCCCCATCGCGTCCTCATCCACGGCCCCGCCCGGCTGCGGGGGGAGCCGGGCGGCATCCCCAGCCCGGACATCCGTGCCGGCATCGCCCTCCTCATCGCCGCGCTCTGCGCCGACGGTCGCACCGTGATGCGCAGCATCGAGCAGATCGACCGCGGCTACGAGGACATCGAGGGCAAGCTCCTCGCCCTCGGGGCCCGGATCACCCGGCGTCCGTAGGGGGCGCCGCGATCACGCCCGCCCGTGGGCGTCCGGCCCGGGCATGTTGAGGATGGTTGTCGATTCCGGACCGGGTTGGACGTCGTAGAGAGTGAGGCGAGGGAAGACCCCCCCGAACCGGAAAGGAGATCGCCATGAAATTCATGCTCTTGATCCATGGCAACGAGCAGTCGGAAGGGCGGCGCACCGAGGCGGAGATGAAGCAGATCGTCGGCACCCACATGAAGGTGGCGCAGGAACTCCGCGCCGCCGGGAAGATGGTCCACGGGGAGCGGCTTCGCCCCCAGGCCGAAGCGACCCGGCTCCGCAGCAAGGCCGGTCAGCCCCAGCTCACCGACGGACCCTTCGCAGAGAGCAAGGAAGTAATCGGTGGCTTCTATCTCATCGACTGCGCCTCCAAGACGGAGGCGGTCGAGTGGGCCTCGAAGCTCCCCCTCCGTGAGGATGGCTTCATCGAGGTCCGCCCGGTCTGGGAGATGTAGCGACGGCCCTCGGCTTCGCCGGCTACCTCGTCGAGCACGTCTTCCGGGGCGAGTACGGCCGGCTCGTCGCCGCGGTGGCTCGAATGCTCGGCGACCTCGATGCCGCCGAGGAGACGGTGCAGGAAGCAATGGCGGCGGCGCTCGTCCATTGGCCCGCCGACGGGCTGCCCGACAATCCTGGCGCCTGGCTGATGACGGTGGCGCGCAACCGCGCGCGTGATCACCTGCGCCGCCGGCGTCGGATCCACGGCAAGATCGAGGCCCTCGCGCGCGAGGCCGACGGCACCCTCGCGGCGCCGATTCCGGTCGATGACCCCGCGGTGATCGCCGACGACCGGCTGCGCCTGATCTTCACCTGCTGCCATCCTGCCCTCGCCCCGGAGACCCAGGTGGCCCTGACCCTGCGCCTCGTCGCCGGGCTGTCCACCGGCGAGATCGCCCGCGCCTTCCTCGTGCCGGAGCCCACCATTGCCCAGCGCATCGTCCGTGCGAAGCGGGCCATCCGCGCGCGGCACCTGCCCTATGTGGTGCCCGAGGCGGCCGAACTGCCCGCGCGCCTCGCCTCCGTCCTCGCGGTGATCTACCTCGTCTTCAACGAGGGCCACACCGCGCGCGAGGGCGAGCGCCTCTATCGGGAGGAAGTCTGCGAGGAGGCCGTGCGCCTGGGGGCCACCCTCGCCGAGCTGATGCCGGCGGAGCCCGAGGTGCTGGGACTTCTCGCCCTCATGGAGCTCACGGTGGCGCGCGCGCCCGCGCGCACCGACGGCCGCGGCGACCTGGTCCTCCTCGCCGACCAGGACCGCGGGCGCTGGGACCGGGCACGGATCAGTCGCGGGCTCGCCCTTCTCGACCGCGGAGGCCCGCTCGCGAGCGCGGGGCCCTATCGGCTCCAGGCCGCCATCGCCGCGTGTCACGCGCGGGCGACGACGTGGGAGGCGACCGACTGGACGGCGATCGTGGCCCTTTACGGAAGCCTGCACGCCCTCGCGCCCTCACCGGTGATCGCGGTCAACCGCGCCATCGCGGTTGGGATGGCGGAGGGACCGGGGGTGGCGCTCACCCTTCTGGACGCGCTCGAGGGGCCCGCGCTCGCCGGTTATCAGCATCTCCCCGCGGCGCGCGGGGACTGCTTGCGCCGCCTCGGCCGCTGGCCGGAGGCCGCCGCCGCCTACCGCCGCGCCCTCGGCCTCACGAAGAACCGGCGGGAGCAGGATTTCTTCGCCGCGCGCGTCGAGGAATGCGAGCGGGCCGGCTCCGGCCCTCCGTAAAGAAGCGTGAGTGAGCCGGGCGGCCCCGCGCCTTCAGTGGACGTCGTGGAGCCAGGGAAGGTGGAAGAAGAGGAAGTAGCCGTTGAGCGTGAGCGTGGTGCCGACCATGGCGAGGACGAGGCTGAAGTAGAAGACGGGCCGCGACCTGGACAGGATGGATACCGACGACATCACGATGGCGATCTGGAGGAACACCTCGGCGAGGTCGAAGTAGGGATCGCGGGTCGCGCTGAGGTCGCGCACCCTCTCCAGCTTCTTGGCGTCCTTCTCGATGTCCTTCTTCTCGGCGTTGTAACGCTTCTCTTCTTCCTCGTACTTCCTGGTGAGGGCCTCGAGCTTCTCCCGGGCCTCCGGTCGGATGGCACCCCCGCGCTCGACGAGATCGGCCTCGAGACGCAGCTTCTGGGCGCGGTAGAGATGCTCGCGGATGACCTTGGCCTGATAGAAGGCCCACTGGTCTGAGGACTTCTGCTGGGCAAGCAACATCTCCTTCGTCGCGTTGTTCCCGCCCAGCGACGAGATGGAAAGGACGACGGCGAAGACGGCGGTGACGAGCGCGACGCGCCGGCCAAACCGGTCCTCGCCGCGCTCGTGCAGCTCCTCGGGGTTCGGGAGCTCGACCTCCGCCATCCGGGGCTAGACGCCCGGACGGCCCTGGGTCATCTCGTCGCGCATGGCCGCCCGGCCGGCCTCGAAGGCGGAGATGAGCCGGTTGGACTGCTCCTCCAGGTACTCGCGCCCCTTCTCGAGGAGCCCGCCGGCCTTTTCGCGTGCGTCGCCGGCGGTGGCCTTGGCGCGGTTCAGCACCTCGCCGCTCTGCTCGGCGAGCAGCTCTCGCGTCTCGCGTCCGGTCTTGGGCGCGAGGAGGAGGGCGGCCGCCGCTCCCGTAACGGCGCCGAGGAAAAACCAGCCGAGATAGCCCGCCGCATCCGTGCTGTTACGTTCGTTCAACATGTCTTTGTCCTCCCTCCGAGCCGCGTCAGGTCAGGCGACTCTTCAGCCGTGATACGAACACCCCGAGCCCCCGCTTGAGTCCCGCCGCCACTCCGGCGAACTGCCCGACCCGGGAGAGCCCGGACACCACGTTGACAACCCTGGCGATGCCGCTCGTGATCTCGTCGAGCCGCCGGGTGATCAGGCCGATACGCGCCAGCTCGACCGTCGCCTGGTGTGACAGTCCACGGAGCTCCTCGGTCAAGGCGCCGAGCTGGGCCGCCATGGGGCGGATCTCGCGCTCTACGAGGTGGAGGACCCCCTCCGTCCGCTGGAGCGCCCGCCGGAGCGACATGAGCGCCATCACCAGCGCCACCGTGACGGCGACCGCGCAGAGCACGAGAATCACGCCCCCCAGTGGCTTCATAGGTCGTGCAGTATGGCAAGCGAGGGTAGGGAAGTCAATCGGCTCGCCCGAAAAGGCCTCGTGTTCATTGACTTTCCCGTCGCCGGCTCTCTATACTCAGGCCGCCATCGACCGATCGGTACCAGCAGGAGGTGTCCACGCGTTGCCCCTCGAGGATCGTTTCGCCGAGCTCCGCCGCCGGAACCAAGCTGCCGACCTGGGCGGCGGCGCCGATCGCATCGACCGGCAGCACGGGGCGGGGAAGAAGACGGCCCGAGAGCGCCTCGAGCTCCTGCTCGACAAGGGCTCCTTCGCCGAGGTCGACAAGCTGGTCGTACACCAGAGCCGAGACTTCGGCGTGGACAGCCAGCGGATTCCCGGCGACGGGGTCGTCGTGGGCTCGGGGCGCATGCACGGCCGCCCCGTCTTCGTCTTCGCCCAGGACTTCACGGTGTTCGGCGGATCGCTCTCCGAGGCCTATGCGCGGAAGATCTGCAAGATCATGGATCTCGCGCTGAAGGCGGGCGTGCCGGTCATCGGACTGAACGATTCCGGGGGCGCGCGTATTCAGGAGGGCGTGGTGTCACTCGCGGGCTACGCGGACATCTTCCTTCGCAACACGCTGGCCTCCGGCGTGGTACCGCAGATCTCCGCCATCATGGGGCCGTGCGCGGGCGGCGCCGTCTATTCGCCCGCCATCACCGACTTCGTCTTCATGGTGAAGGGGACCTCCTACATGTTCGTGACCGGCCCCGACGTGATCAAGGCGGTCACCCACGAGGAGGTCTCCTTCGAGCAGCTCGGCGGCGCCAGCACGCACGGCGCCATCTCGGGGGTGGCCCACTTCGCGGCGGAGAGCGAGGAGGAGTGCCTGGCCCTGATCCGCGAGCTCATGACCTTCCTCCCCCAGAACAACCTGGAGGACCCGCCGATCCGCCCGACGCTGGACCCCGCCGACCGCGCGGACGAGGAGCTCCAGACGGCGGTGCCTGACCAGCCGAACAAGCCATACGACATCAAGACCATCGTCAGCGCGGTGCTCGACGATCGGTACTTCTTCGAGGTGCAGGCGGAGCATGCCCCCAACCTCGTGATCGGGTTCGGTCGACTCAACGGCCGTCCGGTGGGCGTGGTCGCGAACCAGCCCGCGCACCTCGCCGGCTGCCTGGACATCAACGCCTCCCTCAAGGGCGCGCGCTTCGTCCGCTTCTGCGACTGCTTCAACATCCCGCTCGTCACGTTCGAGGACGTGCCCGGCTTCCTGCCCGGAACCGCCCAGGAATACGGTGGGATCATCAAGCACGGGGCCAAGCTCCTCTTCGCCTACTGCGAGGCGACCGTGCCCAAGCTCACCGTGATCACGCGCAAGGCCTATGGCGGCGCCTACTGCGTCATGTCGTCCAAGCACATCCGCGGCGACGCGAACTTCGCCTACCCCACCGCGGAGATCGCGGTGATGGGTCCGGACGGCGCGGTCAGCATCCTCTACAAGCGCGAGATGGACGGCGCTGCCGATCCGGCCGCCCTCAAGGAGGAGAAAACACGCGAGTACCGCGAGATGTTCGCCAACCCCTTCGTCGCGGCCGAGCGGGGCTACGTGGACGAGGTGATCGAGCCGCGGGATACTCGGCGCCGCCTCATCCAGGCGCTCGAGGTGCTCCACACCAAGCGTGACAGCAACCCGCCGAAGAAGCACGGGAATATTCCCCTGTGATCTGGTCCCCATGAGCGACGAAGAGATCAAGCGGATCGACGAGGCGCGCCGGGCCTGGGAGGCGCGCATGCTGCGGCCGGGGCTCGCGAAGTCGGGCGAGCGGAAGGGGCTCTTCGCGACCTCGGGGGGCGCCCCCGTCGACCCCCTCTACACCCCGGCCGATCTCGGAGCCTTCGACTATCTCCGCGACCTCGGCTTTCCCGGGGAGGCACCGTTCACCCGCGGCGTCCAGCCCACCATGTATCGCGGCCGGCTCTGGACGATGCGGCAGTACTCGGGATTCGGCTCGGCGGCAGAGACGAACCGCCGCTATCGCTACCTGCTCGGCCAGGGACAGACCGGGCTCAGCGTGGCCTTCGATCTGCCGACCCAGATGGGCTACGACGCCGACGACCCCATGGCGCGCAGCGAGGTGGGGAAGGTGGGGGTGGCGATCTCCGCGTTGCCCGACATGCTCGACCTCTTCGACGGCATCCCCCTCGAGCGGGTGTCCACCTCGATGACCATCAACGCCACCGCGTCCATCCTCCTCTGCCTGTACATCGCGGCGGGGGAGCGCCAGGGGATCGAGCCGGCGCGCCTGTCGGGCACCGTCCAGAACGACATCCTGAAGGAGTACATCGCGCGCGGCACGTACATCTTCCCCCCCGGCCCCTCGCTGCGGCTCATCACCGACACGTTCGCATTCTGCCGGGAGCGCGTGCCCAAGTGGAACAGCATCTCGATCTCCGGCTACCACGTGCGCGAGGCCGGGTGCACGGCCGCCCAGGAAGTCGCCTTCACCCTGTCCAATGGCATCACCTACGTGACGGCGGCGGTGGAAGCGGGCCTCCACGTGGACGAGTTCGCGCCGCAGCTGTCGTTCTTCTTCAACGCGCACAACAACCTCCTCGAGGAAGTCGCCAAGTTCCGCGCGGCCCGGCGACTCTGGGCTCGCCTCATGCGCGAGCGGTTCGGCGCCGCCGATCCCCGCTCGCTCGCCCTGCGCTTCCACGCCCAGACCGCGGGCAGCATGCTCACCGCGCAGCAGCCCCAGAACAACATCGTGCGGGTGGCCATCCAGGCCCTCGCCGCCGTGCTCGGCGGCTGCCAGTCGCTGCACACCAACTCGATGGACGAGGCGCTGTCGCTCCCCAGCGAGGAAGCGGTGCGCATCGCGTTGCGAACCCAGCAGATCCTCGCCCACGAGTCGGGCGTGGCCGACACTATCGACCCCCTCGGGGGCTCGTACGCGGTGGAGCGACTCACCCGCCTCCTCGAGGAGGAGGCGGAGACCTATATCGCCAAGATCGACGGTCTGGGCGGTGCCGTCCACGCCATCGCCTTCATGCAGCGCGAGATCCAGGAGGCGGCCTACCGCTACCAGCAGGAGGTGGAGACGCGGGCGCGCGTGGTGGTGGGCGTCAACGAGTTCGTCGTCGACGAGCCGGCCCCCGGCGACCTCTTCCAGGTGGATCCCGCGGTGTCGGCAGGGATGGCGGAGCGGCTCGCCGCGCTCCGCAAGTCGCGCGATGCCGGGCGGGCGGCGCGGGCGCTCGAGGCCATCGACCGCGCCGCCCGCGGGCGCGACAACCTGGTGCCGCTCATCCTCGACGCCGTCCGCGCCGAGGTCACGCTCGGCGAGATCTGCGCCGCCCTGCGCGCCGTCTTCGGCACGTATGTGCCGTCGGTGGTGTTCTGAAAGCGACCGTCTCTCGAACATGCGACGGTCACGCGTGAAACCGGGCCGCTTCTCATCAGCGGGGGCCCAGAAATGGCCTCCGCTCTCCCCTAGCATTCCGCGGACACTCGTTCTGGCGCTGGTGGCGGTGCTGCTGCTGGCGGGGACGGCGGGGGAGGCGGGGCAGGCCGATCAGGTGGGGGCGACCTTCGGCTTCCTCGTCGGGGAAGTTCTCAACGCGTTTCCCGCCGTGGAGGGGCTGGTCGTCAGCGTGGACGGCGACCGCGTGTACCTCGACCTCGCCGCCAAGGACGGCGTCCAGCGGGGGCAGGAGTTCACCCTCTTCCGCAAGGGCGAGGAGTTCCGCCATCCCGTCACCGGCAAGATCCTCGGCCGCTACGAGGACGTGCTCGGATACGCCCAGATCCAGCGGGTGGAGGGGCGTTTCTCCGAGGCGACCTACATCCCGATCGACGGCCAGCCGAAGGTGGAGGCGGAGGACGGAGCCCGTATCACGCGGGGCCGCATCCGGGTGGCGGTGGCACCGACGCTCGACCTGACCAAGGGCCAGGCCGATCTCCGCCGGGTGCCGTTCATGATCGCGCTGGGCCTCGACCAGACGAAGCGCTTCCAGTCGGTGGACCCCGGCGTGGTACAGGAGCTTTTCCTCAACCAGCGCGCGCGCATAGAGGAGCTCTTGGTACGGCCGGAGCGCGCGGTGGCCCTGGGCAAGCCACTCGAGATCTCGGGGTGGCTGGTGCCAGTCCTCCTGGACCGGCGCGGCGTCACCTATCTCGACATCACGTGGATCTCGGCAGTGACGGGTAACCCCCTCTTCTCCCGCCGCCTCGCCCTCACCCGGACCCAGGGCGCCGCCGAACAGCGGTTCCCCTGGGAGCCTCTCCCGGAGGACTAGAAGGGCCGATCTGCTATGATCTGCGAGACATGCGGCGCTTGAACGTCTTCGGTGTCGTCGTCGCCCTCTCGGCCGCGACGGCCCTCACCACCGGCTGCAACACCATCCGGAACGTCATCGGCTATCCCAGCGCGGGGGATCCGACCGTCGAGCTCAAGCGGGCCGAGTCGAAGTGGCTCCTGATCAAGAACCCGCGGTTCGGCGACGTGCCGAGCGAGCCGGAGTACGTCTGGGTGGAAGAGGAGAAGATGCCGACCACGCTGAAGTCGCTCGTATTCGGCAAGTCCACCCTCCTCGCCCCGCCCGAGGTGGTGTCCAAGTATGGTCACCCCCCCGGCGGCGGCCGCATCAGCCCGCTCCAGAAGGTCCCGTACCAGACCGCCGCGCCTGCGCCGGCCCCCGACGCCGCGCGGGCGCCGCGCGCGAGCGTTTCCGCCACCCCGACCACGCGCACCGACAGCGCGCCCGTGCCGGTGGCTGCGACGCCGCCGCCCTCACGCGGCTACGTCGTCTTCGTGGACACCACGCGGATCGTCATCGACCTCACCGCGCGCGACGGCGTCAAGCCAGGCAGCCTGGTGAGCCTGCGCCGCGACAAGATCCCCATCGTCCATCCCATGACCGGCGAGCTGCTCGGCGAGCTGGACGAGGAGGTCGCGACGGGGAAGGTGACCGAGGTCCGCGAGAAGTTCTCGGTGGTGGAAGTCCAGAGCGCGAGCGAGGCAGCCGAGATCAAGATCCGGGATCGGGTCCTCCTCCGTTGACCGCGCCCGCGCCGCGCCCCGACGTGAAGCCCCCGACCGCCCTTGAGACGCTGCTGAAGGAGCGCGTCGCGCTGATGATCGGCGGCGAGCTCGCGGCCATCGAGGCGGAGATCGGGCGCGAGATCCACTCCCCGGTCGACCTCATCCGCGAGATGGGTGAGTTCATCGCGGGGGCGGGCGGCAAGCGCCTCCGTCCCATCCTGCTTCTGATGGCGGCGCGGCTCGCCGGCTACCAGGGGGCGCGTGCGGTGCGGCTGGGCTGCGTGGTCGAGCTCCTCCACACCGCCACCCTCATCCACGACGACGTGGTGGACCAGGCCCCGCTCCGGCGTGGCCGCCCCTCCGCCAACGCCCGCTGGGGCGACGACGCGTCCGTCCTCGTCGGCGACCACCTCTACTCGAAGTCCTTCGCGATGATGGTGCGCGACGGCGACCCCGCCGTGCTCGACACCCTCGCGCGAGCCACCGTCTCGATGACCGAGGCCGAGGTCTTCCAGCTCGAGCGCAAGCGTACGGGGACGACCACGGAGGCGGACTATCTCCGGATCATCACCCAGAAGACCGCCTCGTTCATTTCGGCGTGCTGCCGGATCGGGGGGCTCATCGCCCGCGCCGAGGCCGGGCGTCTCGAGGCGCTGACCCGTTACGGCCTGGACATAGGGATCGCCTTCCAGATCAGCGACGACTCACTGGATTTCGTCGCCGACGAGGCCAGGCTCGGCAAGGCCATCGGCGCCGACCTGCGCGAGGGCAAGCGCACGCTGCCCCTGATCGCCACCCTCGACCGCGCCGCCCTTGCCGAGCGCGAGCGGATCCAGGCCATTCTCAGGCGGCCCCGCCCGGAGGCGGCCGACATCGAGGAGATCCGGCGGCTCGTCGTGAAATACGAGGGCGTCGAGTACGCGCTCGCGCGGGCCCACGCCTACGCTCAGACGGCCAAGGCCGACCTGGAGCCCTTCGCCGACTCCGAGGACAAGGAGACGCTGCTCCTCATCGCGGACTTCGTCGTGGAGCGGGACCGCTAACCCTTCTTCGACTTGGAGGGGGGGGTGGACTTGCCCTTGCCGCTGTCGGTCGAGCCCCCGCTCGAGGCCGCGCCCCCGCCATTCGAGGAGCTCTTGCTCGAATCGGATGAGCTCTTGCCCGAATCGCCGCTCGAGCCGCCGGAACTCGGCGCGGCGCTCGCATCCCCTGTGCTAGACTGGGCGCCGGTCGAGGAAGGCGACTCCGATTTCATCGCCTTCTTCCTCGATTCCGATGGGTAGTCGGTGACGTACCAGCCGCCGCCTTTGAGGATGAATGGAGC
>JBKPDT010000446.1:0-16277 GCA_046728035.1 Candidatus Methylomirabilota bacterium | reverse complement strand
TTGAACTGCTCCAGGCTCCAGGCGTCGAAGCCGAGCAAGGCCAGGTCCAACTGCAGCGCCTCCTTGTCGAGGATGCGCATGACGGTCTTCTCGCCGAAGATCGTCGGGAGGGTCGACACGCGGAAGTCGATCTCGCGCTGGTTGTAGCGGAGCTTGATCCGGCCGTCCTGGGGCAGGCGCCGCTCCGCGATGTCGAGGTTGGACATGATCTTCACGCGGGAGGTGAGGGCGGCTTCCAGGCGCTTGGGCGGCGTCATGATCTCGTGGAGCACGCCGTCGATCCGGAAGCGGACCCTAAACACCTTCTCGTAGGGTTCGAGATGGATGTCCGAGGCCCCCCGGCGGATCGCGTCCACCAGGATCATGTTGACCAGGCGGACCACCGGGGCCTCGTCCGCCGACTCCTTCAGCTCGAAGATGTCGGCCTTGGCCCACTGCTCGTCCTGACCCTCGACGACCTCGACGTCGCCGGCGGTGGCGTCCATTTCCGAGAGCACCTCGGCGATGCCGCCGGTCTGGGCCTCGTAGAGCCGGTCGATGGCCTGACGGATTGCGCCCTGGGACGCCACCACCGGGACCACCTGCAGATTGGTCATGAAGCCGACGTCGTCGACCGCGAAGACATTGGTCGGGTCGGCCATGGCAAGCGTAAGCTGGTTGCCCGCGCGTTTGATGGGCAGCACCTCGTACTTCCGCGCGATCTGGGCGGGCACGAGCTTGACGACCTCGGCGTCGATGTCGAGCTGGGAGAGCGTGATGGAGGGGATGCCGTACTGCTTGGACAGGAAGGCGATCAGCTGGTCTTCGCTGATGATGCTCAGCCGGACGAGGATGGAGCCGAGCTTTTCGTTTGTCCCCTTTTGGTCCGCGAGGGCGCGCTGAAGCTGCTCCTGGTTGATCAGTCCTTCTTTGACCAGGAGATCTCCGAGGCGTCGACTAACGGGCTGCTGTCCGAGTTTTGCTTCGGCCATCGTGCGGTGGGGCTCGAAGAGGAGCCCGACCGTTCAACTATAACCCAGTCACCTTCTTCAACATATCCGTAAAAGGTTTCTGAGCCTCGGCCTGGTAGAGGATGAATTGAACCTTCTGTAACGAGGACTTCCCCGCTTTCAGGTGCTCGGCCAAGGCCGTCAACATGGCGTCCGCGCTGGTCGCCGGGGGGATGCCCCCGACGCCGCTTCCAAGGGCCGGGAAGGCGATCGAGCTGAGCTTGTGCTTCTCCGCCAGCGCCAAGGTCGATCGGGTGGCTGCCGCGATCTTGGTCGGGTCGGTCTTCAGATCGGGGCCCATGGTAGTGGCATGGATCACGTGGGTCGCGGCCAGGTTCCCGGCCACGGTGAGCACCGACTCGCCCACCTCGACCGGTCCCTGACGGACGGCATCTTCCTCGATGACCGTACCCCCCTTGCGCTTGATCGCTCCCGCCACGCCCGTTCCCATGAGCAGGTGCGAGTTGGCGGCGTTCACGATGGCGTCAACCTCGGCGTCGGTGATGTCGCCGAGCTGGATCGAGATGGTGGTGGTTCCGAGCTTGGCTTTCATCGCTCGGCTCCGGGCCCGGCGCTCGCCGGCGGTTGCGGCGCCGGCTGCCCTTCGCGGGATTTCACGGTCTCCCACGTCCGGTCCAACTCCTCCAGCGATGCGTCACCTACCGTCCGGCCCGCGGCGCTCATCTCCGACTCCACCTCTCTGAAGCGACGGGTGAACTTCTCGGCGGCCCCTCTCAAGCTATCCTCGGCGTCCGCTCCCAGGAGCCGGGCCACGTTCACGATCGAGAAGAGCAGGTCGCCCAGCTCTTCCCGGACACGCTCTGCGTGGCCCGCTTCCGCGGCATGGTCGAGCTCCGCCATCTCCTCGCCCACCTTGGCCCACGCCTCACGCCAGGTGGGCCAGTCGAAGCCCACGCGCCCGGCCTTGACCTGGAGACGCTGCGCCCGCAAGAGCGCAGGGAGCGAGGCGGGAACGCCATCCAGCGCGGATCGGGTCGGGGCGCTCGGCTTCCCCTCTCCGCGCTTGATCCGCTCCCACTGGGAGAGGGCCTCGGCGGCGTCGGCGACCCGCCCCCCCGCGAACACATGCGGATGCCGACGGATCATCTTGTCGTTCAAGCGGGCGAGGAGGTCCTCCATCGTGAACTCCCCGGACTCGCGCGCGAGCTGGGCATGAAAGACGACCTGGAACAGAAGATCGCCCAGCTCCTCCTGGACATGATCGCTCGATCCCCCGTCCAGGGCCTCCAGCGCCTCGTAGGCTTCCTCGATGAGATAGGGCTTCAGCGACTCGCGCGTCTGCTCCCGGTCCCAGGGACAGCCACCTTCCGATCTCAGGCGCGACATGATGGACAACAGCGATTCGAAGAGGGTGCCGGCGGAGTCACGCATGGGGGGTCCTGGAAGTGCACGGCCATTATACACAGGCCTGTCGCGTCCTTGAAGGGATTGGGGCCGCATGCTAGCCTCGACGTCGATCGCGCGCGTCCGACTGAAATGGCGGGGACGCTGGGGGGAATAGGGATGGCGGAGGAGGAAAGCTTCAAGGTTACCGACCGGCGACATCGCGAGGACGAGCCCGCCCCGGAGGCAACGTCGCGTGCCGTGTCCGCAGGACCGGCGGCCTCGCCCTCGCCGACCCACACACCGCCCCCGTCGACCGGCGAGTCGCACGGTCCCGATCTCTCAAACCTATTCGTGATGTTCGCGAGCTCGGCTCTCATCGCGTTGGGCGAGGCTCCGGATCCGATGACCGGCAAGCAGGGCGTGGACCTCGCCCAAGCTCGTGAGGCAGTGGACACCCTGCTCCTGCTCCGGGACAAGACGGACGGCAACCGGACGCAGGAGGAGAGTCGGCTCCTGGAGGAGATAGTCTACGATCTGCAGATGCGCTTCGTTCGCGCCGCGCGCGACCCGGGGGGTTAGGGCCGCTACTGCGTCCGGATCATCGCCCGTCGCTCGTCGATCTGCACCGAGTCCACCACGGCGGGAACCTGGAAGCGCAGAAGCTTGGATCCTGTCTGTCCGAGCATGAGCCACAGGAGCCACTTGCCGACGGGCTGCTTTCCGAGGGCGAACTCCGTCACGTCCACCCGCGCATACGTTCGTCCCGTCTTGGCGCGCGGGTGCTCGATGACGAAGCGACCCCTGACGGTCACCCACACGGGCTGATCGAGCTTTTCCGCCGGGATGTATCGCATGAACTGGGGGAAGGGTGGCCCCTGAAGGAGATGGCGCAACACGGTCTGGCCTTTCAGCTCGAGCTGGCCTCCCTCGAAGCGGACGACCAAGGGACTGAAGGGGAGGTCGGCCGCCTCGGCCAGATGATTGGCCAGGAAGGCATTGACTTCCGCCTCGCTCAGGATGACTGGATCGGTCCTGGTGGAGCGGCCTGATTCCCGGAGCACGAGCTCGTACAGTTTTCGCTGAGCCGAGAATCCGTCCGACCGGGTGAAGCGCGAGGGCTGGACGTCCGGAGCGGTCGCCATGTTCCCCGACAGGAAGAGGAACCCTGCCGCCGCCACGACCACGACGAGGATCGCGACGAGAAGGACCAAGCAGCCAAAGCAGCCGAACCGCATCGGCCCACCATAGCATCCGGGTTGGTCAAGTCAAAGTTCTAGAGCCTTTTCCAGGGGTTATGGAATTATTTGCGTCATGCCTTGACACGTCGACACTAATGCAATATAAGTAACTCAGACTTAGATTCAGGCCGGCCACAGAGCCGTGCCGGGGGAGGAGCGACATGACCATAGTGAGATGGCGTCCAGTCAGTCAGAGCGTGGATCGTTGGGATCCCTTCCGGGAAGTTGGTGACCTGCAGTCCGAGATGAACCGAATGTTCGATGGCTTCTTCGGTCGGTCGGCGCCCGGCATGGATCGGGTCTGGGTGCCGGCGGTCGAGCTGTACGAGACAAAGGACGATCTCGTCGCGACCGTGGAGTTGCCTGGTATGAACGAGAAGGACATTCAGCTCTCCATCACGGGCGACGTGCTCACCATCAAGGGCGAGCGCGCGGTGACCTCGAGCGACCACGAGAACGTCTACCGCAGCGAGCGCTGGTACGGGAAGTTCGAGCGCAGCCTGCCGCTGCCCCTCCCCGTCCAGGCCGCCAAGGTCAAGGCCACGTACCGGGACGGCGTGCTCACGATCAACCTTCCCAAGGCCGAGGAGCTCAAGCCCAAGGCGATCAAGATCGACGTGGTCTGATCCCCCTTCAACCGGAGGAGGGGGGCATGGGCCCTCCTCCTCCGCTCACATAGACACCCAGCGGCGAAGAGATCCTCACACAGGAGACGAACAACATGGCGAAGGTGATCGGCATCGATCTGGGAACCACGAACTCGGTAGTCGCGGTTGTGGAAGGCGGAGACCCTACCGTCATCCCCAATCAGGAAGGAAGCCGGCTGACCCCGTCCGTGGCGGCCTTCACGAAGGAAGGCGAGACCCTCGTCGGGCAGGTGGCCAAGCGGCAGTCGATCACCAACCCGGACAACACGGTCTTCTCGATCAAGCGCTTCATGGGACGCCGGTACGACGAGGTGCTCCAGGAGATCAAGCTCGTCCCGTACAAGGTCGTCAAGGCGCCGAGCGGTGACGCGCGGGTGGAGGTGCGCGGCAAGGTGTACTCGCCCCAGGAAATCTCCGCGCTGATCCTCCGGAAGCTCAAGGAGGCGGCCGAGGCCTATCTCGGTGAGAAGGTGACCAAGGCGGTCATCACCGTCCCCGCCTACTTCAACGACAGCCAGCGCCAGGCGACCAAGGAGGCGGGCACCATCGCCGGCCTTGATGTGCTCCGGATCGTCAACGAGCCCACCGCGGCGGCGCTCGCGTACGGCCTCGACAAGAAGAAGGACGAGACCATCGCGGTCTACGATCTCGGCGGCGGCACCTTCGACATCTCCATCCTCGAGATCGGCGAGGGCGTGGTCGAGGTGAAGGCGACCAACGGCGACACTCATCTGGGCGGCGATGACTTCGACCAGCGGGTGATCGACTGGATCGCCGACGAGTTCAAGCGCGAGAACGGAATCGACCTCCGCAAGGACCGCATGGCGCTGCAGCGGCTCAAGGAAGCCGCCGAGAAGGCCAAGTGCGAGCTGTCCACCACCGTCCAGACGGAGATCAACCTGCCGTTCATCACCGCGGACGCGACGGGACCGAAGCACCTCGTCCTCACCCTCACCCGGGCCAAGCTGGAGTCGCTGGTGGCGGATCTCATCGAGCGGAGCATGGTGCCGTGCCGCGAGGCGATGCGCCAGGCCGGCGTGAGCAATGCCGATATCGACGAGATCATCCTGGTCGGCGGACAGACGCGCATGCCGAAGGTCCAGGACGAGGTGAAGAAGCTCTTCGGCAAGGAGCCGAACAAGACCGTCAACCCCGACGAGGTGGTGGCGGTGGGCGCGGCCGTGCAGGCCGCCGTCCTCACCGGGGAGGTGAAGGATCTGCTCTTGCTCGACGTGACGCCGCTCTCGCTCGGCATCGAGACGCTGGGCGGAGTCATGACGCGGCTGATCGAGGCCAACACCACGATCCCGACCAAGAAGAGCGAGGTGTTCACGACGGCCTCCGACAGCCAGCCGTCGGTCGAGGTTCACGTGCTGCAGGGCGAGCGGCCGCTCGCGCGGGACAATCGCACCCTCGGGCGCTTCCACCTGGACGGTCTGCCGCCGGCGCCGCGAGGCGTGCCTCAGATCGAGGTTACCTTTGACATCGACGCCAACGGCATCGTGAACGCCTCGGCCAAGGACAAGGCCACCGGCAAGCAGCAGAACATCACGATCACCGCGTCGTCCACGCTGACCAAGGACGACATCGAGCGGATGAAGCGCGAGGCGGAGACCAACGCTGCCGAGGACGCGAAGCACCGCGAGGAGATCGAAATCCGGAATCACGCCGACTCGCTCGTCTATACCACCGAGCGCACCCTCCGCGAGCATGGGGATAAGGTGTCGACCGAGGACAAGGCCGCCGTCGAGGCCGCGCTCAACGAAGCACGCGAGGCGCTCAAGGGGAGCGATCTCGAGCGGATCAAGCAGACGCAGGAGTCACTGACCAAAGCCTCCCACAAGATCGCCGAGGCGATGTATCGGGCCCAGGCGGCTTCCGGAGGCGCGGCGCCGGGCGACACGGCCGGCCCGACGGGACCCGACGGGGCCGGGGCAACCGCCGATCAGGCGAAGGGCGACGTGATCGACGCCGAGTTCAAGGATCTCGGAGACAAGAAGTAGCCTCCGTCACCACCGGCGGCCGGGCCCGCTCCGAAACCCACGTGTGGGTGTCGGGCTCCCGGTCGCCGGCTGGTAAGCGGTGGACACGATATGGCCAGGGACTACTACGCAGTGCTGGGAATCGGGGCGGCGGCGTCGGCTACCCAGATCCGGCGCGCCTATCAGCGGCTGGCGCGGCGCTATTCGCCCGACGTCAATCTTTGGGACCACAGTGCCCAGGCGCTCTTCGAGGAGATTCAGGCCGCCTATCGCGTGCTCAGCGACCCGTCCGCGCGGACGCTCTACGACCACCAGGCGCGGCCGGGGGAGCGGCCGGCGGAAGCGGCCAGCGGTCGGCGGGCAGCGCGCCGCCGGGGCGACGACCTGCACGCGCCCGTCGAGCTCGCCTTCCACCAGGCGGCGGCAGGCCTCACCGCGGATCTCGCGGTGGAGCGCCTGTCCGCCTGCCAGATGTGCGAGGCCCGGGGGACGCGGCTGGGAGCCGCGCTGGCGGCGTGTGCGCATTGCGGCGGGGCGGGAGTGGTCTGGAGTGCCGAGGGAATGCAGCGACCCGCGGAGTGCCCGGTCTGCGAGGGAGCGGGTGAGCGCGTGACGGAGCCGTGCGCGGGCTGCCGGGGACGCGGCGTGACGGCCGCCCGAGCGACCCTGCGCGTGGCCATTCCCGCCGGCATGGATACCGGGTCGCAGATCCGGATCCCGGGCGAGGGGCACGCGGGTCCCTTCGGCGGGCCGCGCGGCGATCTCGTCGTGATCACACGCGTGCACGAGGACCCTGTCTTCACCCGCAAGGGTGACAACCTCCATGCCGAGGTGAGCGTCTCGATCGTGGAGGCGGTGCTGGGAGCGCGGGTGGCCGTGCGGACCCTCTGGGGGGTCGTGGATCTCGTGGTACCCTCCGGCGCTCAGAGCGGCCAGGTCCTCCGGATCCGGGGGCACGGGATGCCTCGCTTGGCGTCGGACGGGCGGGGCGACCTGTACGTCAAGGTGGTGGTCGAGATTCCGCGCGGGCTGGACGTCCGCACCCAAGAGCTCTTTCGCGACCTCGGGCGCTTGCTGCCCTCGCCCTCATCGGAGAGAAGGACGGTCCGCGCATGACCGACAAGAGCAAGCCGCTCTACATGATCGGGGTCGTCGGCGAGATGCTCAAGCTGCACCCGCAGACGCTCCGGATGTACGAGAAGAAGGGCCTTATCCGCCCGAGCCGGACCGTGGGGAAGACCCGGATGTACTCGGCGGAGGACGTCGAGGAAATCGCTCGGCTGGTCCGCCTGACCCGCGACCTCGGAGTGAATCTGGCCGGCGTCGAGATCATCTTAAAGATGAGGCGTCGGATGCTCGATATGCAGACTCAGATGGAGCAGCTCGTGGGTTACGTGCGCGACGACGTCGCCCAGAAGCCCGACCCGGCGAGCCGCGGCAGCGCCGAGGCGCTCGTCCGCGCCGTGAGCGGCCAGCTCTCGCCGATCGAGATGTTTTGAGAGAAAGGACACCATTCATGGCCAGTCAGTTCGAGAACAAGGACCTCGCGAGCGGCGCGCTGCGCTCCGATGGGGGAGTGACGGTGCCCGAGGTCCTGTCGATCCTGCCCCTCCGCGATACCGTGCTGTTCCCGCAGGCGGTCCTGCCTCTGGCGGCGGGCCGGGAGGCCTCCGTCCGCCTCATCGAGGACGCCGCGCGGGGCGGCCGGCTCATCGGTGTCTTCGGTCAGCGCGATCCCTCGCACGAGGATCCCCAGGAGGCCGATCTCCATCGCGTGGGCACGGTGGCCACCATCCACAAGACGGCCAAGCAGCCAGACGGCACCGTCCGCCTCGTGGTTCAGGGCGTGACCCGGATCCGAATCGTCGAGGTGACGCAGCGGCGGCCGTTCCTCCAGGCGCGGGTCGAGCTGGTGCCCGATACCGCCCCGGAGCCGGGCGACCTCGAGGCTGAAGCGCTCGAGCGCAATGCGTCCACGCTCTTCCGGCAGGTGGTGGAGCTCTCCCCCTTCCTCCCCGACGAGCTGGCCGGCGTGGTGCAGAACATCAGCGGTCCGGGCTCCATCGCTGACGCCATCGCGGCGACGCTCCCGTCGCTCAGCACCCAGCTCAAGCAGGAGCTGCTGGAGACGGAGTCCGTGAAGGCGCGGCTGGCCCGGCTGGTGGCGGCCCTCACCAAGGAAGTAGAGGTCCTCGAGCTCGGCTCCAAGATCCAGTCACAGGTGGAGTCCGAGGTGGGCAAGGGCCAGCGGGAGTATTACCTGCGTGAGCAGCTCAAGGCCATTCAGAAGGAGCTCGGTGATAGCGACGAGCGCGGGCAGGAGATGTCGGACCTGCGAGAGAAGATCGAGGCGGCGGGGATGACCGAGGAGGCGCGCCGGGAGGCCCTGCGCGAGCTCGATCGGCTCACCAAGATGCCGCCGGCGGCGGCCGAGTACACGGTGGCGCGCACCTATCTCGAGTGGCTGATCGCGCTGCCGTGGTCGAAGCAGACCGAGGACAACCTCGATCTCGCCAAGGCGCGGGAGATCCTCGACGCCGACCACTGGGGTCTGCCCAAGATCAAGGACCGCATTCTCGAGTACCTCGCGGTGAAGAGCATGCGCCCGGCGGGCAAGGATCCCATCCTGTGCTTCGTGGGCCCTCCCGGCGTGGGCAAGACCTCGCTCGGCCGCTCCATCGCACGGGCGCTCGGGCGGAAGTTCCACCGCATCTCGCTGGGCGGCATGCGGGACGAGGCGGAAATTCGCGGGCACCGGCGGACGTATATCGGCGCCCTCCCCGGTCAGATCATCCAGGGACTCCGGCGCGCGGACTCCAAGAACCCCGTGTTCATGCTCGACGAGATCGACAAGCTCGGCATGGACTTCCGTGGCGACCCCGCGTCCGCCCTGCTCGAGGTGCTCGACCCCGAGCAGAACGTGGCGTTCCGGGACCACTATGTCGACGTCCCGTTCGACCTGTCGCGGGCCCTGTTCATCACGACCGCAAACATCCTGGACACCGTGCCGGCTCCGCTCCGCGATCGAATGGAGATCATCGAGCTTGCCGGCTATACCGAGGAGGAGAAGGTGCACATCGCGAATCAGCACCTGATCCCCAAGCAGACCGCGGATCACGGGCTCGCTCTGGGCGAGCACCTGCGCTGGACGGACGAGGCGCTCCGTCACCTCGTGCGGGGCTACACGCGCGAGGCGGGGCTCCGCAACCTCGAACGTGAGATTGCCGCGATAACCCGAAAGCTCGCCAAGCGCCGGGTGGAAGGCGCGATGGACATCGTGGAGGTGACGCCCGGGCTCGTGGGCGAGCTCCTCGGCGCCCCGCGCTTCGTGCAGGAGGAGCTGGAGGAGCGGACGCGCGTGGCCGGGGTGGCGGTGGGGCTGGCATGGACGCCCGCCGGCGGCGACATCCTCTTCATCGAGGCTACCCGGATGAAGGGGGCAAAGACGCTCTCGCTCACCGGGCAGCTCGGTGATGTGATGAAGGAGTCCGTCCAGACGGGGCTCTCGTGGGTGCGCTCGCACGCGAGCGAGCTCGGGGTGCGCCCCGATTTCTGGGAGCACTCGGACATTCATGTCCATGTCCCGGCAGGCGCCATCCCCAAAGATGGGCCGTCGGCCGGCGTGACCATGGTCACCGCCCTGGTCTCACTCCTGACCCGTCGCCCGGTGCGCGCGCAGCTCGCGATGACGGGCGAGATCACGCTCTCCGGTCGGGTCCTGCCGGTCGGCGGCATCAAGGAGAAGGTGCTGGCCGCCCGGCGGGCCGGCGTCCGGACGGTCATCATCCCGAGCCGGAACGAGAAGAACCTCATGGAGGACGTCCCCGCGGAAGCGCGGCACGGCATGACCTTCCACCTCGTCGACTCGATCGATCAAGTGTTGAGCCTGGCCCTGGAAGACTTCCCTCAGCCCGGCTCCCACGTGGTCAGCGAACTGGTCGGATCCAGTAGCAATTAATGAGTCTCTGCCGTCCCGGTCGCCAGTAAACGGCGATAAGAGGAGCGAGTTGGCCCTGTCCCGGTCGCCATCTAAATGGCGATCGGGACTTCGCTTTTGTGCTGACCCTTGCCTCAATCGTGGCCAAGCCCTTATGCTGGAACTATCGTGTCCAGGTCCACCTTCGTGGGTGTCCTCTTGCTCGCGGCGACCGGTGCTCCCGTCGAAAGCCATGCCGCGTCCTATCGCCTGACCGGCGAGGATGGGGTGACCCATTTCACCAATGCCCCGACCGATCCGCGTTATCGGTCCATGCCCGGCATGTCGGGCACCGGCACCGGGTGGCTGCGGCTTCCGCCGGGCGTCCAGGCCCGGTTCACAGCGGACATCAAAGAGATCGCGGCTCGCCATGGCGTGAGCGCCAGCCTCGTCGAATCGGTCATCCGCGTGGAGTCGGCCTTCAATCCCAGCGCGATCTCCCGTAAGGGCGCCCAGGGGCTCATGCAGCTCATGCCCCAGACCGCTTCCTCCCTCGGAGTCCGGAACGCGTTCGATCCCAAGCAGAACATCGAGGGCGGCGTCCGCCACCTGCGCTATCTCATCGACCGTTACCCGGGCAACCTCCCCCTCGCCGTTGCCGCCTACAATGCCGGTGAGGGCGCCGTGGATCGCTATCGTGGAATCCCGCCCTATGCCGAGACTCAGGACTACGTCCGGAAGGTGCTCCAGCTCAATGGCGGCGGAGGCGGTCTCTCCCACCTGATTTACCGCTTCGAGGATTCGAGGGGCACGGTGACCTATACCAACGTCCCCCCAGCCGGTCACTTGCGCGTTCGCTGAGCCGCTGACCGTTCCGCCGCCTCAGGCCCCCCGATCTAGCGCACGATACTGCACCGCCTCCGCGACGTGCTCCGCCGTCACCCTCTCGCTGCCCGCCAGGTCCGCGATGGTGCGTGCCACGCGCAAGATGCGGTGGTAGGCGCGCGCGGATAGGCCGAGCCGGCCCACCGCGCGCGCGAGGAGACCGGCGGCATCGGGCGGCAGCGCGCACCAGCGCCGCAACAGGCGCGCGCCAATCCGCGCGTTCACCCGGATCTGGGTGCCCTCGAACCGCTCGACCTGCCGCGCCCGCGCCGCCATTACCCGGGCGCGGATGGCGGCGGACGACTCTTCGGACGTCTCGGCGGCGAGGTCGGCGACGTCCACCGGAGGTAGCTCGAGGTGGAGGTCGATCCGGTCGAGGAGCGGCCCCGAGAGCCGTCCGAGATATTGCTCGCGCTCTCCGGGCGTACAGGCGCAGCGGTCTAGTGACCGGCAGGCCCGGCGGCAGGGGTTGGCGGCGGCGACCAGCTGGAAGCGCGCGGGGAAGGCGGCGCTGCCCGCGGCTCGGGCCACCATGACCTCGCCCTCCTCGAGCGGCTGACGCAGCGACTCAAGCGCGCGCCGCGAGAACTCCGGGAGTTCGTCGAGGAAGAGGACGCCCAGGTGGGCCAGGCTCACCTCACCGGGATGCGGGAGGCCGCCGCCCCCGACGAGGGCGGCCTCGGACACGGTGTGATGGGGAGCGCGGAAGGGTCGCCCGGCGACGAGTCCGCGCCCGGCCGGGAGGAGGCCCGCCACACTCCAGATCGTCGAGATCTCGATGGCCTCCTCGAGCGTCGAGGGCGGCAAGATGGTCGGCAGCCGGCACGCCAGCATGGTCTTCCCCGCCCCGGGCGGCCCGATCATCAGGACGTTGTGGGCGCCGGCGGCGGCGACTTCGAGGGCGCGCTTGGCATGGGCCTGACCGCGCACCTCGGCGAAGTCGACCCCCTCGGCCCGCGCGTCGGCGATGCCGAGCGATGACGGAGGCGCGGGAACGACGGCCCGCTCCCCGTTGAGATATTCGACCGTCTCCCGTAGTGAGACGAGGGGGATCACGTCCAAGCCGGGGACGACCGCGCTCTCTGCGGCATTGGCGGCGGGCAGTAGCAGACGCGCCACGGCTTCCCGCCGGCAGTGCAGCGCCATGGGCAGGGCGCCGCGCACCGGCCGGAGGCCGCCGTCCAGCGAGAGCTCGCCGACCACCGCGGAGCCCACGAGGCTCGTCGGCTTGATCAGTCCCGTCGCGGCCAGGATCCCTACCGCCATGGGCAGGTCGAAGGCGGGTCCTTCCTTGCGTATGTCGGCGGGGGCGAGGCTCACCGTGATCCGCTCGATGGGGAAGTCGAAGCCCGAGTTCCGAATGGCGGCGCGGATGCGGTCGCGACTCTCGCGCACGCTCGAGTCGGGGAGGCCCACGGTGGCGAAGCTGGGCAATCCGTTGACGACGTCCACCTCCACCCAGACATCGGAGGCGTGGATGCCGTGGAGGCCGGCGGAGCGCACGCGTGCGAGCATGTGGTCGAGTGTTGGCGGCGGTGCCCGGGCCGTCAACGTCTCGAAACGGATACGGCGAGCGATCAGGAATTCAAGCGGCGCTTGAGGAAGCCAAGCAGGCCCTGGGGCAGGAAGATCACCATCGCGGTGAAGATGATGCCCACCGGGATGAGGTAGTACTCGATGAGATAGCGGGAAATGACCTCGCGGAGCATGAGGAAGAAAGCGGCGCCCGCGATGGGCCCCACGAGGGTGCCCATGCCGCCCATCACGTTGAAGATCACCACCTCGCCGGAGACCACGAAGAAGACGAAGTCGGGGGCGGCGAACTTGTTCTGCAGCGCGTAGAGCACCCCCGCCAGTCCCGCGAACAGGCCGGAGAGCATGACCGCGACGATCTTGTAGCGCTCGACGTGGTAGCCGATGGCGCGGGTGCGCGGCTCGTTCTCGCGGATGGACTGCAGCACCATCCCGAAGGGCGACTGGGTGACGCGGCGGAGGAGGAGGTAGGAGAGCACCACCACCGCGAGCACGAACCAGTGCAGGGAAGCGGGCGTGAAGCGAATGTCGAAGAGGCCCGGGATACGCAGGGCGGGCTGGCTGAAGGTGAGCCCGTTCTCGCCGCCCGTCACCTCGGTCCACGTGAAGATGATGACGTAGAAGATCTGGGAGAAGACCAACGTGGTGATGGAGAAGTAAATGTCCCGCAGGCGCGTGGCGAAGAACGCTACGAAGGCGGCCACCACGCCGGCGGCGACGAGCCCCGCGAGGAGGGCCAGCCACAGGTTGGCCGGCTTCACCGAGAGGAGTGCCGCCGCCGCGCCGTACATGCCCAGCCCGAAGAAGGCGGAGTGGCCGAAGGACACCATGCCGGTGTAGCCGATCAGGATGTCGGACGACATCGCGAGGAGGCCCCAGATGAGGATCTCCGTCACGAACCGCCGCCAGAACTCGGGCAGCACCAGGGGTGCCACGATGAGGAGGACGAGGATGACCACGAACCCAGTCCAGTAGGAGGCCTGCGAGCGTGGCGTCATGAGATCGGCGGCCTACTTGGGCGTCGGCACGAACAGGCCGGTGGGCCGGAAGAGCAGGGTGAGGATGAGGACGACGAAGGACACGATGACGGCCTGGGCGGGGGTGACGACCAGGGACGCGTAAGCCTCGAGCAGGCTGATGAAGATCGCAGCGAGGATCGAGCCGCCGAGGTTGCCCATGCCGCCCACCACCACCACGATGAAGGCGCGCAGCGTGAAGTCGAAGCCCATGTTGTGGGTGACGCCGGCGAGCGGGCCGAAGAGCACCCCGCTGGAGGCGGCCATCCCCGCACCGATGGCGAAGACCACCGCGTGGACGAGGGGGACGGGGATGCCCATGGCCTGGGCCATCGTGCGGTCCTGCATGCTCGCGCGGATCCACACGCCGAAAGTCGCGCGGCGGAGGAAGAGGTAGAGCGCCCCGATGATGAGGCCCGCGAAGAGCGCGGCTCCGAGCCGGTACCAGGGGTACTGCAGGTAGAAGAGCGTGAACTGCCCGGAGATGGGCTCCCGGATGGCCCGCGCGGTGGGGCCCCACTGCCAGATCGTGTACTTTTGCAAAACGAGGGAGATCCCGAAGGTCGCGAGGATGGTGGTGAGGGGGTCGCGACCGAGGAGCGGCCGCAGGGTGGTGACCTGCAGGAGCGCCCCGAAGATGGCGATGGTGAGGACGGCGCCGAACATCGCGATCCAGAAGCTCCCGGTGAGAGCCACCGTGGTGGCGCCCACGAACGCGCCCAGCATCACGAGGTCGCCGTGGGCGAAGTTGACGACGTCCATGATGCCGAAGATCAGGGTGAGCCCCGAGGCGACGAGGGCGAGGATCATGCCGTTGACCAGCCCGTTCACCGTCTGGATGAGGATCTGCTCCACCCGTCAGACTCCCAGGTATTCGTGGATGACCGACATGTTCTGCCGGAGCTCCGCGGCGGGCGCCTCGTGGCGAATCACGCCCTTCTCCATGATGTAGACGCGATTGCTGGCGTCCAGCGTAAGCGGTACGTTCTGCTCCACGAGCAGGATGGCCACGCCTTCGCGGTGGAGCGCGTCGATGATCTGGCGGATCTCGGAGACCATGCGCGGCATGAGCCCCTCGGTGGGCTCGTCGAGCAGGATGATCTTGGGCTCGAGCATCATCGCCCGCGCGATGGCCAGCATCTGCTGCTCGCCCCCCGAGAGCGTGCCGCCGAGCTGGTTCTTGCGCTCGCCCAGGCGGGGGAAGTACGTGAACGCGCGCTCGAGGAGCCGGCGTTTCCGCGACTCGTCGACGCCCTGACGGTCCAGCCCGGTCCGGAGGTTCTCGAGGACGGTGAGGAGGCGGAAGACACGGCGGTCCTCGGGCACCCACGCCACGCCGAGCTTCGCCACGCGGTGGGGCGACACGCCGGTGATGGGCTTGTCCTCGAAGGTGACGCCGCCTTCCGCAGGCCGGACGAGCCCCATCACGCTCTTGAGGGTCGTCGATTTGCCGACACCGTTGCGGCCGAGCAGGCCCACGACCTCGCCCGGCTGCACCTCGAGGGTGACGCCGTGGAGGATGTGGGACTTGCCGTAATAGGTGTGTACGTTGTCGAGGCGCAGCAGCATTACGTCTTGAGATAAACCTCCTGCACGCGCGGATTGGCCTGAATCTCGGCGGGGGTCCCCTCCGCGAGCACCTGGCCGTAGTGCAGGACGGTGATTCGGTGGGCCAGGCCCATCACCACCTCCATGTCGTGCTCGACGATGAGGATGGTGAGGTTGCGCGCGATGCGACGGACCAGCTCCACGGTGGCACGCGTCTCCGCGACGCTCATGCCCGCAGTGGGCTCGTCCAGGCACAGGAGCTTGGGCTCGGTGGCGAGCGCGATGCCGATCTCGAGGTTGCGCTGGGCCCCGTGCGAGAGGTTGGCGGCCAGCTCGTCGGCCGCGTCGAGCAGCGCGACGTCGGCGAGCACGGCGCGCGCCCGGTCGATCACGTCGGTGAAGGCCCGGTGGTGGCGCAGGAGGCTCCAGCCGTGGTGGCGGGACTGGGCGGCGATGCGCACGTTCTCGAGAACCGTGGCCCCGGGCAGGATATTGGTGATCTGGTAGGAGCGGCCGATCCCCCTCCGCGAGATGCGGTGCGGGGGCAGCCCGGTGATGTCGTCGCCGTCGAGCGCGATCCGCCCCGCGGTAGGCCGGATGACCCCCGTCACGCAGTTGAAGAGGGTGGACTTGCCCGCCCCGTTGGGCCCGATGATGGCGCGAATCTCCCCGCGGGGAACGGCGATGGAGACGTTGTCGAGCGCGGTGAGCCCGCCGAACTGCACGGTGAGCGCCTCGGTCCGCAGGAGGGGCCCGGCGCCCCCGGGGTGGGTGCTTCCCGAGGGCGCCGGGATGGTGGAAGCGCGGGTCACGCTACGCGAACTTGCAGGCCGGCGGGAAGATGGTCTTCTCCTTCGGCACGATCTCTTGGATCTTGTGCTTGCCGCCTCGGACTTCGAAGATGAACTCCCGCACGAAGGCCTGATGGTCCTCCCGGCGCAAGAGCTTGTCGCCCTGGGGGAAGTCGTCCGACTCCTTCATCTCGAGACCCTCGAGGGCCTCGATGAGCTTCATGCTGTCCTCGCGGCCGCGGAAGCCCGACTTCTGCATGCCGATCTTGAGCGCGTTGACCCCCTCGTAGTTGGACTGCACGTAGCGGTCGGGGAGGGGGCCGGAGGGGTCGATGGCCTTGAGCCGAGCCGTCGAGTCCTCGAGGAACTTCTTGTGGTACGGGGT
>JBKPDT010000445.1:0-2813 GCA_046728035.1 Candidatus Methylomirabilota bacterium | reverse complement strand
GGTGCCGCCGAGAAGGCGACGACGTCGCCCACCGGCAAGGCGTGAGCACGGCATGAAGACCCAGGCGACCGCGCGCTACATCCGGGTGCCCGCGAGCAAGGCGCGCCTCGTGCTCGAGCACATCCGCGGCAAGTCGGTGGGGGAGGCCCTCGCCACCCTCCAGTTCACGCCGAAAGCGGCGGCCCGGCTCATCGAGAAGGTCTTGCGGTCGGCCATCGCCAACGCTGAGCACAATCACCAGGTACGGAATCTCGACGACCTCCGCGTGGTCAAGGCGGTCGCCGACGGTGGCCCGGGCATGAAGCGGGTGTCCCCACGGGCGATGGGGCGCGCGTACTTCATCAAGCACCGGACCAGCCACCTCACCATCGAGCTCTCCGACGAGACACCGCGCCCGCGCGCGCGGGCGGGAGCGGGAAGGTAACCATGGGGCAGAAGACCCATCCGATCGGGTTCCGGCTCGGGACGACGCGGACGTGGAGCTCGCGGTGGTTCGCCACCAAGGGTTACGCCGGCCTCCTCCACGAGGACGTGAAGATCCGCCGGTTCATCAAGTCGGCCCTCTACCACGCGGGCATCTCGAAGATCGACATCGAGCGCTCGGCTAATCGGGCGCGGATCTCCATCTTCACCGCCCGGCCCGGCATCATCATCGGCCGGAAGGGCGCCGAGGTGGAGAAGCTGAAGAACGAGATCCAGAGCCGCACGCAGAAGGAGGTCCACCTCAACATCGAGGAGGTGGTCCATCCCGAGCTCGACGCCCAGCTCGTCGCCGAGAACGTCGCCCTCCAGCTCCAGAAGCGGGTGGCCTTCCGGCGCGCCATGAAGAAGGCGGTGACCTCGGCCCTGCGCCTCGGCGCGGACGGGATCCGGATCGCCTGCTCGGGGCGCCTCGGCGGGGCGGAGATTGCGCGCCGCGAGTGGTACCGCGACGGCCGGGTGCCCCTGCACACCCTGCGCGCCGACATCGACTACGGGCTGGCGGAGGCGCACACAACCTACGGCGCCATCGGCGTGAAGGTGTGGATCTTCAAGGGCGAGATCCTGCCCACTCAGCGGGCGGCCGAGGTCTGATTCGATGCTGATGCCCAAGCGCGTCAAGTACCGGAAGGCCCAGCGCGGCCGGATGAAGGGCAAGGCCCAGCGCGGGTCGACCCTCGCCTTCGGCGACTTCGGGCTCAAGGCGCTCGAGCCGGCCTGGGTGACCAACCGTCAGATCGAGGCGGCTCGGGTGACGTTGGCGCGCAGCGTGAAGCGCGGCGGCAAGATCTTCATCCGGATCTTCCCCGACAAGCCGGTGACCAAGAAGCCGGCGGAGACGCGGATGGGCAAGGGCAAGGGCAATCCCGAGTTCTGGGTCGCGGTGGTCAAGCCCGGCCGCATCCTCTACGAGATGGAGGGCGTGGACGAGGCCACCGCCAAGGACGGCTTCCGGCTCGCCGCGCAGAAGCTGGGGATCAAGACCAAGTTCGTGTCCCGGACGCGGGCGCTCTGAGGCGACCATGAAGGCGACGAAATGGCGTGAGATGTCGGAAGACGAGCTGACGCAGAAGGGCAAGGAGCTCGCCGAGGAGCTTTTCAACCTCCGCTTCCAGTTGTCCATGGGCGTGGCCAAGAATCCCTCGCGCGTCGGCCAGGCGCGCCGCGACCTCGCGCGGATCCAGACCATCCTGCGCGAGCGGCGCAGCCCCGCGAAGGCTTAAGGAGACGTCGGTGGCGGAGACGAAGACCCGGGAAGGCGTGGTGGTGAGCGACAAGATGACCAAGACCCGCGTGGTGCTCATCGAGCGGGTGTACCGTCACCCGCGCTACGAGCGCGTGGTGCGGCGGACCAAGCGGCTCAAGGCCCACGACGAGACGAACGCGAGCAAGACGGGCGACCGCGTGCTCATCGAGGAGACGCGGCCTATTTCCAAGGAGAAGCGGTGGCGGATCCGGGAAATCCTGGCCCGCGCTTCCTGAGACCGACATGATCCAGCCGAGAACTATGCTCGATGTGGCCGACAACTCCGGCGCGAAGAAGGCGCAGTGCATCCGCGTCATGGGCGGCGCCAACAAGCGCTACGCTTCGCTCGGCGACATCGTAATCGTCGCGGTCAAGGAGGCCGTCCCCGACGGCACCGTGAAGAAGGGTGAGGTCGCGCGCGCGGTGGTGGTGCGGACGGTCAAGGAAGTCGGGCGGAAGGACGGCTCCTACATCCGCTTCGACCGCAACGCAATCGTGCTCCTCAAGCCCGACGACAATCCGGTAGGCACCCGCATCTTCGGCCCGGTGGCGCGCGAGCTCCGCGACAAGCAGTTCACCAAGATCATCTCGCTGGCCCCCGAGGTCATCTGAGGACGTGATGGCGCAAGCGCACGTGCGGAAGGGCGATACGGTGGTGATCATCGCGGGCCGGGAGCGGGGCAAGCGCGGGAAAGTACTCCGCGTGCTCCCCGCGGAGGGCCGCGTGGTCGTCGAGCGACTCAACATGATGAAGAAGCATCAGAAGCCGACCCAGAAGCTGCGGCAGGGCGGCATCATCGAGCGCGAGGCGCCCATGCATCTCTCGAACGTGATGCTGGTGGACCCGCGCAGCGACAAACCCACCCGGGTCGGAGTCCGGCAGCTCACCGACGGCCGGAAGGCCCGGATCGCCCGGAAGTCGGGCGAGATCATGGACAAGGCGTGACGAGCCATGGCTGAGGCGAAGAAGGCAGACAAGGCCCCGAAGGCGCCGGGGGGACAGGCCGGCGCGAAGAAGCCTGCCGCGCCCGGCAAGGGCGGCGGCAAGGGCGCCCCCGCGCCCGCCGGCGCGCCCGCCGCCCAGGCG
>JBKPDT010000444.1:0-23675 GCA_046728035.1 Candidatus Methylomirabilota bacterium | reverse complement strand
TTGCGGCCGCCCATGGAGAGCCCGACGACGATGAGCGTCGTCAGGCCGAGCTCGGCGAGCACGCCGCTGATGTCGTCGAAGGCGACCACGGGGTTGTACACCTCGGCGGGATCACTCTCGCCGTGGCCCCGCTGGTCGAGCGCGTAGACGTGGAAATGGGGCTGCAGCGCGATGCTCAACGTGTCCCAGGCATGCGCGTGCCCGGTGAAGCCGTGGAGCAGCAGGAGCGGCGGTCCGTCGCCGCCCCAGTCGAGGCAATGCAGGCGCAGGCCGTTGACGACGAAGTACCGGTCGGCCGGGCGCAGCGGATTCATGGACGCCCAGAGTAACGGGGCGCCGGGGGGAGTTCAAGACGGCAGATCGAGGCCGCGGTTCCGGGCGCCGAGACCGCGTGCTAGACTCGCCACAAGGCCGCGATCGAGGAGGAATGTCCACGCGACTCCTGAGCGACGACGAGCTCTCCGCGCTGCGGCCCGCCGAGACTGCGGCCTTCCCCGGTCCGGTCCCCACCCAGGTGGTCTCCAGCGACGAGTACTTCCCATCGCCCCAGAGCCCGGAGCAGCGCCGCGTCGAGGCGCGGCTCGCCGCGCTGGGCGATGCCGAGGCCCGGCGGCACAGGATCAGCCGGCGCGAGTTCTTCCAGACCGCGAGCGGCATGGCCGCGGCCTTCGTGGCCATGAACGAGGTGTACGGGCGGCTCTTCGACGCGAGCCTCGCCGAGGCGGCCGACATGGAGCGGGCGTCGGAGCGCGCGAAGGAACTCGCCGGCCAGTTCGTGATGGACACCCACACGCACTTCCTCCGCGACGACACCCGGCTCGAGGGCTTCGTGCGTCAGCGTGAGGCGGTGGGTCGGGCAGGCTGGAACCCCGCGCTCGCGGGCAAGCCGCAGACGCTGGAGGACCTCAAGTTCGACAACTACTTCAAGGAGATCTTCCTCGACTCCGACACCAAGGTCGCGCTGCTCTCGGGCGCGCCATCCGAGGTGCCCCAGGACTGGTTCCTCACCAATGACATGGCGGCGGCCGCGCGGGACAAGGTGAACGCCCGGCTCGGCGCCCGGCGCCTGATGAGCCACGCCATCTTCACCCCGGGCTATCCCGGCTGGCTCGAGGAGGTCGACCGCGCCATCGCCGACCTCAAGCCCGATTCCTTCAAGGGCTACACGATCGGGGACAACACCCACAAGGACAAGAGCCGGCACCCCTGGCGGATGGACGACGACCGGCTCGTCTATCCCGCGTATTCGAGGATGCAGAAAGCCGGCCTCGTCAACGTCTGCGTGCACAAGGGCCTGTTCCCGCCCTCGCTGGATCAGCGCTTTCCGAGTCTCCGGCCGTTCTGCGACGTGCGCGACGTCGGCAAGGCCGCCCGCGACTGGCCGGGACTGAACTTCATCATCTATCACGGGGCCTACCGGTTTCCAGGCGGCGGCAATCCCGCCGACGCGCTTGCCCAGTTCGAGCGCGAGGGTCGCGTGGACTGGGTGACCGACCTCGCGGAGATCCCCGCCAAGCACGGCGTGCGGAACGTCTACGCCGACCTGGGGCAGCTCTTCGCCCAGACCATGGTGGCGCAGCCCCGTCTCGCCGCCGCTCTCATGGGCACGCTCGTCCGTGGCATGGGCGCCGACCACGTGATCTGGGGCACCGACGCGGTGTGGACGGGCTCGCCGCAATGGCAGATCGAGGGGCTACGCCGGCTCGAGATTCCCGAGGACATGCAGAGCCAGCATGGCTTCGCCCCGCTCGGCCCCGCCGACGGCCCCGTCAAGCGCGCGATCCTCGGCGAGAACGTCGCCCGCCTCTACGGCTATCGGAAGGAGGCGGAGCTCTCGAGGCCGACCGACCGGTTGCTCACCCTCAAGGCCGACTACGAGGAGAGCGGCGCGGGGCGCTCGAATCTGCGCTACGGGTACGTCCTTCCCTCACGCGCCTGAGCGACACCCCGGCGTCCGGCCTCAGTGCATGATGACGCCGCCGGTGACGTTGATGGCCTGCCCCGTCATGTAGCCGGCGCGATCCGAGGCGAGAAAGCCGATCACGCTGGCGACGTCCTCGGGCGTCTCCATCCGGCCGAGGGGGACGGAGGCGGCGCGCTGGCGCGTGAATTCCTCCGCGGACATCCCCAGCAGGGCGCCCTGCTCGCGCGCGACCTTGGCCCACATGTCGGTCTCGACGAAGCCCGGGCACACGCAGTTCACCCGGATGCCGTCACCGGCGTGGGCCAGCGCGAGGCTCTTGGTGATGCTGACCACCGCCGCCTTGCTGGCATTGTACGGAAGATTGGTGCGGCTCCCGATCTTGCCGGCGAGGGAGGCGAGGTTGACGATCACGCCGCGCTTCTGCCCGATCATCGCGGGCAGCACGGCCTGGCTGGCGAAGAAGACGGCCTTCGCGTTGATGTCGAGCACCGCGTCCCAGTGCTCCTCGGTGACCTCCAGCGTCCCCGCCGCCTGGTAGATGCCGGCATTGTTCACGAGGATGTCGAGGCCCCCCAGCTCCCCACGCGTCCGCTCCACCATGGTGGTGAGGGAGGCTCGCGAGGTGACGTCGGTAGGGACGACGAGGGCGCGCCGGCCCAGTCCTTTCACCTCGCCGGCGGTGCGGTCGGCGGTGACGCGGTCCAGCTCGGCGACCGCGATGTCGGCCCCCATCCGCGCCAGCTCCAGCGCGGTGGCGCGGCCGATCCCCCGGCCCGCGCCCGTGACGATGGCAACCCGAGATTTCAGCTCCATGGTGGTCTCTCCGATGGCGCCCGGCGCTACGCCGCGCCCGGCGTGATGACGGTCTTGGCTCCGCGCCCGGCGGCGGCATGGGCGAACGCCTCCTCCACACGCTCGAGCGGGAAGCGTGCGGTGACGAGACCCCTGGCACGCAGGCGCGGCAGGGCGGCAAGCGCGCGGCGGAACGCGGTGCCCCGGCCATAGGCCCCGTGGATGCGCAGCTCGCGATAGTGCACGTCATAGAGATCGATGGGCAGCCGGGCCCCCTTGGGATTGACGCCGACGAGCTGGACGATGCCCGTAGCCTTCACGAGCGTGAGGGCCTCCGCCACCAGCTCGGGCTTGCCCACCGCCTCGCAGACCACGTCGGCGCCGAGCCCACGGGTCAGGGCCATCACGCGGTCGACGAGACTTTCCGTGGTCGGGTCGACCACGATCCCGGCGCCGAGCTTGCGGGCGATGCTCCGCCGCTCCTCAATCGGGTCGGAGAGAATCAGACGCCTTGCGCCACGCCGCTTTGCCAGCGCCATGGTGAGAAGCCCCATGATGCCGCCGCCGATCACCGCCACGGTGGCCCCGCGTGGCATCCGGTACATCTCCAGTCCCGAGAGGCAGCAGGCGGCGGGCTCGGTGAGGGCCGCCGTGACGGCGTCGAGGCCGCGGGGGAGCGGGTGCACGCAGGAGGCGGGAAGCGCCACGCGCTCGGCGAAGCCGCCGATCCGCTTCGCGCGGGGGCACTGGGAGATGCGGCCTGCCGCGCACGCGGCGCACTTGCCGCAGCCTTGCGACGGCTCGCAGGCCACCGCGCGCCCCACTAGCCGCCCGCTCACGCCGCGCCCCACCGCGCGCACGACGCCGGAGTACTCGTGCCCGAGCACCATGGGCGGCTGCCAGGGGAAGAGTCCCTGGGTCGCGTGGATGTCGGTGCCGCAGATCCCGGCCGCCTGGACGTCCACCACGACCTCGCCCGGTCCCGCGGCGGGTTCGGGCCCCTCGTCCACGGTGAAGCGGCTCCCGCCTCGCCACGTCGCGAGCTTCATAGGCCTCCCTCGCCTTCGGCTGCGGCTCCCTTCGGAGTCATCACGCGAGGACCAGGGCCTGGCCCATCTTTGAAATGGTCGCCTCGCCTTCGGCTGCGGCTCCTCCTTCCATGGGCGTCATCAGGATGATGTCTGCGCCGTCGGGCAGCGGCGTGTCATGGGTCGCGAGGTCGCCGTTCACCGCCGCGCTCACGTCCATCGAGGCATTGAGGCCGAGGGCCACGAGGAGATCGGCCAGGGTGGCGCCGGCGGCGAGCTCGACGCGCAGGGGGCCGTCGGGAAGGTCAGACCGCCGGCGCCGTAGGCCCGCGAAGAGCGTCACGCGGACGGCGACGCTCTGCCCGTGGATGGACATGGCGTCAGATGGAGAAGCGGCGGCGGAACACGCGCCGGATCAGATACGGATTGGCCCCGAGCTCGTAGAGGGCGCCGATGTCCCCGGCCTTGAGGGCGGCCCGCTCGGCGGGGGCGAGGTCGTGGCCGGCCATCTCCTCGTCGGTGAGCTGCTCCTTCATCTCGTGCCGGCGGGCCACCGCGGTGAGGAGCTTGTTCAGCGGGTAGGAGATCCTGATCATGGGTGCACCCAGGCGGTGGCGCAGCCGGTGATCCACTCCGCCACCGGCTCGTAGGCGAGCACCTCGCCCTTCCAGCCGGGGACGGCGCCGAGCAGCGCGATCCAGTTGCGGATCTCCTGCCCCCCGTTGCCGCCGTCGCACTCGATCTCGTTGCGGGTGAGTCGGGTGAGCGGCTCGACGTCGCCGCGCGAGACGTGATCCAGGATCCAGCGGTCCCAGTCGGGATTGATGCGCCCCGTCTCCGGTGTGCCCACCCAGTGGGAGAGCCCGCCGGTGGCGACGAGGGCCACGCGCTCGCCTCCGGGACGCGCGCGGATGAAATCCCCCACGAAGGCGCCGACCTCGCGGCAGCGACGGGGAGCGGGGAGCGGTGGCGCCGCGCAGTTCGTGTACATGGTGGCCACGGGGATCTCGCCATCCGGCAGGAGGAAGTGCAGGGGGACGGACATCTCGTCCCAGCTCTCGATGTCGTACGAGTATGCGAAATCGATCCCTGCCTCGAGCCCGGCCTCGAGCAGCGCCATCGCCCAGTCCGGCCGGCCGCGGAGGGTGCGCGGCCTCAGCCGCATGAGGGCCGCCCCGCCCGGGCTCGGCGCCTGGTAGGACTCGGCCAGGCCCACGCAGAAGGCGGGGAGATTGTCGTAGGCGAAATTCTGCAGGTGGTCGTTCACGAACATCACGAGGAGATCGGGGCGCGCGGCGGCGAGACGTCGGCGCAGCTCGTCGAAGCCCGCGTAGAGCCGGTCGCGCTGATCCGGCCTGGAGACGTCGGGCCGGCCGGTGATCAGGGGCGCGTGGGAGGTGAGGGTGGCGGCGACGATCTCGGCCATGCGTGTCCCGACTTCAACACCGCGGCCCGCGGGTGTCAAGGTGGCGGCGCGTATATAATGCCCCGCGTGGAGGATCATGGCGCGAGCGCGCGCGGCCTGAGGCAGGTCGCGTATTTCGACTGCCCGGGCGGCGGACAGGTGGTGGTGGACGGCACCGTCGCCTGCATCGCGCACATGAAGGCGCCGCACGGCACCACGCTCGTAGACGTGCGTGATCCCGCCGCGCCCCGCCCCCTCGCCACCCTCGAGGTGCCGGCCGGTACGCACTCGCACAAGGTGCGCGCGGCCAACGGGCTCATGCTGGTGAATCGCGAGGGCCACGGCGCGGGCGCCGCCCCGGGCGGCGGGGCCGGAGGGCTTCTGGTCTATGACGTCTCCAATCCGAGCCGGCCGCGCGAGCTCGCGTTCTGGCGCTGCGGCGGCCTCGGGGTGCACCGCTTCACCTTCGACGGGCGCTACGCCTATATCTCGCCCGAGCTGGACGGCTACGTGGGGAACATCGTGATGATCCTCGACCTCGCCGACCCCACCCGCCCCCAGGAGGTGGGCCGGTGGTGGATGCCGGGGCAATGGACGGGCGGCGGCGAGACGCCGACCTGGACGGGCCGCCAGCACCGCTGCCACCATCCCATCCGTCTCGACGACCGACTCTACGTGAGCTACTGGCACGGCGGCTTCGTGATCCTCGACGTGTCGGACCTCGCGCGCCCCCGGCTGGTCTCGGGGCTCGACTGGAGCCCCCCCTTCATCACGCCCACGCACACCGCGCTCCCGGTGCCGTTCCCCCTCCACGGGCGCCGTGTCCTCCTTGTGGCCGACGAGGACGTCGCCAAGCTCGAGCCCGGGGCCCCGTCCTTCCTGTGGCTCGTAGACATCACCGACGAGCGCCGCCCCATCCCCTTCGCGAGCTTTCAAGTGGACGGCGTGGACGGGACCGCGCAGCCCGAGTTCACCGGCTGCCATCAGCCCTGCGAGCGGGTGACCAGCACGGAGGTCCCGGTGGCCTGGTTCGCCCACGGGCTCCGCGTCGTGGACATCGCCCGGCCGCACGCCCCGCGCGAGGTGGCGCACTTCCTGCCGTCCGTCCCCGAGGGATCGACGCGCGTCTCCAGCAACGACGTGTGCGTGGACGACCGCGGGCTCCTCTACCTGATCGACCGGGGGCGCGGGCTGCATATCCTCGAGCGCGTGTGAGCTCGGCGTCGGCGGCGCCGGAGACCGGCGAGGCGCCGGTCGGGGCGGCCCGGAAATGGGCGATCACGGGCTCGGTGATGCTCGTGACCGTCATGCAGGTGCTCGACGTGACGGTCACCAACGTCGCGCTGCCGCACATCCAGGGCTCGCTCTCCGCCGGGGTGGACGAGGTCTCCTGGGTCCTCACGTCCTACCTCGCCGCCAACGCCGTCATCCTGCCCGCGACCGGCTGGCTCGCCGGCGTCATCGGCCGCAAGCGCTTCTTCCTCGCCTGCACCGTGACCTTCACCCTGGCGTCGGTGCTGTGCGGGCTGGCGCCGAACATCTGGGTCCTCCTCGTGGCGCGCATGATCCAGGGCATCGGCGGGGGCCCGCTCATGCCGCTGTCGCAGGCCATCATGTGGGAGATCTTCCCCCTCCGGCAGCGCGGGATGGCCATGGCGGCGTGGGGCGTCGGCATCATGATGGCGCCGATCTTCGGGCCGACCCTCGGCGGCTGGATCTCCGACAACTGGTCCTGGCGATGGATCTTCTACATCAACGTGCCCATCGGCCTCGTGGGGCTCCTCGCCGCAAGCGCGGTGCTCTTCGATCCGCCCTACCTGCGCCGGCCCGGGCGCGTGGACATGCTCGGGCTCATCCTGATGGCGGTGGGCTTCCTCTCCCTCCAGCTCTTTCTTGACCAGGGCGAGCGCAACGAGTGGTTCGAGTCCTCCGCCATCGTCGCCCTCGCGCTCCTCGCCGCGGGAGCGCTCGTCGGCTTCCTCATCCGCGAGCTGACGGTGGACGAGCCCATTCTCGACCTGAGTGTCTACGCCGACCGCAACTTCGCCGCCTCGAGCCTCATCATGCTCGTGGTCATGATGGGGTTCTTCTCCAGCATGGTGCTCCTGGCGCTCTTCACGCAGCGCGTGCTCGGCTACGACGCCTGGACCTCAGGGCTCGTGCTCGCCCCCGGCGGGGTGGGTAACCTCCTGTCCCTCCTCATCGCCGGCCGCTTGATCACGAGAATGGACCAGCGGTGGCTGCTCGCGCTCGGCTGCATCCTCAACGCGTACGCGGTATACGTCATGTCCGAGGTCACCCTCGGCATGGACTACTGGTCGCTCGCCTGGCCGCGCTTCGTGCAGGGGGCGGGCGTCGGCTTCATCTTCGTGCCCCTGAACACGATCGGGCTCGCCACCATCGCGCGCGAGAAGATGGGCAATGCCACCGCGGCCCTCAACGTGGTGCGGAATCTGGGCGGCGCCATCGGCGTGTCCGTCATGACCGCGGTCCTCGCGCGCCGCAGCCAGGAGCACCAGTCCACCCTGGTCGGCCACGTCAACGTCTGGGACCCGGAGACGGCCGAGCGGCTCCGCACGTGGGTGAGGCACTTCTCGGCGAGGGGCGCGGATTCCTTCACGGCGGAGCGTCAGGCGCTGGGCACGCTCTACAAGGAAGTCACGCGCCAGGCCGAGCTGCTGGCCTTCGCGGATGACTTCTGGCTGCTTTTCCTGCTGTTCTGCGCGACCCTGATCCTCCTCCCGCTACTCCGGCGGGTCCGCCTCGACGCGCCCGGGCGGGCCGCGCGTGGCGAGGAGCCCACGCCGGCACCTATTCATGCCGAATGAGCCCTGCTCGTTTGCGCGCCAGATGACCGGGCATTCCGCAGCGGCTCTACACAGTCGCCCGTGTAGGAATTACTCGGCGACCCGGTGCTGCCGGGGCGACGGGTGACCCCGCCCGGGAGAAGTCGGCAAGTTTCAAGGCCTCGTCGGTGGTCCGATTCTATCTGTGGCGCGTGGCACGTCGGTTGCAGTTTCGCGGCCTTGTCGATATGGACACTGCCGGGTGGTCGCGCGACGTCAGCTCCGCCCTCGGGCGTTTCCGCCAGCTACTCCGAGCGCTAGGATACTTCCGGCCCGACGCGGGCCGGATCGCCCTGACCCTGGGGCTGCTGCTCCTCAGCATCGGGCTCAACCTGCTCAAGCCATGGCCGCTCGCGCTGCTCGTCGACAGCGTGCTCGGCAGCAAGCCGTACCCCGGGTGGCTGCCCGAGACGCTGCAGGGCTGGGGGCCGGCCGCCCAGATCACCGCCCTCGTCGGGGCGGCGCTGGGGCTCCACCTGATCCACGCCGCCGCATGTGCCGGACACGTGTACTTCTCGATCGGCGTGGGGCTCCGCGGCCTGCGGCGCGTGCGCGACGACGTCTTCAGCTGGCTCCAGCGCCTCTCGCTGCGCTATCACCACGGCACCGAGGCGGGGGACATCATCTTCCGGGCGGGGACGGATACGTGCGCGTTCCAGACCCTGTTCCTGCACGGGTTGCTGATCTTCGTCAGCGCCACCGGCACGCTCCTCTTCATGGCGGTGGCGATGGCCAAGCTGAACCTGAGCCTCACCGCGGTGGCCCTGGTCGCGGTGCCGATCCTGCTGCTGTCGATCAAGATCTTCGGGCGGGCGATGCGGGTGCGGGGCACCGCCGCCCAGCAGGCGGAGGGCAAGGTCTACGCCCTCATCCACCAGGGAATCACCGCTCTGCCCCTGATTCAGAGCCATGCGCGCGAGCACCACGAGCAGCAGCGCTTCACGGCGCACACCGAGGAGGCCCGGCAGCACAAGATGGCGCAGCAGGGGCTCGAGGTCTTCTACTGGGGCTCGATCTCGGTGATCCTGAGCGCATGCACGCTCGGGGTGACCTGGGTGGGCGCTCAGCAGGTGCTGTCCGGGAACTTGACGGTGGGGGAGCTGCTGGTGTTTCTCGCCTACGTCGCCCAGCTCTTCGAGCCGCTCCATCAGCTCTCGCAGGTCGGCGCCACCTTGTCGAGCGCGCGCGCGAGCACGCGGCGGGTGTTCGAGATCCTGGACACGCCCGAGGAGGTGAAGGACCGCTCGGAGGCGCGCCGGGTTTGCCAGGGACGGGAGCTCGACGGACTCGGGGGACTCCCCACCTCGGCCGACAACATGTTCGCCGCCGCCGAAGCCACCCCCGGCGGGGCCACGCGCCCGCCGCTCCCGGTCTATGGGAACGTCACCTACGACGACGTCTCCTTCGCGTACGATAGCTCGCGGGCGGTGCTGCGCCACATCAGCTTCAAGCTCCTGGCGGGCACCTCCGCGGCGATCATCGGCCCGAGCGGCGCCGGCAAGACGACGCTGTTGAACCTGCTGCCGCGGTTCTTCGACCCTACCAGCGGCGCGGTGCTGCTCGAGGGCGTGGACCTTCGCGACCTTCGCCTGGAGGACCTGCGGGCGCAGGTCGGCCTGGTCCTGCAGGAGCCGATTATCCTGCCCACCACGGTGGCCGAGAACATCTCATACGGGAAGCCCGAAGCGACGATGGAGGAGATCGAGCGCGCCGCGCACCTTGCCCGTGCCGACGAGCTCATCGAGAGGCTGCCCCAGCACTATCGGACGGTCATCGGGGACGGGGGCGCGCACTTGAGTGTCGGGGAGAAGCAGCGGATCAACCTGGCCCGGGCGTTCCTGAAGGACGCGCCGATCCTGCTCATGGACGAGCCGACGAGCGCGCTCGACGTGGAGAGCGAAGCCCAGGTGGTGGCCAGCCTGTTCGAGCTGATGCGCGGGCGCACGACGTTGATGGTCGCCCATCGGCTCACCACGATCCGACGGGTCGACAAGATTCTGGTCGTGGACAACGGCCGCCTGACCGAGATGGGCGCCCCCGAAGACCTCCTCGCCGAGCAGGGCTACTACGCGCGGGTCGTCGGCGGCCAGCTCGACCTCTAAGTCCTCACCGCACGCCCCGCTCGCGCTCAGCGGCTTCACGCTCGCGCTGCTGCCGCTCCCGATCTCGCGTGGCCTGCTCGCGCTGCCAGTTCGCGCGCGCCTTCGCCTCCGCCTCCATCCGGGCGACCTTTTCGAGCACGCCGGACTGGGGCAGCCACGTGCCCGTCGTTCCGGCAATCTCGATGGTTCTCGCCAGGCTCGTATTGACCCGATCGAGGTTCTTCTGCAGGGTCCCCAGTGACTCGCGGAGCTTCCGTCGCTCCGCACCGTCCGCTCGCCACTCGCTCGCGGCGGCATCGAGATATTCACCCTGCTCTCTGGTGAGGTCGGCCAACGCTCGCGCGTTGCCGGACGCCTTCTGGGCGGTGTCGATCAGGGTCCTGGCCCGGGCGCCCCTCGGGGAACCCTCCATGCTGGCGACCCGATCCCGCGTGATCTTCTCCGCGCGCTTCTCGGCCGGAGTCCCGCGCTCCCGGGCCTCGATCTCGGCGATGCGCCTGGCCTGGGCCTTCAGCGCGTTGTCGTAGGTCTCGCGGAGGCTCTCCCAGTCTCCGGCGAACCCGTCGGGGACCGCGATCGACGAGAGGAAAAGGCAGACCGCCAGGGCGCGGAGTGACATCACTTGAGACTGCTGACCTTTCCTTGAATGTTGTCGAGCCGGGACGCCAGCTCCTTGAGCTGCGCGGCCAGGGTCGCCGAAAGCTGACGCACGGTCTCCTCCAGCTTCGCCGAGCTCGCGGCCATCTCCTGGCTGACCGTCGTGACCTTCCGCATGCCGCTCGCGGTCTCCACGCTCAGCTCGTGGGTGAGCCAGCCGAGCTGGGCCGTCTGCACCACGAACTTGCGTACCGACACCAGATCCTCGGAGAGCGCGGTCAGGGCCCGCTGCAGGTCGGCGCGCGCCGCGGCGAGTGACGCGTCCGCCTCGCCCTTCGACGTCGCGATCGACGCGGCGAGGTCTTGCTGTACGACACCCAGTCGCTCCTCGATGCGCTGGTACGAGTCGCGGAGCTCGGTCTCCGCCGCGGCCACGGACGTCCGCTGGGCCTGCTGCAGTTGCAGCGCGCTCAGGGTGATCGCCTCGGGGGCCTTCGGGACGTCCGCCCGATGCACGAAGCTGAGCACCGGGGGCGGCGATACGCCCTCCGTCCCGGCCTCCGGCGACGTGGCATGTCGCGCCCAGGCATCCGCGGGACTGTCGCCGGGCAGCACGACCAAGCGGCCGTCCCTCGTATCGAGAAATGCGAGGGCCCCCAGGGTCCCGGCCTGGCCGATGGCGGCGTGAATGGCCTTGGCGTGGGACGCGAGGGCTCGGTCGCGGTCTCTGATGGCCACCGCCTGCGCGTCGGGCATCAGCGAAGGGCTCGCGCAGCCTACGACCACCAGCGCGAGGCCCATGAGAGGCAGCCCCGAGCCCAGCACGTGCGGGACTCCCCGCCGTGCGCCTCCGAGGAGCACGAGCAGTAGTTTGCGCATCGCTAGATCTCCATGGCCGGGGCATGGGCGGTCGGGGGACCCTTGGACCGGCCTTGCGGCCCCGATGGGTCATAACCATAGGTATTCGAGGTGCTCATGGGTGGCCTGGGTGTGGACCGGCTCAGCGGTTGTCTCCCATCCGCTCCTCGGTGGCCTGTAGAATCACTATGTGAGATCTCACTATGGATCTTGCCACGGGGCGTTTCAAGCGATTCCCTTTTACGATCCCCCGATCTGTCTGACGCGACGCGCTCGCGTCCCGCTCGATCGTCTGGGGTCGGGTGCGCAAGGCACCGAGTCTCGGGTGGCTGCTCGTGGCTAGCGACCGGGGAAGAGACCGCCGGCTCCGGAAGCCCGCCGAGCCCTCCCCAGGCCCCGTGAGGATCAGCCTACGCCGAACACTTCCCAGCGCATGGACGATGATCCGCCCGTACTGGTTCTCGGACGACCGGTGGGCGGCCCGGGGGCTCCTGCTCGCCGTCGTGCTCCTCACGCTCGGCATGGTCTACCTCACGGTGCTGCTGAATCAGTGGAACGCCGCCTTCTACAACGCCCTCCAGGACAAGAACCTCGTGGCCTTTCGGGGCCAGCTGTTCCGCGTCACGTGGCTGATCTGCATCTTCATCCTGCTTGCCGTCTACCAAGTCTATCTCAACCAGATGCTCGAGATCCGCTGGCGGCGGTGGCTGACCGACCGGTACCTGCGCGCCTGGCTGGCCGATGGCGCCTACTATCGGATGCAGCTCATGGCGCGTGAGACGGATAACCCGGACCAGCGCATCGCGGAAGATGTGCACCTCCTCGCGTCCCACACGCTCGGCCTTTTCACCGGGGGCCTGCGCGCGATCGTCACGCTCGTCACGTTCGTGGCGATCCTCTGGGGGCTGTCCGGAACGTTCACCGTCCCGGTGGGCGGGTTCTCCGTCACCGTCCCCGGCTACATGGTCTGGGTGGCCGTCCTGTACGCGGTCGTCGGCACCTGGCTGACCGACTGGCTCGGCCGCCCGCTCGTCCGGCTGAACTTCGATCGGCAGCGTTACGAAGCCGACTTCCGGTTCAGCCTCGTTCGCTTCCGCGAGAATACCGAGGGGGTGGCCCTGTACCGCGGCGAGACGGACGAGTTCCGTGGCTTTCGCCAACGCTTCGAGGACGTCGTGGGCAACTGGTGGGGCATCATGCGCCGGCAGAAGCGGATGAGCTACTTCACGTCCGGCTACGGGCTGGGAGCGTGGATCGTCCCGTCGATCGTCGCGGCGCCCCGCTACTTCCGGGGCGAGCTCGGGCTCGGCGGCCTGATGCAGACGAGCCAGGCCTTCCAGCAGGTCCAGGATGCGCTGAGCTTCTTCGTCCAGTCGTACAAGGAGATCGCGGCGTGGTGTGCCGTGGTCGAGCGGCTCGCCGACTTCGAGCGCGCGCTCGAGCACGTGCGCCGGCAGGCGAGCGATGGCGGCGTCCGGCGCGCCGAGGGGCACCCCACGCACCTGACCGTGGAGGGGGTCGATCTCTATCTGCCTGATGGCCAGCCGCTCATGGCGAACGTGAACCTCACGCTCCGGCAAGGAGAGACCGTGCTCTTGGGCGGCGCGTCGGGCACGGGCAAGAGCACGCTCGTCCGTGCCATCGCCGGGATCTGGCCGTTCGGACGTGGCGAGATCCACCTGCCGCACGATGCCCGAGTTCTGTTTCTCCCGCAGCGGCCGTACCTGCCGATCGGCGCGCTCCGAGAGGTGGTGAGCTATCCGATGCCCGCCGACGGTGTGGACGACGAGGTGTTGCGCGAGGCGCTCGAGGCGGTGGGACTCACGGAGCTCGCCGGGCGGCTCGACGAGGTCGCCCACTGGGCGCTGCAGCTCTCCCCCGGCGAGCAGCAGCGCATCGCCTTCGCGCGGGCCCTCGTCCAGAAGCCCGACTGGCTCTTTCTCGACGAGGCGACCTCGGCGCTGGACGAGGAGAACGAGGCGCGCCTCTATCAGCTGTTGCGCAAGCGGCTCCCGGAGGCGATGGTGTTCAGCGTCGGGCATCGGACGACGCTGGGTTCCTTCCACGCGCGTCGGCTCATGGTCAAGCCCGGCCACAACGGCCCCGCCTCCATCGTGGAATCGCCCGCAGCCCGTAACGGCGCGCCCTAGAACCAGCGCGCCTTGTCCACCACGTTGCGCAGGGGCTGGCCCTCGAGGAAGCGCCGGCTGTTGTCGAGGAGGATCTCGAACCGCCGGTCGTCGAGATAAGGCCCGTAGCCGGCGGTGTGCGGCGTGATGAGGACGCCGGGCAGGGTCCAGAGGGGATGCCCGGCGGGCAGGGGCTCCTCCTCGAAGACATCCAGCCCCGCCCCCGCGATCTCGCCCGCGCGCAGGGCGGCGACCAGATCGTCGAGGCGGGTCGTCATGCCTCGCCCGATATTGATGAAGAAGGCGCTGCGCTTCATCCGCTGGAAGCGCCCACGATGCATGAAGCCCTCGGTGTCGGGAGTGTGCGGCACCGTGAGGATCACGAAGTCGGCCAGCGGTAGAAGCGAGTCGAGCGCCTCCGGGCCGTCGAGCTTGCGCAGCCCGGGCGGCGCCTCGCGCCGGCGGGCGTCGACTCCCATCACGTTCATCCCGAACTCTGCGGCCAGCCGCGCCGTCTCCGCCCCGATGCCGCCCACGCCTACGATGAGGGCGGTGGCCTCGGGCAGGTGGACCACGCCGGTGTCGAGAGGGAGCGGTCGCCACTCGCGACGCTGCTGCTGCGGCAGGTAGTGCTGGAGGCCGCGCGCGAAGGCCAGGATGAAGGCCATGATGTGCGCGGCGATGTGGTCGTTGTAGATCTCCCGGAAGTTCGTGACGACCACCGGATGCGCCACGAGGTCCGGGTAGTAGTAGCCGGCGGGGGGCGCGGCTTGCGGCGCCTGAAGCCATCGCAGCCGCGCGGCCTGGCGCAGGACAGCGGGCGACAGGGTGCCGAACGCCGCCTCGGCCTCGCCGATGGCGCCGGCAGCGGCGGCCTCGTCCTCGGCGACGATCACACGCAGCGCGGGTAGGGCGGCGGCCAGACGCGCGGCCCACTCGCGCGTGGTGGGCGTCGGAGGCGGAAGGACCAGCAGCGTCGGCGCCATGGCGGCGGCGATTGTAGCACCGCCGTCCGGCTTCGCGTATCCTCGTGCCGCGCCGTTCCGGCGCCCAGGAGGACTCACCGTGCACATCGATCTTCAGGGCAAGGTCGCCCTCGTCACCGGCGCCGGCCGCGGCATCGGCCGCGAGATCGCGGGCACTCTGGCCGCGGAAGGGGTCATCACCCACGTCACGGACGTGCGCCAGGCGTCGCTCGACGCGGTGGCGTCGGACTGGGCGGCGCGGCGCTGGCGCGGTCGGCCGCATGCGTGCGACGTGCGCGACGCCGCGCGGATCGGCGAGGTCGTGGCGGCGGTGGTGGCCGAGCACGGCCGGCTCGACATCCTCGTCAACAATGCCGGGGTGGCGCCGGGCGGCCCGGTGGAGGAGCTGACCGAGGAGGTGTGGGACCTCAATCAGGACGTCAACTGCAAGGGCACCTTTCTCACGTGTCGGGCGGTGATCCCCGTCATGAAGAAACAGCGCGTGGGCCGCATCATCAATGCGGCGTCGTTCGCCGCCATCGTGCCCATCGCCGGAGGCGCCGCCTATGCCGCGTCCAAGGCCGGCGTGCACTACTTCACGCGGGTCCTCGCCGGCGAGCTCGGCCCCTGGAACATCACGGTGAACTGCTACGCGCCCGGAATGATCCCCACCGAGATGAACCATTTCGCGGAGGCGCCGGCCGAGCGGCAACGCCGGCTCCTCGACACCCTGACCATCCGCCGGTGGGGGAACGCCCGGGAGGTCGCGAGCCTCGTCTGCTTCCTGGCCTCGGACCTCGCCGGCTACATCACCGGCGCCATGGTGGACGTGAGCGGAGGCAAGCTGGCGACCCAGATCCCGCGCCTGCCATGGGAGGCCGCCGCGGCGGCGGGGGCGGCCGCGCTCGACTAGCGCCGGGCCGGCGCCCGCCTACTCCCGGCGCTCGCGCTCCCGCTCGGCGATCTCGGCGGCGAAGAGATCCAGGGTCAGCGGGCAGGGCGGCTCGTTGGTGTCCACGTACTGGCAGTCCACCTCGCTGCACTGGACGTAGAGGTCACCCTTGCCGAGAAGCGACCGCCGGCGGCGGAGCGACACCGTCACGTCTTCGGAAACGACGTCGCAGCGAAACGGCTTCGAAGGTGAACGATGCACGGGTGCGTAGTATACAGGACTCCGGCGCGCCCGTGTCCGAAACTGCATGGCGCGTGCTACCCTTGGCCCGGGAGGTGGCCCCGATGCTGAGCCGGGAGGACAACGAGCTGCTGACACGGACGGGGCCGGGCACCACCATGGGCGCGTTGCTCCGCCGCTACTGGACTCCCGTCGTCCGGTCGGACGAGGTCGAACCGGGGGGACGCGTGAAGCGGGTGGCCCTCTTCGGGGAGCGCCTCATCGTCCACCGCACGCCCGACGGGAGCCCGGGGCTGATCGGCGAGTTCTGCCCGCACCGGGGTGCCTCGCTCTACTTCGGTCGGAACGAGCCGGGCGGCATGCGCTGCCCATATCACGGCTGGAAATTCGGCCTCGACGGCCAGTGCGTGGACATGCCGAGCGAGCCGCCGGAGTCGGCCTTCGCCACCAAGGTCTGCCACGCGGCCTACCCCTGCCTCGACAAAGGCGGGGTGATCTGGGCCTACATGGGGCCGGCGGAGACGGCGCCCCCGCTGCCCGAGCTGGAGTGGACGCTGCTGCCGGAGAGCCACGTCTTCGTCTCCAAGCGGGTCCAGGACTGCAACTGGTTTCAGGCCCTGGAAGGCGGGATCGACTCGAGCCACATCTCCTTCCTCCACTCCCCCATCCGCCACGACGACAGCGAGATCACCCGCGCCATGGACCGGGCGAGCTTCGGCGTGGGTGCCGCCGTCGAGACCGGCGACCGGGCGCCGCGCTTCGAGGTGGTCGACACCGACTACGGCGTCCTCATCGGGGCGCGTCGCGCGCACCCCCGGGGCTGGTACTGGCGCATCACCCAGTTCCTCCTGCCGTTTCACACGATGCCGCCGGCCGACATCGACGAGCCCATCGTGCAGTCCCATATCTGGGTGCCCATGGACGACACTCACGTCGTCAACTGGATGGTGACCTGGCATACCGAGCGCCCGCTCACTCCGGAGGAGATCGCCGTTCACGCCTCGGGCCAGGGCGCGCATGTCTGCGAGTACGCGCCGGCGACGCCCGAGCCCTATGGCGACATCCGCACCGCCGCCAACCGCGACAACGACTACCACATGGACTGGGAGGCGCATCGAACCCGGATGTACTGCGGGATCCCGGGATTCGGCGTGCAGGACCAGGCCATCCAGGAAAGCCAGGGGCCCATCGTAGACCGCGGCCGGGAGCGGCTCGGGAGCAGCGACAGTGCCATCATCCAGGTGCGCAAGCGCCTGATGACGGCGGCGCGCGCCCTCCGCGACCGTGGGACGCCGCCGCCGGGCGCCGACCCCGAGGCCTACCTCGTCCGCTCGACGTCGGTGGTGCTTCCCGCCGGCGCCTCCTGGGTCGAAGGGGCCATGTCCCGGATGGTGGTGCGGCCGGGCCGTCCGCTCATCGCCTGAGTGCGGACCCATGCCGGGACGGATGGCGGGGCGGGTGGCCCTCGTCACCGGCGGCGGGGGTGGGATCGGGGAAGCCACCGGCCGGCTCTTCGCCGAGGAGGGCGCGGCGGTGGCGCTCGTCGATGCCGACGGGGCCGCGGCGGAGTCGGCTGCCGCGGGCATCGCGCGCGACGTGGCCGGCGCGAAGGTGGCCTCGTTCGCCGCGGATCTCGCCCGCGAGGCCGAGGTCGCGCCCGTGGTGGAGGCCGCCGTCCTGCGCTTCGGCGCGCTCCATGCCCTCGTGAACGTGGCGGGCGTGCGCGTCTACGCCCCCCTCGCCGAGGCGGCGGCGGCCGAGTGGGAGCGCATCATCGGCGTCAACGTGCTCGCCACCGCGTACTGCTGCAAGGCGGCCCTGCCGCGCCTCCGCGCGGCCGGGCGCGGCACCATCGTGAACGTGTCGTCGGTGTACGGCATCATGGGCAGGACCGGCATGGGGCAGTACGACACGACCAAGGCGGCGGTGCTCGGCCTCACGCGTGCCCTTGCCGTCGAAGAAGCGCGCCACGGCATTCGCGTCAACGCGGTGTGCCCCGGCGGCACCATCACCCCCTACCACGTCCGCCGCGCGGCGGCTCAGGGGATCAGCGAGGCCGAGATGCGAACGCAGAGGGCCGGGGACAATCTTCTCGGACGCTGGGCGGAGCCGCGGGAGATGGCCTATCCCATCCTCTTCCTGTCCTCGGACGAGTCGTCCTACGTTACCGGGGCCACCCTCATGGTGGACGCGGGGCGATCCATCATCTGAGCGAGCCCATCGAGGAGGCCGATCCATGCGTGCCATCATCCTGCGAGCGCCCGGTGCCGCCGACCGCCTGAAGCTCGAGGAGGTTCCCGATCCTTCGCCCGGCGCCGGCGAGGTTCTCGTGCGCCTCCGCGCCGCCGCGTTGAACCATCGTGATGTCTGGATCCGCAGCGGCACCGGGGCCTACGCGGGCGGCTTCTCGAGGCCGGTCATCCTCGGCTCGGACGGCGCCGGCGAGGTGATCACGGTGGGCAGCGGGGTGGACCCCGCGCTCGCCGGGCGCGCGGTCGTGATCAATCCGAGCCTCGACTGGGGTGACGACGACGAGAAGCCGGGGCCGAGGTTCCGCATCCTCGGGCTGCCCGACGATGGGACGTATGCCGAAGGCATCCGCATCCCTGCGCGGAACGTCCACGCCAAGCCCGCGCGGCTCACCTTCGAGGAGGCCGCGGCCATCCCGCTCGCCGCGCTCACCGCCTATCGCGCCGTGGTGAGCCGCGCGCGAGTGCGCGCGGGCGAGACGGTGCTGGTGACGGGGATCGGCGGCGGGGTGTCCACCTTCGCCTTGCAGATCGCGGCGCACCTCAAGGCACGGGTCCTCGTGACGTCGGGCAGCGACGCCAAGCTCGCCCGCGCGCGCGAGCTGGGCGCGGCGGGCGGCGCCAACTACCGCACCCAGGATTGGTCGCGCGAGATCGTGGCGCTCACGGGCGGGCAGGGGCCCGACGTGGTCATCGACAGCGTGGGCGGCGAGACCTTCGCCCGCGCCGTCGACATTCTGAAGCCCGGCGGCCGGATCGCGACCTACGGCGCGACCTCCGGCCCCGTGAAGGAGTTCGCCCCGCGCTCGGTGTTCTGGAAGCAGATCACCGTGCTCGGCACGACCATGGGGAGCCCGCGTGAGTTCGAGGCCATGCTCCAGCTCTACGACGCGGGCGGGCTCCGCCCGGTCGTCGACCGGGTCTTCCCGCTCGCCGAGGCGGCGGTCGCGCATCGGCGCATGGAGGAGGCCGGGCAGTTCGGCAAGATCGTACTCGGGATGGGCTAGCCACGCGAGATGGGGGCGGGCGGGTGCCGCTGAGTTAGGGTAGGAAGGTGGCGCCGCAGACGGCCCGGCTGCTGTCCCTCGACGTCTTTCGGGGGATCACCGTGGCGGCCATGGTGCTCGTGAACAATCCCGGCACCTGGAGCGCCCTCTACGCGCCGTTGCGCCATGCCGATTGGCATGGCTGGACGCCTACCGATCTGGTCTTCCCCTTCTTCCTCTTCATTGTGGGCGTGGCCATCCCGTTCTCGCTGGCGTCCCGCGCCGACGCCGCCGGCCCTGACCGCACGCTCCCACGCGTGCTCCGGCGCGCTCTGGTGATCTTCGCGCTCGGCATCGTTCTCAACGGCGTCCCCTGGTTCCAGTGGGACACGCTGCGCATTCCCGGGGTGCTGCAGCGGATTGCCGTCTGCTACCTCGTGGCCGGCCTCATCTACCTGGCGACGGGGTGGCGCGGCCAGGCGATCTGGACGGCCGCGCTCCTGCTCGGTTACTGGGCCGTGATGACGCTGGTGGCGGTGCCCGGCCATGACGCCGGCGATCTCGGGAAGGAGTGGAACCTCGCCGCCTATCTCGATCGCGCCATCCTGGGCCCGGCGCATCTCTGGCGGGCCGCCAAGGTGTACGACCCGGAAGGGATCCTCAGCACGGTGCCCGCCGTGGCGACCACCCTCTTCGGCGTGCTCGCCGGCCAGTGGCTCCGGAGCGGGAGGGCGCCGGAGGTGCTGGTGCGGGGCCTCGCGTGGGCGGGCGTCACGGGCCTCACGGTGGGATGGATCTGGGGGCTGGTGTTCCCGATCAACAAATCGCTCTGGACGAGCTCCTACGCGGTCTTCACGGCGGGCTGGGCCCTCGTCGCGCTGGCCGTCTGCTACTGGCTGATCGAGGTCCGGGGACGCACCGGGTGGACCAAGCCCTTCGTCGTCTTCGGGGTGAACGCGCTCGCGCTCTTCTTCCTCTCGACGCTCGTCGCGAAGCTGCTGGTGCTGATCCGGGTGGGGTCGCCACCTCGGCTCCTCCACGCCTGGCTCTACACTCACCTCTTCGCGCCCTGGGCCTCGCCCGTGAATGCCTCCCTCGCCTACGCCTGCGTCTATCTGCTCGTCTGGTGGGGGATCATGTGGGCGCTCTTCCGGGCCGGAGTCCGGCTCCGGGTCTGATCGTTACTTGATCAGGCCGTAGAAGCGCCCCGCGTTCTCGCAGACGATCTTTCGCGTCACGTCCGGCGGAAGGTGGCCGAACTGCTCGTCGATGTAGCGCGTGGACTCCGGCCACACCCCGTCGCCGTGCGGATAGTCCGAGCCCCACATGAGGGTCTCCACCCCGATGTCCTCGATCAGCTTGGTGCCGATGCGGTCGAACTGGAAGGTCGCCTTGCACTGCCGCCGCCAGTAGTCGCTGGGCTTCATCTTGAGGCCGAGGTCGTGGAAGCGGTCCTCCCACTCGAAGTCCATGCGGTCGAGCGCGTAGGGGAGCCAGCCGATGCCGCTCTCGCCGAAGGCGATGCGCACGTTCGGGTACCGCTCGAGGACGGCGGCGCCGATGACGGCGGCCAGGATATTGACGAGGTTCATCTGGAATCCCGACACCACCGTGAAGAAGGCGGCGCGCCGGGTGAGCCCGGTCTGCTTGTCGAGCTGTCCGGGCGGCAGCGTGGGGAAGGTGTGGAAGTGCAGCGGCAGGTTGACGTCGTTCACCGCCTTCCAGATGGGCTCCCACACCGGATGCCACATGGGCTCCATGTCCCACGAGCAGGATAGCTCGAGGCCGCGCAGCCCCATCTTCGCCACGCGGTGAATCTCCTTCACGGCGGCCTCGATGTCGCCGTACGGCAGGCAAGCCAGGCCGATCTCGCGATCCGGGTAGTGACGGCAGAAGTCCACCAGCCAGTCGTTGTAGATGCGGAACATCTCGGTGGCCGCTTCGTGGTCGTTGAGCCGCGTGGCCGCCCCGAGGATGCCGTACATGACCTCGGCGTCCACGCCGTCGCGGTCCATGTCCTTGATGCGCAGATGCGGCTCGGACACCCGCCGGATCCCCTTCTTGCCGTCGTCGTAGAGACCGGTCTTCGCCATCACGTCCACGCGGTGGTGCTGGCCGGGCACGTACTTCTGGCCGGCCGGTCCCACTCCATTCACCAGTCCGAACGACTGGCCGTTCCGGCAGGTCCAGAAGGGCCCGTCCGGCCCCTCCTTGGTGAAGGGCATCCGCTCCTTGAGCCCCGCGGAGGCATTGGACGTGAAGAGGTCGGGCGGCATCCAGGGCAGATCCAGGTGGCAGTCGGCGGAGATGCGGGCGTAGTTCATGGATTCTCCTCGGCGTCGAGGCTAGTCTGGCACTGCGAGGCGACCACTCCTCATGCGGGGACTATAACTCGTGACCGGCCGGAAGGGCAGGGGATTGAGACGGGCGCTCCTCACGGCGGTCGCCCTCGCCGGCCTCGCGCATGCCGCCGAGCGACCGGGCGTGCCGCCCCCGACGCCTTGGGCGTGTCCCCCGAGCCACCCCATCAAGGGATATCTTTCGGAGGAGTCCGGTCTGCTCTTCCACCTGCCCGGCGGACGCTTCTACGAGGAGGCGAGCCCGGCGCGCTGCTACGCGAGCGAGGAAGAGGCGCGGCGCGACGGGGCGCGGCGCTCGCCCGACGACACGCGCGAACGCCGCTGAGGTGCGCTTGACGGCGGGCGCCCCTCGCCCTACGCTCCCGCCATGACGGGACGCAACGGCTTCGACGCCGCCGTCGTGGGCGGTGGCCTGCTGGGCATGGCCACCGCCTATCACCTCGTGAGCGCGGGGGCGCGCACGCTGCTGGTGGACCGTGCGGACATCGGGCGCGCCACGGATGCCGGGGCCGGTATCCTCTCGCCGGAAACGAACAGTCGCGATCCAGAAGCCTGGTATCTGCTGGCCATGGAGGCGGTCGAGTACTACCCGCTGCTCGTGGATCGGCTCCGGGGAGAGCAGGGAGGCGACACCGGGTACGCGCGGTGCGGGAAGCTGGTCGTCGCCGTGTCGGACGACGAGATTGAGCCGTTCGAGCACGCCCGGCGCATCATCTTCGAGCGTCAGCGTCGTCGGGGCATGCCGAAGGCCGAGACCCTTCGCGAGGTGTCCGCGGCGGAGGCCCGCGACCTGTTTCCGGCGCTCGCCCCCGTACGAGGCGCCATCTACTCGCGGGACGCGGCGCGGGTCGACGGCCGGCTCCTGAACCGCGCGCTCCGCGCCGCCGCCGAGGCCCGCGGCCTCGTCATCCGCGAGGCGAGCGTCGATGCGCTCGTGCTGGAGGGCGGCAGGGTGAAGTCACTGATGGTCGGCGGCGAGGCCGTGGGCGCCGAGGTGGTGGCCATTGCCGGAGGGGCGTGGTCGGACGCGTTCGGGAAGCAGCTCGGAGTGGCCATTCCGGTGGCGCCGCAGCGTGGCCAGATCATCCATCTCGGCCTTCACGCGACCGACACGACCCGCTGGCCCATGGTCAACGCCTTTCACCAGCACTACCTGGTGGCCTGGCCGGACAGTCGCGTAGTGGCGGGGGCGACCCGGGAGACGGGCTCCGGCTTCGCACCGCGCACCACCGCGATCGGCGTGCGCGAGGTGCTGGACGAGGCGCTGCGGGTGGCCCCGGGGCTGGCGCGGGCCGAGGTGCGCGAGATCCGCGTCGGGCTTCGCCCCCTCACGTCGGACACGCTTCCGGTGCTGGGCGCGGTGCCGGGCATCCGCGGCGTGTTCCTCAACACGGGGCATGGGCCCAGCGGCCTGACCCTGGGCCCCCTGAGCGGGAAGGTCGTGGCCGATCAGATGCTCGGCAAGAGCGTCGGCACGGACCTGAGCCCGTTCTCGATCGCGCGCTTCGGCCCCACCCGCGTCTAGGCCTGCTCGAGGGCGGGAAGGCTCGCGGGGTCGGCGAGGGGAGGATTGGCGGTGGGGCCCTCGCCCGCCACCGTGGTGCGCCGCATGATGCGCGGGTAGCGGGCGGAGTCCCATGGCCGGCCGCGGTGCAGGACGCAGCGGTTGTCCCACATCACGAGGTCCCACTGCTTCCACACGTGACGGTACACGCGCTCCGGCGCGGTGGTCAGCGCGAGCAGCTCGTCGAGGAGGCGCCGGCTCTCGGTGTACGGCAGGCCCTCGATGAACCAGGCGTGCGACCCGATGTAGAAGGTCGCCCGCCCGTTGACGGGATTGGTGCGCACCAGCGCGTGGCGCACCGCGGGCAGCGCGGCGGCCTGCGCGGGGTCGAAGAGGTCCTTGGCGATGAGATTGCGCGAGTAGATGATGCTGTGCACCGCGACCTTGCCCTCGAGCCGCGCCTTGACGTCGGCGGGAAGCTCCGCGTAGGCATGGCGCATGCTGGCGAACTCCGTCTCTCCGCCCTCCGGCGGCACCTCGCGCCCGGACAGCGCGGAGGAATGCGCGGGTACCGGCTTGAAGGAGCTGTCGGTGTGCCAGAGCTGATTGCCGGAATGATAGACCATCCGACGGTCGCTCCAGTCCATGAGGCCGCCATGATCGGGGTCGGTATTGGACAGGTCGACCAGCTTGGGGTCGTAGCGGGCCTCCTGGCCCGGCGACACGATGGTGTTCTCGAGGGGCCCCCAGCGCTCGCTGAAGGCCTTCTGCTGCGCGTCGGTCAGCCGCTGATCGTGG
>JBKPDT010000443.1:0-21185 GCA_046728035.1 Candidatus Methylomirabilota bacterium | reverse complement strand
CAGGGTGAGCCGGTTGATGGGCTGCAGTCCGTACCAGGCCCAGGACTCCACGCCCTTGGAGAGGGTGTCGTCCACGCAGATGGTGATGTCCACTTCCTTGGGCTCGTACCGCGCCATGTTCTGCTCGAGCTCTTCCTGGCTGTCCGCCACGATGGCAAAGTCCTTCGCGGGGATGCCGTTGCGCTGGGGACTGTCTCCGTAGCGCCCGAACGCGATCCCCCACCGGCCGGCCTTGCGGGCGGAGAGCACGATACCGCGACAGATCCGGGCGGCCAGGTTCTTCTGGAAGATGCCGCGGTAGACGACCTCGCACGTGAAATGCGCCATGCTTGCCTCCTGTGCGGACGGGCCACGTCTGGTGCTGCTGGTCGACTGGTCGGACCAGAGTATGCGCCGGGGAACCGGGGCCTTGTCAAGCGCGGGCGCGGTGAACCGCCGGCGGAAATCCGGACGCGGGAACGAGAAATTCAGGAAAGGCATGCGTGAACCGGGGGTTGGCTGACAAGGCCTCAGGCGCCGCTCGAGCCCACCATCTCGAGAAAGTAGCGGTGGACGGCCGGGTCGTCCGTGAGCTCGGGATGGAAGGAGGCGACGAGCACCGAGCCCTGCCGGGCCATGAGGCATTCACCGCGATGCTCGACGAGCGAGGTGACGCCGGGACCCATCCGCCGGATCCGGGGAGCCCGGATCAGCACCGCCTTGATGGGCGCGGGCCCTTGGCCGAGATCGGCCATGACCTCGGTCTCGAAGGACTCCTTCTGGCGGCCGTACGCATTGCGCTCCGCCGTGATGTCGATGAAACCCAGCGAGCGTTGCTTCGGGCTCTCCACGTCGCGCGCGAGGAGGATGAGCCCCGCGCAGGTGCCGAAGATGGGGGCGCCCCCCGCGTGGAACTTCTCCAGCGCGGGGAAGAAGTCCCACGCGTCCATCAGCTTGAGGAGGGTCGTGCTCTCTCCGCCCGGCATGATGAGCCCCGCGACCTCATCGAGCTGGCCCGGCTTGCGCACCTCCACCGCGGGCACGCCGATCCGGGCGAGCGCGCGAGCGTGCAGCGCGAAGTCCCCCTGTAGCGCGAGGACGCCGATGGGCTGCCTCACCGCGCCCTCGAGGCGTCGAGCCAGGCGAGCACGGTCTCGGCGTTCTTGTCGGGCGGGAACACCGGATACCACACCTTCACGATCCGTCCCCCTCGACGTACCAGGCCATCCGCTTGATCAAGGTCGTCGGGCCGCCGCTCGTCACCGGATACTCGAACGTGGGCAGGGAGAGCGCGCGCGTGAGGGCGAGACCAGCGTCGCTCAGGATCGCGAAGGGAATGTGGTTCCGCGCCACGAACTCCCGCTGGTAATCCGTCTCCTGGGTGCTCACCGCGGCGACCCGGACGCCGCGCCTGGTGAACTCCGTGAAGAGGTCGCGGAACGCGCAGGTCTGCGGAGTACAGCCCCGGGCTCCTGGAATCGCGTCCCACTCGGGTCCAGCCGAGCGTCCCGGCTCTCCGGTGCGCGGATAGAAGAAGAGCACGCTGGGCGTGAACGCCCAGTCGTCGAGCGCCACCGGCCGGCCCGACGTGGCGGGCATGTCGATGGCCGGCACCGCCGCGCCCGGGAGATGGGCGGCGGCCCCATCGTCCACGGGCACGGGCAAGCCGGCCGGCAGATGCCGGACGTCGGAGTGCGTCACTACCACCCGCGGGTCTGCAAGAGGTCCGACTCCTTGAGCTTGGACGTCTCGATGCCGGGCATGGCCTCGCCCAGATCCTCGGAGACCTTCACGAGGACGTCGGGATCCTTGAAGTGGGTGGTCGCCTGGACAATGGCCCGGGCGCGCACCGACGGATCGGACGACTTGAAGATGCCCGACCCGACGAAGACGGCCTCCGCACCGAGCTGCATCATGAGCGCGGCGTCGGCGGGGGTGGCGATCCCGCCCGCGGAGAAGTTCGGCACCGGCAGCTTGCCCTCGGCCGCCACCATGCGGAGCAGCTCGTACGGCGCTCCCAGGTTCTTGGCTTCGGTCATCAGCTCCTCAGGGCCGAGCGCGCGGAGCCGCCGGATGCCCGACACCACCGCCCGCATGTGCCGCACCGCCTCGACGATATTGCCCGAGCCCGCCTCGCCCTTGGTCCGGATCATCGCGGCGCCCTCACCGATGCGCCGGAGAGCCTCGCCGAGGTCGCGGCAGCCGCAGACGAACGGCACCTTGAAGGCGAACTTGTCCACGTGGAAGTGCTCGTCGGCGGGGGTGAGCACCTCCGACTCGTCGATGTAGTCCACGCCGAGGGCCTCCAGGATCTGCGCCTCGACGAAGTGGCCGATGCGGCACTTGGCCATCACCGGGATGGAGACGGCCTGCTGGATCTCCTTGATCTTCCTCACGGGCGACATGCGCGCCACCCCGCCGTCGCGGCGGATGTCCGACGGCACGCGCTCCAGCGCCATCACCGCCGCCGCCCCTGCGTCCTCGGCGATCTTGGCCTGATCGGCATTGGTCACGTCCATGATCACGCCGCCCTTGAGCATCTCCGCCAGCCCAACCTTGAGCCTCAGCGTCCCGGCCTGTTCCATGTCTGTCTCTCTCCTGTCCTTAGGGGGTGGGTGCCTTGGTGAGTCGTGCCTGGAGCCGCGCGCGCGCCGCCGGCCACTCCGCCGCCAGCAGGGAGAAGGCCGCGGTGTCGCGGATCCCGCCGTCCGTCGCGGGACGATGGGCCCGGAGCACGCCGTCGAGGCGCGCGCCGATCCGCTCGATGGCCGCGCGCGATCGGGCGTTGCGCGCGTCGGTGTTGAGCTTGACCGCGTGCACGTGCCAGGTCTCGAACGCGTGCGTGAGCATGAGGAGCTTGGCCTCGGTGTTGATCGCGGTGCGCTGGGCGTTGGCGGCCAGCCAGGTCCAGCCGATCTCCACCGCGTCGGGCGTCCCGTCGCGCCGGGCCTGGGGACTCTGCGCCGGCCAGGGCCAGAACTCGATATTGCCGAAGCGGGTGGAGCCCACGACCCGGCCGTCCGCGAGGGTCACCGTGGCGAAGGGCAACGCTCGCCCCGCCGCCTGGTCGGCAAGGGCCGACTCGACGTAGGCGCGTGCCTCCGCGAGATCCCCCGGCACGAGGGTGAAGCCGTAGGTCTCCCGCGGGCCGGTCGCCGCCTCCGCGAGGCCCGGCGCGTGCGCCGGCGTCAAGGGCTCCAGCCGCACGTGGCGACCGTCGAGCACGACCGGCTCGACCCGCGCGACGGCGGAAGCGGCGAGGGCGCTCACCGTAGCGCCTCGTCGAGCTCGGCGGTGAGGTCGGCCACGTCTTCCAGACCGACGGACAGGCGGATCAGGCCCGGTCCGATGCCGAGCGCTACCTTCTCGGCGTCCGGCACGTTCCGGTGCGAGGTGCGCGCCGGATAGGTCCAGGTCGTCGCGACGTCACCGAAGCTCGGCGCGAACTCGATGAGGCGCGCCCGCGCCATGAAGGTCTCGACGGCGAAGGCCCCGCCCGCCAGCTCGAAGGAGAGCATGGCACCCATCGGGCCCGTCATGAGCCGCTTGGCCAGGCCGTGCTGCGGATGCGAGGCGAGGCCGGGATAGTAGACGCGCGTGACCGCGCGATGACGCTCGAGGTACTGGCCGAGCGCGAGCGCCGTCTGCGACTGCCGCTCCATGCGGACGCCGAGGGTCCGCGCTCCGCGCGTGGCCAGCCACGCATCGAAGGGGCCGAGATTCGTCCCCGCCCGGATCATGGCCGCGCGCACTCGGTCCATCGGCTCCTTCCGGCCGAGGACGAGTCCGCCCGTCACGTCCCCGTGGCCCGAGATGAACTTGGTGAGGCTGTGCATCACCACGGTGGCGCCGTGCTCGATGGGCCGCATCACGGCCGGCGAGGCCATCGAGCCGTCCACCACGAGGTCGATGCCGCGCGGCACCACCGCCGCCGCCACCGCGGGCAGGTCCACGAGGCGGAGGAGCGGGTTGGAGATCGCCTCGACGAACACCGCCCTGGTTGTCGGCCGGAGCGCGGCGAGGATGGCGGCGGTGTCGGTGGCGTCGACGAAGGTGGTCGTCACGCCGAGCCGCGTGCCTTCGGACGAGAGAAAGCCCGCCGTCGTGCCGTAGAGATCGCGAGCCGACACGATGTGGTCGCCGGACGCGAGCAGGCTGAGAAGCCACGCCGTCGTGGCGCCCATGCCGGAGGCGCAGGCCACGCCGGCTTCCGCGCCTTCCAGCCCCGCCCCGAGACCCTCGAGCATGGAGTGGTTCGGCGTGCCGTAGCGCCCGTATACGAAGCCGGCCTTCTTGCCGTCCCAGACCGACTCGACCGTGTCCATGTTCTCGAACACGTAGACATTGGTCTGGTAGATCGGGGCCACCAGGGGCCGACTCGCCGAGGGCATGTCCCGGCCACCGCGGGCGGCCAGCGTATCGCGCTTCATACCAGGGGCACCGCAAGGCCCGGCTCCCGCGCCGCGCGCCCCGGCTGACGTGCCTGGTCGCGGATGGCGTCGGCGAGCCGACGGGTGCCCTCGCCCACCTGCGCGAGGGGCAGGGACGAGAAGGACAGCCGGAGCATCCGCTCCCCGCCCCCGTCCACGAAGAAGGCGTTGCCGGGGGTGAAGGTCACGCCCCGCGCATGCGCGCGGGACTGCAGCGCGGTCGCGTCCATCCCCTCGGGCAGCGTGAGCATCAGCGAGAATCCGCCGCGCGTCTCCGTCCAGGTCACCCCGGACGGCATGTGCGCGCGCAGCCCCTCCAGGAGCGCGTCCCGCCGCTTGCCGTACTCCTTGAGCGCGCGCGCCTGGTGGCGGTCGAGCAGGCGGCGCTGGCAGAAGTGATACACGGCGGCCTGGATGAGCGGGCTCGTGTGGATGTCAGCCAGCTGCTTGGCCATCTCGAGCCGCTCGATCAGCTCCGGCGGCGCCACGATCCAGCCCAGCCGTAGCCCGGGGAAGAGAATCTTCGAGAAGGTCCCGATATAGACGACGAGGCCGGACACGTCGAGAGCCTTGAGCGGGCCGGGCGGCCGCTCGCCGTAGTAGAGCGTGCCGTCGAAGCCGTCCTCCACGATGGGGAGACGGTGCCGCGCCGCGAGGTCGAGGAGGCGCCGCCGCCCCGCCAGCCCCATGGTGACGCCCGTGGGGTTATGCGCGCTCGGCTGGCAGTAGAGGAGCTTGGGCTCCTGCCGCTCGAGCAGGCGCTCGAGATGCCCCACCTCGAGCCCGTCCGCGCCCACCGGCACCGACAGGAGCTCCGCACCGAAGGAACGGAAGACCTGCATCGCGCGCGGGTAGGACGGCTGCTCGATGGCGACGAAGTCGCCGGGATCGAGGAGCGTGCGGGCGACCAGATCGAAGCCCTGCTGCGACCCATTGACGATGAGGATCTCCTCCGGCCGCGCCTCGACGCCGAAGCGAAGGAGATAGCTGGCCAGGTACTGGCGGAGCGGCGGATAGCCGGCCGCCTGGTAGTACTGCAAGAGCTCACGCCCCTCCGCGCGGATCACGCCGTTGAGCACGCGGCGGAACGCGTCGGTGGGGAACAGCGTGCTGTCGGGCATGCCCCCCGCGAAGGAGATGATCCCGGGCGCGGGGCGCACGACCTGGCCATAGGCCTCGCGCCGCCGCATGTCCGCCCACACGACCTGAGCGCGCTTGGACAGGAGCCCGGACCAGTCCAGCCGCGGCGGGGTCATCGGCGCCGCCGCCGGCCGCTGGGGGAGACGGTCGGCGACGAAGGTTCCCTGGCCCACGTGGGCACGGGCCCATCCCGAGGCCACCAGCTCTTCGTACGCGGTGGCCACCGTGGTGCGATTGACACCCAGCTCGTCGGCGAGCTCGCGGGTGGCGGGCAGCTTGACCCCGGGCGCGAGGAGCCCCTGGACGATCAGCCGTTCGATGTGCGTCTGGATCTGGCGCGCGAGGGGGAGGCGTCCTTCCCGTCCTGCCTCCCGATCCAGATGGATTTTCATGAGCCCACCATGTCAGCCATTTTCTGAATAATCAAGACGATGTAAAGGGCCAATTGGATGTATTCCGTACCAGCCAATTGCCGGGGAGGTCGGAGGGTGATATGATGCAAGCCCGTCGCGGCCGGGCCCACTCCGGCCCCCGAAAGGACCCCTGGTGCCCGGTCTGGTCGTGCTCGAATCCATGTGGAATCGCAAGGGCCGGCTTCTCGAAGACGAGCCCTCGGTCCTTCCCTACCTCAAGGCCATCCGGCAATCTCTGTCGTGGGAGGGCATCCGGGTCAACCTGGTCTATCGACGCTTCTACAGCAGCTACGACCTGGGACTCCTCCTGGAAGAGGTCCGGCGCCGGAGGAGCTTCCAGGTCTGCTACATCGCCTCCCACGGCCAGCGCCGAAAGCTCGTGGGCATCGGCAACCGGGTGATCCGGCTCGAGACCCTCGTGGACCACTGCCGTCCGAGCCCCCAGCTCGGCTACATCTTCGGTGCTTGCGACTTCGTCGACCCGGACACCGCGCAGAACTTCCTCGCCGCCACCGGAGCGCGCTTCGTCGCCGGCTATCAGAAGCCCATTCCCTGGACGGAGTCCATGCTGGTGGACTGTCTCTTCCTGTCCTACCTTCTCGGTGGCACCATGAAGTGGATCCGCACCAAGCACGGCGAGCGCATTCCGCCCTTGCGCGAGACCGAGGACTTCGAGATCACCCGCTCCGAGAACCCGCAGAAGGTCACCGGGCAGCTCTACCGCGATTTTCCCCTCGCCCACGACATCACGTTCTCCCTGTTCACGCTCAACCGGCGTCGCGGACGGCCTCCGGAAGTGGTCAACTCCTTCGACGCGTACCGCCGCCGCGTGGACCGGGCCCGTCGGCTCGTCCGCGACCTCTAGCACGGCGGCGGGGAAAGGAGACCCCCATGGCGGTAGGCGAGGCTCCCATCAAGTCGGCGATCAAGTGGATCGACGAGCAGATGCGCGACCACCCCGGTGCCGACCGCCTCAAGCTCATCGATGAGGCCGGGCGAAAATTCGACCTCACCCCGCCCGACCAGGAATTCCTCCTCCGTCACTTCGCGGGATTGGACACGGCTTCATGACGGAGTCACACAAGGCGCGGGTCCAGGCGCAGTTCGGCGGATGCGCGGAGGCTTACGTGCGGAGCCCCGGCCACGCCGGCGGCACCGACCTCGACACCCTGGTCGCGTGGGGCCGCCGCCGCGGCGCGCGGGCCGTGCTCGACATCGCCACCGGCGGCGGCCACACTGCTGCTGCCTTCGGCGGCTTCACGCCGCTCGTGGTCGCCATCGACCTGACCGAAGCGATGCTACAGGCGGCCCGCGGCCTCGCCGCCTCGCGCGACCTCGCGGGGGTCCGGTTCCTCGCCGCCGACGCGGACGCGCTCCCGTTCAAGGATGCCAGCTTCGGGGTCGTCACCTGCCGGATCGCCGCTCACCACTTCCCCGCCCTCCTGCCGCCGCTGCGGCAGGTCGCGCGCGTCCTCGTTCCCGGAGGCTCCTTCCTGATCCAGGACATCCTCGGGCACGACGACGCCGAGTGCGCCGCCTTCATTCTCGAGGTGGAGAAGCGACGCGATCCCTCGCACGGGCGGTCGTTCACGCAGCGCGAATGGGTGGCGTTCCTGCGCGCCGCCGGGATGACGGTGATGGACGAGGCGATTCTCGAGAAGACACGTCCCTGGGAGGAATGGACGGCCCGGACGCGGATGCCAGCGGCGGCGAAGACCGAGCTGGAGCGCTTCGTCCTCGACGCCCCGGCGCGCTGCCGCGAGGCGTTCTCGTTCAAGGTCGAGAACGGGCGCGTGGTCTCGTTCGCGGACCGGATGCTCCTGGTCCGCGCCGACCGCGACTAGCCCGGGGTCGCCGTCCGCTTCGCGACGAGCGGCGCGTGGACGGTGCCGCGCAGGAACTCCACCGCGTCCCCGATCGGCGTCAGGTAGGTCTGGCCGGGGACGGGCACGTCGATGTGTGCGGGAGCGGACACGCCCTCGAAGGCGACGCGCGCGGTCGGATAGCCATCGACGAGACCCACCAGCTCCCCGCTGCTTGCGCGGAACACTCCCCCGCCGCTGGCACCGTAGCTCACCGGCGCGTCCACCATGAGGCGGCCCGCGGCGCCCCCATGGCTCGCGCCGATGGCGGCGCGTCGCACCTGGCTGATCACGCCGCGGGACACTGTGAGCTCGCGACCCCACGGGAAGGAGACCACCCATACCGTCTCACCGAGATGCGCAGGCTTCCCGAAGGATGCCACCGAGCAATCCTGGCTCCTGGTGCCGAGCAGAGCGAGGTCGATCCCGTCGGTCTCGCTCACCGCGAGGAGGGTGGCCGGAGTGCGGACGCCGAGCCCCTCGTGGCGCCGGGACAGCACGTAGATGTTCTTCCCCCGTCCCGCGCCCGCGAAGGTGTGCCCGCTGGTGAGGATGAAGCAGTCGGCCCCTCCGCCGGTGCGACGGGCGCCGATCACCACCCCCGAGCCGCTCCGGAAGCGCCGACCCTCATGCTGCTCGAGCACGATTTGCACCGATGATGGCAGGATACGATCGAGGGCGCGCTCGGGCGGAGGGTCGCGTCTCCAGGCACCGCCGCAGCCGGCGGCGACGAGCACGGTGAACGCCACCATCACGGGAACACTGGCGATATGCCGTGCGCGTGTCACGGTTCGATCATACGACGCGAGGGTGTGTTTTAGCCACCATGTAAGGCTTGCCCGCACGACCGAGTAAATTTTCTCGACAGGTGGGAGGTGATGTCTACCTCCAACCGACTTTCGGTGAGGGTCGGCGGCCCTCGCGGGCCGCTGCCCGTCCATAGGTTAGCTCGAGGGCACCCTGATGGCCTGGCACCGCGGTTGCGTGAGAACGCCTAGCGGAGCGCACTCGCGCTTCGAGCCACTCACCCACAGGAGGAAACCGACATGAAGATGGTCAAAGTAGGCGTGCTGGCGCTCGCTGCCGTCCTTGCGCTCGGCACCATGGCAAGCGCGGCCGAGATCTCCGGCAAGGTGCAGGCCGTCGATCCCGCCGGCAAGTCCATCACTCTCGACAACGGGACCACGCTCATGATCCCCGCGACGGCGAAGGTGGACAAGAAGGCGCTCACGCCGGGCACCGACGTGAAGGCCAGCTATCAGGAAAAGGACGGGATGAAGGTCGTCAACTCCATCCAGGTCACCAAGTAGCGATCATCGCAGTCGCGGCTGCGCGGCCCTCGGGTGATCCTTGAGGGCCGCGTCACTGCGGTGTCTTGAGCAGCACCAGCGTCGCTCCCCACCCCCCGCGCTCGGGCGGCGCGTCCCCAAAGCTGGCGACCAGCGGATGGCCCGCGAGCAGCCGCTGCACCGCCTGGCGCTGCACGCCGATGCCCCGTCCGTGCACGATGCGGACCTCGATGAATCGCCGCTCCGCGGCCGCACGCAGGTACTCGTCCACCACGGAGACCACGTCCCGCGGCGCGAAGGGGTGCAGGTCGAGCACATCCTCGATCGGGAGCTCGACCGGCGTCTCGGACCCCGCCGGATCGGAGTCGTCGGGCTTCACGCCGGCGGCGCGGTGGGCGGCTCGATGGGCGGACGGCGCTTGTGCCAGTCAGTGGCGCGCTGGTAGGCGTCGGCCACACGCAGGACGGTGGCCTCGTCGAAGGCGCGGCCGACGATCTGCAGGCCGACGGGCAGGCCTGCCGCGGTGAAGCCGCACGGGATCGAGGCGGCGGGATGCCCGGTGAGGTTGAACGGCCGCGTGTAGCGGATGAGGCTGGCGCGCACCGGCACCGTGGCATGCTCCACCGTCACATCGGTCTGCCCCACCGAGGTCGCCACGATGGGGGTGGTGGCGCAGACGAGCACGTCCACCTCGCCGAGCGCGGCATTCACCTCGTCGCGCAGGATGCCGCGCGCCCGCTGGCCCTTGAGGTAGTCGCTGGCCGCGACGAACGCACCCACCCGGAGCCGCTCGCGCACGTCGTCGCCGTAGTCCTGCGGCCGCTCCCGGAGCCAGCGCTCGTGGTAGGCGTAGGCTTCGGGCGAGAGCACCGCGTACGACGCGCCCGGCGCGAGCGTGGCCGAGGCGAGGTTCACCTCTCGCGCGACGGCGCCGAGGCCTTCGAGGGTCCGCACCGCCTCCTCGACCGCCTGGCGAAGCGCCACGCCGGTCGATTCCAGGAAGAACGACCGCAGCACGCCCACCCGCAGCCCCTTCACCTCACCGGTGAGCGCCGCGGTGAAGTCAGGCACGGGGAGGACGCTGGTGGAGGGATCCCGCGGGTCGTAGCCGGCGATGACATTGAGCATGAGGGCGCAGTCGGCGGCGCTCCGGCACATGGGGCCGACGTGGTCCATGGACCAGGCGAGCGGCAGCACGCCGGCACGGCTCACCCGCCCATACGTGGGCTTGAGCCCAGTGATGCCGCACAGAGCCGCGGGGATGCGGATGGAGCCGCCGGTGTCCGAGCCGAGGGTCCCCGCGCAGAGCCCCGCCGCCACCGCCGCGCCCGATCCCGAGGAGGAGCCGCCGCAGATGCGGTGGGTGTTGGCATCCCAGGGATTCCAGGCGGTGCCGTAGTGCGGGTTGAGGCCCTCGGGGCCGAAGGCGAACTCATGCATGTTGAGCTTGCCGAGATTGATCGCCCCCGCGGCGCCGAGCCGCGTCACCACGGTGGCGTCCTCGTCGGGGATCCAGTCGCCGAGGATCCGCGAGCCCCCCGTCGTCCGGACGCCACGGGTCAGGTAGAGGTCCTTCAGCGCGAGGGGCACGCCGTGCAACGGGCCCAGCCGGTCTCCCGCCATCACCGCCGCCTCCGCCACCTTCGCGGCGGCGAGGGCGCCGTCCGCGGCGATGGTGATGAAGGCCCTGAGCTTCGGATCGAGGGCGGCGACGCGGTCGAGGTGGGCCTGGGTGATCTCGACAGGCGACACGTCGCGGCCCGCGATGGCGCGGGCGAGCTCGCCGATGGACCGCCAGACGAAGTCCCTCATGCCGGCCTCAGAGCATGCGGTAGTGGCTGGTCGGCTCGAGGTCGCGCGTGAGCGCGGCGTCGAGGGTGGCGAGCATAGCGCGGCCCGCTTCCACGAGGGGGAGCAGACCCGCGAGCTCCGCGTCGGAGAGGTCGAGCCCGCGCGTCCGGGCGAGCGTCCGCAGCGTGTCGAGGGTCAGCGGCTCCATCGCGACGAGAATAGCGGGTCGTATCCGGATTGACAAGTTTGGAAGCGCGGCGATAATGCGGGCCATGCCCGCGCCGCCTCCCGAAATCGCCGCCTGGATCGCGGAGTTCGAAGCCGCCGTCCGCCGGCAGGATTTTGCGGCGGGGCGCCGCCTGTTCGCGCCGGATGCCATCGCCTTCGGCACCTTCGCTGCCGCCGTCGCCGGGCTCGACAACATCGAGCGGGAGCAGTGGCGCCAGATCTGGCCGCGCATCCGCAGCTTCGCGCTCGAGCCGGGCGCCACCGTGGGCGCGAGCGGCGACTCCGCGTGGATCGCGACGGGCTGGTCCTCGGAGGCCACCGCGCCCGACGGCCGGGCCTTCCGTCGGCCGGGCCGCGCCACCTTCGTCCTCGAGCGCCGCGCGGGCCGCTGGCTCGCCGTGCACAGCCACGTCTCCCTCATGCCGAGCCAGTCGGACGAGGTGCACGGCACGCGCTAGCCTCCTCACCCAGCCCTGCCGGGGGCCGGGGCGCACTCGCTTGCTCAGTACAGCATTCGACGCGAGCGCGCCCCGGCCCTCGGCAGGCTGGGGCGAGGGGTCAGCCGATCTGGCGATAGCGGAAGCAGGAGACGACGTGGTCGTTCACCATGCCCGTCGCCTGCATGAAGGCGTAGCAGATCGTCGGTCCCACGAACCGGAAGCCGCGCGCGACCAGGTCCTTGCTCATCGCCTGCGACTCCGGCGTGGAGGCAGGCGTCGCACGGAGGCTCCGCCACTTGTTGCGGCGCGGTCGGCCGTCCACGAAGCGCCAGATGTAGGCGGCGAAGGAGCCGAACTCCTCGCGGACGGCGAGAAAGGCCCGGGCGTTCGCGATGGCGGCGGCGATCTTCAAGCGGTTCCGTACGATGCCGGGATCGGCGAGGAGCCGCCGGACCTTGCCCGCGTCGTAGCGCGCGATGCGGCGGGCGTCGAAGCGGTCGAAGGCCCGGCGGTAGGCGGGGCGCTTTCGGAGGATGGTCTCCCACGACAGCCCCGCCTGGGCGCCCTCCAGGATGAGCAGCTCGAAGAGGCGCCGGTCGTCGCGGAGGGGCACGCCCCACTCGCGGTCGTGATACGCGATCTCGGGCGCCTTGCGCGCCCAGTCACAACGGCGGCGAGCACGACGGCCGCCCGGGACGGGCGTACGGCCCCGCCCCGGCCGGCCGGATGCAGCAGGAGGCACGCGGCCTAGCCGCGCTCCAGGATGTACAGGTGCTCGAACATGTCCACGTAGATGTTCCCATCGACCACGAACTCGCCTGCCTTGTTCTTCTCGACTCCGCCCACCCAAGGCTTCTTGGCGGCGTACCGCACGACCCAGGCGACCGGCACGTACCCGACATCGTCCTGCATGATCTCCTCGGCCTTCTTGTAGTGCTCGAGCCGCTTCTTGGGATCGCGGGTGTCGCGCCCCGCCTCGAGCTCCTTGTCGAAGGCGTCGTTGACCCAGGCCTGGCGCTTGCCGGTGGTCTTCTTGCCGTAGAAGGTGTCGAAGTACTCGTTGTGCGGGTCCGGGTAGTCCATGAACCACCGGATCCACACGAACTGGAGGTCCTGCTTCCAGAGCCGCTCGCGGAACACGCGCGGCTCGAGCACTTCCAGTTCGGTCTTCATGTTGAGGCTGTCGAGCAGCACCGCCTGCACCGCCTCGGCGAGGGGCTTCGACCCCAGCCCCTCGTCCCGCATGCTGAGCGTGATCTTGGGCCAGTTCTTGCCGCCCTCGAAGGGCGTGCCCTTGAGCTGGTCGAGCGCGAGCTTCTTGTCGTACTTCTGGATGGCCTTGATCTTTGCATCGTCCAGCGCTCCAGGGAAGCCGGGCGGGATCATGGACCACGCGGGGATGGCGAGGCCCTGGCTCACCTTGACGATGTTCTCCCGATCGATGGCATGCGCGACCGCCTTGCGGACCTTGAGGTTGTCGAAGGGAGGCTTGGTCGTCTGCGGCAGGAGGTACCAGGTGCCCGGGAACGGATACTTGAAGACGTCCTTGCCCGCACGCGGATCGTTGCGGAGGCGATTGAGGTCCCCGGCTTGGAGCGCGGTCATGTCCAGCTCGTTGTTCTCGTAGGGGAGCGCGCCCGAGGCCACCGGGATGATGGGAATTATCACTCGCGTCAGGTGCACGTTTTTGGCGCCGTAGTAGTACGGGTTCTTCCGGAGCACCATCTGCTTGTTGTGCTCCCACGCCTCCAGCGTGAAGGGGCCGTTGGTGACGATATTGCCCGCCTCCGTCCACTTGTCGCCGTGCTTCTCCACCGCTCCGCGATGGGCGGGCAGCGCGGCGAGGTAGGCGGCGAGCACCGGGAAGTAGCCCCGCGGCCCCTCCAGCGTCACCTCGAGGGTCCAGTCGTCCTTGGCGACGACGCCGACCTCCTTGGCGTCGGTGACCTGCTTCTTGTTGAACTTCTCCGCGTTCTTGATGTCGTAGAGGAAGGAAGCGTAGGGCGCCGCGCTGGCGGGATCGAGCTGGCGTTTCCACGACCATTCGAAGTCGCGCGCGCTTACCGGAGAATTGTCCGACCAGCGCGAGTCCTTTCGGATGGTGAAGGTCCACACCGATCCGTCCTTGTTGCTGTCCACCTTGGTGGCCATCCACGGCACCGCGACGAAGTCGGCGTTGAAGACCATGAGCCCGGCAAACAGCGCGGGCACGCCGGAGCAATAGAGGTCCTTGTTGAAGTCGTGGCTGGAAGGTTCGCTCTGGTACCAGCCGCCGCCGCCGTAGCGGAAGACCTGGTCCTTGGCGAGCTTCTCGCCAAGTCCGGGCTTGGAAGGCTTCGCCGCGTGCGCGATGCTGACGAAGCCGAGTCCGCCGAAAGCGGCCATGGCGCCGACCACCTTGAGGAAGTCGCGCCGGCCGACGCCGATGGCGGCGAGGCGCTCAGCGAATAGGTCGAGCTGCTCGTCGGGAATGTGCATGGGTGTGATCCTCCTTGGTTACTTCATCTTGGGGTCGAGCGCGTCCCGGACCCCGTCGCCGAAGAACGTGAACGAGAGCATGGTGACGGCGATGGCGATGGACGGGAAGACGCACAGATGCCAGTACGATCGCAAGAATTGCTGGTTCTCGCCCACCATCTGCCCCCAGGATGGCGTGGGCGGGTTGATGCCGACGCCGATGAACGACAGCGCGGCCTCGGTGAAGATAGCCTCGGGAATGCCGAAGGTGACGGACACCACGATGGGGGTGAGCGCGCTGGGGAGGACGTGCCGCGATATGATCCGCCCGAAGCCGGCGCCCAGCGCCCGCGCCCCTTCCACGAACTCCTTCTCCTTGATAGACAGGACCTGGGCGCGCGTCTGGCGCGCGATGCCGACCCAGCCGGTGAGACCCAGGGCGATGAAGATATTCATCAGGCCCGCTCCCAGCATGGACATGACGAGGATGACGAAGAGGAGGCGGGGAAACGCGTACATGACGTCGACGAAGCGCGTGAGCAGGAGGTCGACGCGGCCGCCGAGATAGCCGGAGACCAGGCCGATGGGGACGCCGATCACCACCACGATGACCTGGGCGCCCAGCCCCACCAGCATGGAGACCCGTGCCCCGTAGATGATCCGCGAGAGCTGGTCCCGTCCGAGCTGGTCGGTGCCGAGGGGGAACTCGCGCGAGGGGAACTCGTTGAGCCGCCCGAAGTTCGGCTTGGTGTAGGAGAACGGCGCGAGGAAGTCGGCAAAGAGCGCGACGAGGCAGAGAAGGACGACGGTGACGCCCCCCACCACCGCGAGCTTGTTGCGCAGGAGCCGGCGCCAGGCGTCGCGGTAGAGGCTCGACCCGCGCATCGCCGCCGCGGCGGGCAGCGCCCCCGCCGGCGCCGCTCCGCCCGGGGAGGGCAGGCTAGTATCGGATGCGGGGGTCGAGAGCGCCATAGAGGAGGTCCACCACCAGGTTCATCATGGCGAGGAAAGCCCCGTAGATGAGCACCACCGCCATGATCATCGGATAGTCGCGCCCCGTCATCGAGAGCACGAAGAAGCGGCCCATGCCGGGAACGCGGAAGATCGACTCCACGAAGAAGGACCCCGTCCCCACCGCCGCGAACATCGGGCCGAGGAGCGTCACCACCGGGATCAGCGCATTCTTGAGGACGTGGCGCAGGATCACCGGCCGCTCGGCGAGGCCTTTTGCGCGCGCGGTGCGAACGTAGTCCGAGCGGATCACCTCGATCATGCTCGAGCGGGTGAAGCGGGCGATGATGCCCATGGGCGCCAGCGCGAGGGTGATGGTGGGCAGCACCCACTGGCTCGGGGTTCCCCAGCCGCCGGTGGGAAAGAGCGGGATCACGAAGGAGAAGAGGATGATGAAGAAGACGGCGAGGACGAAGTTGGGCACGGCGACGCCGAGGGTGGCCAGGCTGACGGAGACGTAGTCCCACGACCGGTTCTGGTAGACGGCGGCGAGGACGCCGAGCGTGATGCCTCCGACGACCGCGAGCGCCAGCGCCATGCTCCCGAGGAAAAGCGAGATGGGGAAGGTCTCCCGCATGATCTCGGTGACCGTCCGCGTCTTGTAGATGAAGGACTGGCCGAAGTCACCCCGGAGGGCCTTGCCGATGAAGATCCCGAACTGCTGCCAGAGGGGCTTGTCCAGGCCGTAGGCCTCGGCGAGATTCTTCTGCGCCTCCGGGGACAGCGGGTTGGCGCCTTCAGCGACGGGGTCGAGGGGGCTCCCCGGGGTGGCGTGCATCACGAGGAAGGTGATGACGGCCATGGCCAGCAGGGTTGGAATCAACCACAGAAGGCGATACAGGATATAGCGGGTCAAAAACCCCCCCGGAATAGGGACGGCCGGCCCGTCGCCGGCTGCGAAACAGGTGCACGAAATATCCGGCACCCCCCGCGAGAAGTCAAGCAAAACGTGAGCCTGGGCGCACTTCGGAGCACCGGACGCGGGTCACGGAAATGCTATCCTCGCTGCAGATGGCCACCGTCGCCCTCACCGTGCTGCCCGATGGGCGGGCCCTCGACGTCGAGGTAGGGGCCACCATTCTCGGCGCCGCCCATTCCGCCGGCATCGACATCACCGCCACCTGCGGGGGCCGAGGCCGATGCACCTCGTGCCGCGTGAAGTTCGTGGCGGGCGCCCCGCCCCCGCCCACCGTGATGGACGAGCTACAGCTCGGCGCGGCGCTGGTGCGGGACGGCTATCGCCTCTCCTGCCAGTGCCGGCTCGTCGAGGCGGTGACGGTGGCGCTCGCCCCGCCGCTCGACGAGCGGAGCTTCCAGATCCTGGGCGCCCAGCCGGCGGCGGCCGCGCTCGACCGCGTGACGATCGAGGCGGGAATCCGCAAGGAGGTCGTCCAGGTCGCGCTGCCCAAGGAGGAGCATCACCAGACGTCCGACCTGGAGGAGCTGCTCCGCGTCACTGGACGGCGCGTGGAGGACGTCCCCACCGAGGTCGTCCGCGGCCTCCCGCAGGCGCTGCGCGAGCGCGGCGGCGAGGTCACGGTGGCGACGTGGGGCCGGCGCGTGCTCGCGGTGGAGCCCGGCGACACCGCCGCCCTCCGGTTCGGCATCGCGGTCGACATCGGCACCACCAGCGTGGTGTCCACCCTCATGGAGCTCGAGTCGGGCGAGCAGCTCGCTTCCGTCTCGAGCCTGAACCCCCAGGCGGTATTCGGCGCCGATCTCATGTCGCGCATCGCCTTCGCCCAGTTCAATCCCGGCAACCTCCGCAAGCTCCAGACGCGCATCGTCGGGCTCCTGAACCAGCACGTGGAGCAGCTCTGCGCGGATTCCGGCGTGCTCGCCAAGTGGATCTACAAGGTCGTGGTCGTGGGCAACACGTGCATGCACCACATCCTGCTCGGCATCGATCCCAGCCACGTGGGCCTGGCGCCCTACGCCCCGGTGATGCGCCATCCCCTCGAGCTCTCCGCGCGCGAGCTCTTCCTCAAGGTGAACGGGGAGGCGCGCGTCTGCCTCCTGCCCATCGTGGCGGGCTTCGTGGGCGCCGACGCGGTGGGGGTCGCGCTCGCCACCCGCATCGCCGAGACCGCGGAGCTCCGCATCGCGGTGGACATCGGGACTAACGGCGAGGTGCTCCTGGGCTCGCGGGAGCATCTCTGGGCTTGCTCGGCGCCGGCGGGGCCCGCCCTGGAGGGCGCCCAGCTCCGGTGCGGGATGCGCGGCGCCGTCGGCGCCATCGACCGCGTCTGGCTGGAGGACGGCGACCTCCGCTGGCACGCGATCGGGGAGGCCGCCGCACAGGGAATCTGCGGCTCCGGCGTCATCGACGCGGTGGCCGTCCTCCTCGACGCCGGCGTCGTCGACTGGACGGGGCTCATCGACGTGGAGGCGCGCGGCCGCCTCCCCGCCCCTCTCGCCGCGCGCGTGGAGATGCGCGGGGAAGAGCGGCTGGTCGTGCTCGCGCGGCCCGGGGAGGGCGGGGCGCGAGGGGAGATCGTCCTCACCCAGGACGATGTCCGCCAGGTCCAGCTCTGCAAGGGAGCCATCGCCTCGGGGGCGGCCATGCTGCTCCGCGTGGCCGGCATCGGCCACGGCGATCTCGCCGAGCTCATGCTCGCGGGCGGCTTCGGCAACTATCTGTCCATCCGGAGCGCGCTCCGCATCGGGCTCATCCCCGAGCTGCCCGAGGCGCGGATCCGCTACGTCGGCAATGCCGCCGCGCTGGGCGCCCAGCTTGCCCTCATGTCCGAGCCCGAGCGGGCGCGGGCGGAGGTGCTGGCCCGGCGCATCGAGCACGTCTCGCTCGCCGCGCATCCCGACTTCCAGGACATCTTCGTGGACTGCATGAGCTTCCCGAGAGCCGCCCGGTGAGGATCCCGCGGGGGCTCGTCGGATCCACGGTGGGCCCGCTCACCCACGAGATCGACGCGCGCTGGCTCATGGCGTATGCCGCGGCGCTCGGCGAGATCGATCCCGCCTATCTCGACACCCTGCGCGCGGGCGGCCTCGTCGCGCATCCCCTCTTTCCCGTCTGCTACGAGTGGCCGCTCGCCGTCGAGAGCCGGGCGCGGCAGCTCGGTGACGAGATCGCGCTCCACGGCGTCCACGCCACCCACGACCTCACCCTGCACCGACCCGTCCGGGCGGGCGACCGCCTCACGACCACCGCCGCCGTCGTCGCGGTGGCGCCCCGGCGCGCGGGCGCCTATGTCCTCACGCGCTACGAGACGCGGGACGCCAGGAGCGAGCGGGTGAGCACGACCGACTACGGGAGCGTCTATCTGGGCGTGGCCTGCGAGCCCGAGGGCTCTCTCCCGCCTCGCCCCGCCCTCCCCTCCGGCGGTCGAGAGGGTCAGAGCAACGGGGCGTGGACGGAGGAAGTGCCGATCGCCACCACCCTCGCCCACGTCTATTCCGAGTGCGCGCGTATCTGGAACCCGATCCACACCGACCAGGAGGTGGCGAAGCGCGCGGGGCTTCCCGCCATCATCCTGCACGGCACCGCCACCCTCGCGCTCTCCGTATCCGCGGCGCTCCGTCACCAGGGGAAGGGCGCCGCGACGCGGGTCACCCGGCTCGCGTGCCGCTTCACCGGCATGGTGCCCCTGCCCTCGCGCCTTCTCGTGCAAGGTCGCAGTGACGCGAGAGCAGGCACGGAGAGTCGCGTACACTTCCGCGCGGTGATGCCAGACGACCGCGTCGTCCTCGCCGATGGTTACCTGGAGGCGCCATGACCAAGCTGGAGCGCGTGCAGGCGGCAATCCGGCGCGAGCCCACCGATCGGGCGCCCTACGCCTTCTGGCGGCATTTCCCCGACGTCGACCGGAGCGCCGCCGCCCTGGCCCAGTCCACCCTGCGCTTTCACGAGCGCTACGACTCGGACTTCCTCAAGGTGACGCCCACGGGCGGTTATGCCGTCGAGGACTGGGGCTGCGTGGAGTCCGACGAGGTGATGCCCGACGGCCACCGGCCTTGCGCGAGTCACGCGGTGCGGGCGCCGGAGGACTGGAAGCGCATCCGGCCGGTGGGCATGGAGTCCACCGGCTGGGCCACCCACCTCGAGACCATCATCCGCTGCGTGGTGGACAAGCGCGCTGACTGCTCCACCGTGCCCACCGTGTTCAGTCCGCTCTCCCTCGCCCGCAAGCTGTCCGGCGATCGGCTCGGCTACGATCTCAAGGAAAATCCCCAGGCGGTCACCGGTGCCCTCGAGGCCATCACCGAGACCATCCTCGCCTTCATGGAGGCCTGCTTCCGCGAGGGCTGCGAGGGCATCTTTTACTCCGTGCAGGCGGCGAGCACGGCGCTGCACACCGAGGAGGAGTACTTGCGCTTCGGCGAGCCCTACGACCGCCGCATCCTCGAGACGGTGCGGCCGCGGTCGCGCCTGAGCATCCTGCACTGCCACGGGGAGCGGCTGATGTTCGACCGGCTCGCTGCCCTGCCCGCCGACGTCTGGAACTGGGACGATCGCCGGGCGGGGCCGGCGCTCGCCGCCGGGCAGGCCCGCGTGCCGGGGGCGGTGTGCGGCGGCGTCGACCAGTGGAACACCCTCAAGGATGGTCCTGTCGAGCACGCGGCGGCGGAGGCGCGCGAGGCCATCGCCCAGACGGGCGGCCGCGGGCTCATCATCGGCGCCGGCTGCGTCCTGCTTCCCAATACCTCGGACGCAACTCTGGTCGGGCTGGTGAAGTCGCTGGGCGGTCAACCCCGGCTCGGTCTGATCCGGCCACGGTAGCGGTGCTCCGCCTCTCGATCGCCCTGCTCGCCGTGGTCGCGCTCGGTCTCCTCGTCTTCGCGTCGCTGCGGAAGCCCACCGCCCCGCCGACCGAGGTCAACATCCTGTCTGACTACCGCTCCCTCAATGGGGCCAACAACCGTCCGCGGTTGCTCCCTCACGCGGGCGTGGACTTCTGCGGGCCATTCGGAGCGCCGGTGATCGCCGCCGCCGACGTGGTGACCAGCGTCGTCGACTGGCCGCCGGGCTGCGGCCGCGGCATCGTCCTGTCCCACCCGGAGTTCAAGCGCTACACCGCCTACTGCCACCTGCAAGACGTTCTCGTCCAGTCCGGCCAGGAAGTTGCGCGCGGCGAGGCCATCGGGCGCATGGGAACGACCGGCAACGCCTTCGGCGTCCCCCACGTGCACTTCGAGCTCTGCACGAGGGCGTGCACGTCGCACGTGGACGGCGACGTACCGCGGATCCCTTGAAGCTCTCCGCCGAGTGCTTCGATCCCCAGAAGACCTATCCGCTCGGGCGGCTGGCCCTCACCTACCCCGTCCCCTGCGGCGGCGCGGTCCACGAGCGCTGAGCGGTCGATGCGCAGGGTCCTCTCCGCGCTCCTCGTCCTCACGCTCGCGCTCGCGGGGTGCGGACCGGGCGCCCAGCCCCTTCTCGCCGCCTCCGCCAAGGGCGACACCGCCGCGATCAAGGAGCTGCTCGCCAAGGGAGCCAAGCCGGGCCGTCCCGGCCAGGAGGGGACGACGCCGCTCATGGCCGCCGCCCAGCATGGCCATACCGAGGTGGTGCGCGCGCTCCTCGACGCGGGCGCGGACGTCAACGCCAGCCGCTCCGGCCCCGAGCGCGGGCGCACCGCCCTCATCGACGCCGCGTGGGGCGGCCGCACCGAGATCGTCCGCCTGCTGCTCGCCAAGGGCGCCGACCCCAACGCGAAGGCGGAGAGCGGGGCCACCGCGCTCACCGGCGCCGCGCTCCAGGGCTACGTCGAGATCGTGGAGCTGCTCCTCTCGCGCAAGGCCGCTCCGAACGCGCGCGCGGGGGACGGCCGGACACCGCTGCACGAGGCGGCCAAGGAAGGCCATGGTCCCATCGTCGAGGCGCTGGTCAAGCGCGGCGCCGACCCGAACGCCACCAACGAGGCGGGCGTGACCCCACTCATGCTCGCCGCCTTCGGCGGCCACGTGGAAGTGGCGGCCATGCTCCTCGCCTACGGCGCCGACGTCAACCTCAAGTCGCGCTCAGGAGCGACCGCCCTCCGCGCCGCGCGCAGCAAGGGCCACGCGGGCCTGGTCGAACTGCTCAGAGAGGTTGGCGCTCGCGAGTAGCAGACGCGGAGGGGGCCGGCGCCGCGGGGCGGGGGCGCTCGCTTGCTCAGTACAGCATTCGCCGCGAACGCCCCCGCCC
>JBKPDT010000442.1:0-4071 GCA_046728035.1 Candidatus Methylomirabilota bacterium | reverse complement strand
GGGACCGACGGCTCCCACGTCGACTTCGTTGCGGACTCCACGGTCCCATTCAGATGACGACGCTCGCGGACCCCGGTGCACGGGTCAGCCTACGTCATTTTCATGCGGCAGGGTGGGCGGCACGCCCATGATACTTCGTTGCCGCCCTCGACCGGGGCGCTCAACGTAGAGAGACTGCGCCTCGCGCCCGGTCTTCGGGCGGCGCCTCGCGCTGGACCCTTCTCGACGCCGGGCGTGCCTTCCTCTGCCCTTATCGGCGCCCGGCGCGGCCGTAGTCGTCGTGCTTCCGGATGATGTCGTCCTCGCCCAGATACGACCCGAACTGCACCTCCACGATGACGACGGGGACACGCCCGACGTTTTCGGCGCGGTGCCAGGCTCCGCGCGGCACCGTGATCGACTCGCGGGGACGCAGGCGCCGGCTCCGCCCGGCGAGGGTGACCTTGGGGGAGCCCGTCACCACCGTCCAGTGCTCGGCGCGGTGGTGGTGCTTCTGCAGGCTGAAGCGGTGGCCCGGCTCGACGACGAGGCGCTTCACCTTGTAGCCCGGCCCTTCCTCGAGCGTCTGGTACCCGCCCCAGGGGCGCGGCTCGAAGGGCGCCGCCCCCTTCGGCAGTCTCCCGCGCGCGGTCCGGCGGCGGATCACGGCTCCAATCGGATCAGACGGGCGAAGTCCGCCTCCACCGCCTTGGACACCTCCTCCAGGACATCCGGCGTCACCGCCTCGTCGAGGAGGAGCACCACGATGGCTCCGCCGCGCCGCGTCCGACGGCCGACGTGCATGGAGGCGATGTTCACGTTGTGGCGGCCGAGGATGGAGCCGATCTTCCCGACCATGCCCGGCCGGTCCTCGTAGGAGAGCACGAGGATATGGCCCTCGGGGATGAACTCGATGTGGAGGTCGCGAAGGCGCACGATCCGCGGGGTCCCGTCGAAGACGGTGCCGGCGATGATCTTGCGGCCGCTGCCCGCCTGGGTGGTGACGGTGACGAGGTTAGTGTACCCGGACGCCGTGCTCTCGTCGGTACGCACCGCCACCGCCACCCCCCGCTCGCGCGCGACGAGGTGGGCGTTGACGAGGTTCACCGCCTGCGCGGTCACCTTGCCGAGCAGCCCCTTGAGCACGGCGCGGGCGATCAGCTCGGGATCGCGGCGGCCCACCTGGCCCGCCACCTCCACCTCCACCCGCTCGACGTTGTCGCGTTCGAGCTGCACGCAGAAGCGCCCCAGCATCTCGGCTAGCGCGAGGAAGGGCCGCTGCTCGGCCATCGTCTCCCGGTCACCCACCGGGACGTTCACCGCGTGCTCGACGAGCTCCCCGTCCCGGAACGCGGCGAGCTGGCGCGCCACGTCCACCGCCACGTTGACCTGGGCCTCGGAGGTGTTGGCACCGAGGTGCGGCGTCCCCACGACCCGCGGGTGGGCGATCAGGCGCTTGACGAGGTCGGAGACGGGCGGCTCTTCCGTCCAGACGTCCACCGCCGCGCCCGCCACCCGGCCCGACTCGAGCGCGGCGAGGAGATCACCCTCGTTGACGATGCCGCCGCGCGCGCAGTTGACGAGCCGCACACCCGGCTTCATGAGGGCGAGCTCGCGCGTGCCGAGCATGTTCTCGGTCTCCTCGGAGAGCGGCACGTGGACGGTGACGACGTCGGCCCGGGTCAGCACGGTCTGGAGGTCGGTGAGCCGCACCCCCAGCTCGCGGGCGCGGCTCTCCGGGATATAGGGATCGTAGACGAGCACCTCCATCTCGAAGGCGCGGAGCCGGGCCGCCACCCGCGAGCCGACCTTCCCGAGCCCGATCACCCCGGCGGTCTTCCGGAACAGCTCGGCGCCGTAGATCCCGCGGTCCCATCCGCCCCGCTTGAGCGCGTCGTTCGCGAAGGGGATCTTTCGCACGAGGGCCAGGAGCATGCCCACGGTGTGCTCGGCGGCCGACACCACGTTGCCGTAGGGCGCGTTGACGACCACCACACCCTGCCGCGAGCAGGCGTCCACGTCGATGTTGTCCACGCCGACGCCGGCGCGGCCGAGGATACGCAGGCGCCGAGCGTGACCGAGGAACTCCGCCGTCACCGTGGTGGAGGAGCGGGTCACGATGGCCTCGTAGTCGCCGAGCCGCGCGAAGAGCTCCTCGCGCGGCAGCTTGCTCGAGACCTCGTCCACCTGGAAGCCGCGCTCGCGGAGATAGCCGAGCCCCTCCGGCGCGATCGCGTCGATGACGAGGACCTTCATGCCGTCATGCTAGCACGGGCCCTCGGCGGGTCTCCCTCCCCGGGGGCGCGGCTCTAGCGGTGGCGGCGGAGGAACTTCAGGAACTCGCGGCCCTCGGCGAGGCGGCGGCGGAGGACCCGCCGGTCGCGGAGCATGTCCCCGGCGAGCGAGATCATCTTGCGCGGACGGAAGTAGAAGCGTCGGTAGAACAGATCCACCGACTGGAAGATCTCGGTACGCGGCAGGTGCGGGTAGCCGATGGCGCTCCGCTGCTCGCCGCGGGCGTCCACGAGGTCCTCGGACTCGAGCCAGCCGTTGCGTTGGGCCTCCGCGTAGAGCGCGGTGCCCGGATACGGCGCGGCGAGCGAGACCTGGATGGTGTCCGGGTCGATCTCGCGCGCGAACCGGATGGTCTCCTGGATGGTCTCGGAGGTCTCCCCGGGCAGCCCCAGGATGAAGGTGCCGTGGATGGCGATCCCGAGCCGCTTGGCGTCCCGGGTGAACGTGCGGGCGGAATCGAGCCGCACGCCCTTCTTCACGTTGTTGAGGATGGCCTGCACGCCCGATTCGTAGCCCACGAGGAGGAGCCGCAGCCCGTTGTCGCGCAGGACTTCCAGCGTGGGCGCCGGCACGTTGGCCTTGGCGTTGACCGACCAGGTGATGCCGAGGCGGCCGAGCCGGCGGGCGATGGCCTCCGCCCGCGGCAAGTCGTCGGTGAAGGTGTCGTCGTCGAAGAAGAACTCGCGCACCTCGGGAAAGAGGCGCTGGGCGAGCGCCATCTCCTCCGCCACGTGCTCCACGCTGCGCGTCCGGTAGCGCTGCCCGCCCACCGTCTGCGGCCAGAGGCAGAACGTGCACTTCGAGCGGCAGCCGCGCCCGGTGTAGAGCGACACGTAGGGGTGGCGGAGGTAGCCGATGGCGTAGTTCTCGACGGTGAGGTCCCGGCGGTAGACGGGGGTGACGAAGGGCAGCCGGTCCATGTCCTCGAGCACCGGCCGCGCGGGCGTGCGCGCGATGTGGCCGTTGCTCCGGTACGCGAGCCCGGCCACGCGCGCCAGCGGTCGACCGCGCGCGACCTCCTCGATGGTGAAGTCGAACTCGTTGCCCGCCACGAAATCCAGCGCCGCGCCGGCCCGCAGGGCGGGCTCCGGCGCCACCGCGACGGCGGCGCCCACCATGCCGATGGTCAGCGCGGGGTTCTCGGCCTTGAGCGCCTCCGCGACGGTGAGGTCGGAGGCGAAGGATGGGGTGCTCGTGTGCATGACGCAGAGGTCGTACTGGCGCGCGAGCGGGCGGACGTCGTCGAGGGTGAGGCCGTCGGGCGGCGCGTCCACCAGGCGCGAGCCCGGCACGAGCGCGGCCGGCTGAGCGAGCCAGGTCGGGTACCAGAACGAGCGGATCTCGCGCCGTGCCTGGTACCGCGCGCCTGCGCCGCCATCGAAGCCGTCGGCGGAGGGCGGATGCAGGAAGAGCGTGCGGAGATAGTCGGGCGCCATGGCAACCGGCCCTATGATACACGCGAGCGGCTGACGGGGGCGCCGGCCCGTGGGATACTCGGGAGCCGTGGTCCCGCTGGCCCTCGTTCTTCTCCGTGCGCTCGGCCTGCTCGGTCAAACCCTCGTGCTCGGCGGCGCCGCGTTCGGGCTCGTCGTGCTTCGGCCCTGGCTGGCGGCCGAAGCCGATCTCGCCGCCGCTGCCCGCCGCGTCCTCGTGCTCGCCCGCGCGGGGGCCGTCCTGCTGCTCGCCGCGCAGGCCGGCACCCTCCTCCTCATCCTTGCCAGCGTCGCCGACGCGCCCGGCTGGTCTCTTTCCGCATTCTTCACGACGCCGCTGGCCCTCGCGGGCGGGTTCCGCGCG
>JBKPDT010000441.1:0-3787 GCA_046728035.1 Candidatus Methylomirabilota bacterium | reverse complement strand
TCCTTCTCGGGCTTGAGCGTGCGGTAGTTGATCGTCTCCGGCTTCTTCACCTCGCCGTTCGACCACATGCGGATCTGCTCCGCGGTGGCGAGCGCGATGGTCAGCTGGGCGGAATCGTTGACGTCGAGCACCGGGCTCATGGGCGTCCTACCTCTTCCCTCGTTCTTCCTCGTTCGTCTTCGTTCGTCGTCGTCAGAACGCCGGCTCGCGACGGCGCTCGTCCTCTTCGTCGGTGCCTCGCTCGGGTCGGGACAGGTCGATGCCGAGCGACTCGGTGGTGCGGAAGGCGTCCTCGTCGAGCTCCCGGATCTCCACCTCTTCGCCGGCCTCGTTGATAACCCGCACGTTGAGGCAGAGGGCCTGCATCTCCTTGATGAGCACCTTGAAGCTCTCGGGGATACCGGGCTCGGGGATGTTCTCGCCCTTGACGATGGCCTCGTACACCTTGACGCGGCCGAGCACATCGTCGGACTTGATCGTGAGGATCTCCTGGAGCGCGTACGACGCGCCGTACGCCTCGAGGGCCCACACCTCCATCTCGCCGAACCGCTGCCCGCCGAACTGCGCCTTCCCGCCCAGCGGCTGCTGCGTGATCATCGAGTAGGGACCCGTCGAGCGGGCGTGGATCTTGTCGTCGACGAGGTGTGCGAGCTTCAGGATGTAGATCCAGCCCACGGTCACGGCCTTGTCGTACTGCTCGCCGGTACGCCCGTCGTACAGGATCGCCTTGCCGTCGGTGCCGACGAGCCGCTGCCCGTCGGCGCCGTCGTCGTGCATCTTCTTGAAGAGGTCCTCGATCGTCCCTTCCGGGCTCTGGCCGGTGCCGGTCTCCTCGTCCCAGTGGGCGCCGTCGAACACGGGGCTCGACACCCACAGCGCGGGTTGCGTGACCGGGGAGGTCTTCTTGCCGTTCGTCGGCGCGGTGGCTTCGCCCCAGCCGTGGCGGGCGGCGTATCCCAAGTGGGCCTCGAGCACCTGCCCGACGTTCATGCGGGATGGGACACCGAGCGGGTTGAGGATGATGTCGATCGGCGTGCCGTCGGCGAGGTACGGCATGTCCTCCATCGGCAGGATCTTGGCGATCACGCCCTTGTTGCCGTGGCGGCCGGCGAGCTTGTCGCCCTCGGAGATCTTGCGCTTCTGCGCGACGTACACGCGCACGAGCTGGTTCACGCCCGGGGGCAGCTCGTGGCCGTCCTCGCGGGAGAACACCCGCACGTCGATGACCTTGCCGTTCTCGCCGTGCGGCACCTTCAGTGACGTGTCGCGGACCTCGCGCGCCTTCTCGCCGAAGATCGCACGCAGCAAGCGCTCTTCGGGTGTGAGCTCGGTCTCGCCCTTGGGCGTCACCTTGCCGACGAGGATGTCGCCGGGCCCAACCTCGGCGCCGATGCGGATGATCCCGCGCTCGTCGAGGTCCTTGAGGATGTCCTCGGAGAGGTTCGGGATGTCGCGTGTGATCTCCTCGGCTCCGAGCTTCGTGTCACGGGCGTCGATCTCGTGCTCCTCGATGTGGATCGAGGTGAGGACGTCGTCGCGCACGAGGCGCTCCGAGATCACGATCGCGTCTTCGTAGTTGTGCCCCTTCCACGGCATGAACGCGACGAGGAGGTTCTTCCCCAGCGCGAGCTCGCCGTTGTGCGTGGAGGGACCGTCGGCGAGCACGTTCCCCTTGCGGACGTGGTCACCGGTCTCGACCAGCGGCTTCTGGTTGATGCACGTCCCCTGGTTGGAGCGCCGGAACTTCGCCAGCCGGTGGGTGGTGCGCCCGTCCTTCTGGTAGTCGACGACGATCGAGTCGCCCGACACCTCGGCCACGGTGCCGCTGTCCTCGGCGACGACAAGGTCGCCGGCATCGCGCGCCGCCCGGCTCTCGACGCCGGTGCCGATGAAGGGCGCCGTCGACCGCAGCAGCGGCACGGCCTGGCGCTGCATGTTGGCGCCCATCAAGGCGCGGTTGGCGTCGTCGTGCTCGAGGAACGGGATGAGGCTCGTGGCCACCGAGACGATCTGCTTCGGCGACACGTCCATGAAGTCGACCTCGTGCGGATCGACGTATGCGACCTCGCTGCGACGCGCCCGCACCAGCACCTTCTCGTCCAGGAACCGGCCCCGGTCGTCGACCCGGGCGTTGGCCTGGGCGATGACGTAGCGGTCCTCGTCGTCGGCGGCGAGGTACTCGATCTCTTCGGTGGCGACGCCGTTGCGCACCTTTCGGTACGGCGTCTCGATGAAGCCGAACCGGTTGATGCGGGCGTACGTCGACAGGTAGCCGATGAGGCCGATGTTCGGGCCTTCGGGCGTCTCGATCGGGCACATGCGCCCGTAGTGGCTGGGGTGCACGTCCCGGACCTCGAACCCGGCCCGCTCCCGCGAGAGGCCGCCGGGCCCGAGCGCGGACAGGCGGCGCTTGTGCGTGAGCCCGGCCAGCGGGTTGGTCTGGTCCATGAACTGGCTGAGCTGACTCGACCCGAAGAACTCCTTGATGGCGGCGACGACGGGCCGGATGTTGATGAGCGTCTGGGGCGTGATCGCCTCGACGTCCTGCGTCGTCATGCGCTCCCGAACCACGCGCTCCATGCGCGACAGGCCGACCCGGACCTGGTTCTGGATCAGCTCGCCGACCGACCGCACCCGGCGGTTGCCGAAGTGGTCGATGTCGTCGGGGTAGTAGTCGGGGTCGTTGTTGTGCAGCTTCACCAGGTACGAGACCGTGGCGAGGATGTCGGCGCGGGAAAGCGTGAACTCCTTGCCGCCGGGCACCTTGAGGTCGAACCGCTCGAGACCGAGCTTCGGGTACTCGTCGACGAGCTTCTTCGACACCTTGTGCCGGCCGACCTTGGCCATGTCGTAACGCTTCGGGTTGAAGAAGAGGTTCTCGAGCAGGCCACGCGCCGAGTCAGGCGTGGGGGGCTCACCCGGGCGCAGCTTCCGGTAGATGTCGATGAACGCCGCGTCGGCGTTCTCGGTGTGGTCCTTCTCGAGCGTGTTGCGGATCGACTCGTACGGGTTTCCTTGCGCGTCGAGAATGAGATTGAGCAGCTCCTCGGGCTCCTCGCCGAAGCCGAGGGCCTTGAGGAGCACCGTGACGGGCTGCTTGCGCTTGCGGTCGATGCGGACGTACACGACGTCCTTCTTGTCGACCTCGAACTCGAGCCACGCGCCCCGCCCCGGGATGATCTTGGCGTCGACGAGGTCCTTCTCGGGCGAGGTCTTGTCGGGGCTGATCCCGAAGTACACGCCCGGTGACCGCACGAGCTGCGAGACGACGATGCGCTCGGTGCCGTTGATGATGAACGTCCCGCGGTCGGTCATCATCGGGAAGTCGCCCATGAAGACCGTCTGCTCCTTGATCTCGCCGGTGCCGGCGTTCATGAAGCGGGCGGTCACGAACAGCGGGCGCGCGTAGGTCATGTCGCGCTCGCGGCACTCCTGCTCGGAGTGCTTGGGCGGGTCGAAGACGTGGTCGGCGAGCTCGAGCTTGAGCTGGCCGGTGAAGTCCTCGATGGGCGAGATGTCGCGCAGCACCTCGGCGACACCCTCGTCGAGGAACCACTGGAACGACTCCCGCTGGACGGCGATGAGATCGGGAAGCTGGAGGACTTCAGGGAGCTTGGAGAAAGAGAGGCGGTCGCGGGACGCGAGACGAGCCAACGTCACTCCTCTGAGGGAAGGCGCGCGCCGACCAGCGCCAGATTGGTCAGCAAATGCACGAACGGGCAGACACGGCTAAAGAAATATTAGCGCGCGTCGACGATTTCCTGCAACAAACGTGCCTGAAATACGC
>JBKPDT010000440.1:0-11485 GCA_046728035.1 Candidatus Methylomirabilota bacterium | reverse complement strand
GCCGCGATCTCGCCGAGGAGGGCCTCCGCTCGCTCGATATCGTGCCCCACCGCCGGCGACGACAGCGCGAGGACGAGCGTCACCCCCGCCAGCGCGCGCCTCACGCGAGCACCCGCTGGTAGAGCCAGAACAGCCCGAGGGATAGGATCACCACCGACGCCATGCGGGTGAGGGGCGCGTGCAGCCGCGTGCGCATGAGCCCGTACAGCGCGGGAACCACGAGGGCCACGACCGCGACCTGGGCGATCTCGACCCCCACGTTGAACGTGATGAGCGACGCGACGAGAGAGGAGGAAGGCAGCGCCAGCTCCTTCAGCACGCCCGCGAACCCGAAGCCGTGGACGAGCCCGAAGAGGAAGCTGACGATCCAGCGGCCTTGGGGTCGCCGCGTGAAGAGGTTCTCGCCGGCGACGTAGACGATGCTCAGCGCGATGCCCGCCTCGACGACGACCGGGCTGAGCGTCACGACGTCGAGGGCGGCCAGGGACAGGGTGACGCTGTGCGCGGCCGTGAACGCGGTGACGATCTTGACGATGGTGAGCGTCGAGCCTCCCCCGAGCAGGAGGCCGAGCAGGAAGGCGATGTGGTCGTACCCGACGAAGATGTGCACGATGCCGAGCTTCAGGAACGCGAGGGCGTGGGCGAGCGGCCCGGGCGCCTGCCGGTACGTCACGCCCGGACGGAAGACGAACTGCCCGCTCCCGTCCCGGCTATCGATCCGCGCGAGCGTCGTGTGATCGGCGCCCATCTCCGTGAGCGGCTCGCACCGGATGGCGATGTCGCGCAGCGCGTGCTCGGAGGGGAACGCGAGCGTCGTCTCGACCACCGCCCGGCCGTCGCCGCTCCGCCCGATCCCGAGCGACCGCAGCTCCATGGGTAGCGGGCGGCCCGACGCCGACACGCCGACCTTGCCACGCAGGTAGTCGATGATGTCGCCGCGCCGCGCGTCGAGCTCCCGAGGGCTCACCGCGCCGTCCACATCCTGGTCCAGCGACAGGACGAGGTCCAGCTCGAAGAGGTTCATGCTGAGCGCGATCTCGACCCCTCTCTCCTCGATGGCGATCCGCGCGTGCGCGACCTGGGCGGGGTGGGCGGCGACGGAACCAGGCGCCAGCCAGGCGAGGACGGTCGCGAGCAGGAGCCTCACGGCCCGAGCGCGCGCTCGGCCACGGCGCGATACCACCCGCTCGCCTCCGTCCACACCGGGCCCTGGGCGGGCAGCTCGTGGTACGCCTTGAGGAAGCTCCACCGGCCCTGGTGCCGCCCGAAGAGCAGGCGAATCGAGTACCACGCCGAGCCGTCCGCGGGCTTGATGTCCATGCCCAGCACGCCCACGAGCGTGACGTTGGCCTCGGGCGCCATGTCGCGCCGGCGGATGTCGATGCGCACGTTGCGGACGCCCGTCTCCGCCGAGAAGGCGTCGACGACCTTGACGGCCACCTCCTGAAAGGCCGGCGGCACGCCGGCGTGGAAGGGAATCGTCGCCGGCGGCCCGCCGTCGGAGGCCGCCGGCGGCTCCGGGCGCCAGTGCTCGATGAGCACACCGGCGACGGCCTGGGCCGTCGCAAGCGGGAAGTCCTCGCGACAGATGAACAGATGGGGACCGAGCACGGCGAGCGCGCGCAGGGGCACCGCGCCTTCCGGCGCGAAGCGCCCGCGTCCCTCGTAGGCGTCGCGGGCGGCCGGCGCGGCGAGGATGGCGAGGTCGAGCTGGTTGCTGGCGAGGAGCTTCACGATCTCGAGCGAATCGCCCGCGCGCGTCGCGAGGGCGCGGCTCTCCGGCAGGTGTCGGGCGAGCAGCGTCGCGACCGCCTCCCCCAGCGGATACGAGGCGGGCTCCGCCGCGCTGGTCACGATGATCAACCGCGACTTGCGGTAGACCTGCCACTGGCGATACGGCGAGTGGCCCATCACGCCGCACGCCGCTCCCGCGACGCCGAGCAGCTGGACGAACGTCCGGCGGTCCACCGCGCCCCGCCTACTTGTCGAAGACGCCCAGGTCGAGAATCGCGGTGACGGCGAAGTTCGGCACGTCGACCAGGTTCGAGATTCTCAGATCGGCGGCCACGCTGCAGAGCACGTATGCCTGCTCGCGCGAGAGCTTCTTTTCGCGCACGAGCCACTCGATCATCTGCAGGAGTGAGTCGCGCGCGGAGAGGGTGACGTCCTCCGACAGGTTCATGAGGGGGCCGATGCGCACGCCGTCGAGGTACTGGTGGTACGGCGTCACCTTGCCGCCTTCCTTGATCGGGAAGCCCACCGTCGCGTAGAACTTGGACGGCTCGAGCCGCTTGAGCTGGTCGCCGCCCTCGAAGTGCGGCTGCCGCACGAAGGCGGCCTGCCCCTTGCGGACCTCGATCTTGACGCTCACGGTGGCGTCCATCTCGATCGCCGTTCCCGACACCTCGCCGTCGCCCTGGGCGAAATGCACGTCGCCGATCGAGAGCAGACACCCTTTCACGAAGCAGGGCAGGAGCAGGGTCGTGCCCTTCACCATCTGCTTCACGTCCATGTTGCCGCCGTTCTCCCGCGGCGGGATCGTTCGCAGGCAACGGTCCTTGCTGCTCCCGTTGGGGCCGCACACGTCCCGCGGCAGCGCATCCTTCGGCTCGGGCGGCAGCACGAAGCCGCCCGCCTTCATGAGGGCATCCTCGCGCTGGAACATGACGTCGGTTTCCTTCGGGCCGGGCGCGGTGCCGATCGTGCCCGCGAACCCGTTGAACCGTACCTTCACGCCGGGCATGTCCGGCGAGGTCGCGTGGGAGCGCGTGAGGTCCCACCGCACGATATGCGGGTTGGGGAAGAGATCGCGCAGGAAGCCGAAGCCGGGGACGATGACCGTGTAGCCGAACTTGTCGGGCACGATGTCCCCGATCGTCACCGCGAGCACGTCGCCTGGCTCGGCGCCGTTCACGAACAGCGGCCCCGTCAGCGGGTGGACGAGGTTGAGGTTCGCGGCCGGTACGTCGGCGGGCACCGAGTTGCGAGTGAACGCGTGGTCGAAGGCGTCACGCGTGGCGAACACGACGGTGTCGCCGGGGTCCGCGGTGGCGGCCGGCTTGATGGCGGGATGCCAGCGGTTGTGGCAGGCCTGATCGTCGGCGCACTTGGCCCCCGTCTTGGGGATCCTGACCGTCTTGGCGAGCGCGGGGTCGGCCAGCGCCGCCAGGCTCAGGGTGAACGCTGCCAGGAAGAGCCACGGGAGCCATCGTGAGGTCCGGGCCATGGGTCGGTCTCCTCTTTTTAGGGGTCAAGGCCGCGACCTGGACGACCGTACCGCAGGGGGTAGAGTTGGTCTGCCCGGGACCGTTGTCAAGGGCCTCGCCTTGCCGACGGCTCCCATCGCTACCAGACGTACGGGATCAGCCGGTACCGGACTCTCTTCGTATAGGCGTCGTAGCCCGCGAGCTCTCGTCCAAGGAACCGTTCCTCGACCCGGATCCGCACGACGAGCGCCCCGATAGGGAAGGTGGCCACCAGAGCCGCAGCGTACGACTCCAGCCACAGCGGCATGCCGACCAGCAGGAGAAGAGCGCCCGCGTACATTGGATGCCGGACGACGCCGTAGACTCCGCGATCGACCACCATGTGTTGTCTTTCTTCCTGATGCCTCACCACCGGCGCCGCGAAGGCGTTCGCCATCAAGGCGAGAGTCATGATCCACCAACCCACGACAAAGAGGACGAGCCCCAGAGACGATACGACTGGTCCGGGCTTGACCATCAGATGGAAGCGGAACACGTCGAGGGGAATGAACACAATCACACCGACGAACCCGGCGATGAGCAGGAGCACGATGATCCTGTCCGCAAGCGGCTGGCCCTTTTGGACGGGGGGCTTGAAGCGTTCCTCGAGCACGGCCTTGTTGACGCGGAAGACGCTGACTGTGCTCGCCACTGCGCAAACGAACACCACCCCGAGAAACACCCAGGCACGCCACCAGGTCAAGGTACCTGCCGGGAAAAATAGCAAGCCACCGAAGATGGCCACATTGAGAACGACGCCGGCGATCAATTTGCCGGGGTGGGACTCAGCCATGTCCCCCCGTCAGCGACCAGCGGGTCCACGTCAGGTGCCGGCCCTGACGCTAGAGGCGAAGAGGCGCTCGTAGACGCGCTCGTCGAACGCGGCCGCCGGCACCGACTCCGGACCGGCCAGGTACGCTCGCCGCCAGAGGGCGAGCTCCGGCTCCGCCTGCATGCGCCACGACGCCCGGCGGCGCCGCTCCCGCCCCTCGGCGCCGAACTCGCCGCGTAGCGTGTTCGCGACGGCGGCGCAGAAGCGCAGCCGGCGCATCCGCTCCGCCCGCTCCTCCACGTACGGTTGAAGCGCGGCCGGCGCCCAGTCCTCGCCGGCCAGGAGCAGCTCGCTCAGGATCCGCACGTCGCGCAGGGCCACCGAGAGGCCCTGACCGAGGTGCGGGTCGCTGTAGCCCGCCGCATCCCCGATCAGCGCCAGCCCCTGGGCGATCGGGCGATCCGTCCAGGTGTCGTTCATCGGATAGGCCGCGCACGGGCCGGCCGGTCTCGCGCGCACGATGCACTCGCTCTCCGGGATGCAGGCGAGGGCGAAGCTGTCCAGGAAGGCGCGCGCCGCGGTGGCTCCGGTGAAGCGTCGCCGCTGGGTTGCGGAATACATGAGGTAGAGCCGCACGCGCCCGGCTCCTTGCGGCAGGACGAAGAACACCCGGTCCCCCTCCGTGCCGATGGTCATCTGGTGCTCCGGCCATCCCCGCAGCTCCTCGACCAGCAGCCCTGCCCCGAGTAACTGCGGCTCGAGCGCGTGCAGCGCGATCCCGGCCCGTCGCCGGACCGTCGAGTCGCGCCCGTCCGCGCCGATCACCAGGCGGCACCGGGCCGTGTGCTCGGCTCCGTCCAGCCGGTACGCCACGGTGGGGGCGCTCCCGAGCTCAACGTCGACGACCGTCACGCCGCGCAGCACCCGCGCCCCCGCCGCCGCGGCGGCCGCGCCCAGCGCCTCGCACGCCGGGGGATGTCCGACGCCGAGGGTGCCGGGAACGTCGGGGAGGACCGTGTCCAGCGGGGCCGGGGCCACCTCCGCGGGCTCCACCGTCTCGTCGTAGGGCATGAAGCGTGTGTGGTGGGTCCCGCCGGCGTCGAGCAGCACCTGGTGTAGCCCGAGCCGGCGGGCTTCGGCCACGCCCCACACGTGGAGAAGCTCGCCCCGAACTCGGTCTCGGTACACCGTCGACCGCTCCAGCACCAGCACCGTCCTGCCCGCCCGCGCCAGCACCGTGGCGAGGGCGTTGCCGGCAATCCCGCCCCCGATGATGACCACCTCGAACGCCTCGCGCGGGGGCGACATGGCTAGGTGCCCGGCGTCCGTGCGGCGGCCTGTGCGCGAGCAATGTGGAACGTAGGCGAGGCGCGAAGCGCATGTCGCGAATCGTGGGAGTAGCGCTCGCGGACCTCCTCTCCACCGAGGTCTTCGACGAGCAACAGCCCAAGGGCGCGCAGCGTGTCGCCGAGCCGCGACGGATCAAAGCCGGAGAGCCAGGGCTCGCCCGCAGATCCGAATGCGCCCCGGAGTCTCCCGACGTCGGCAGATTCGCGATGATCAAGCTCGCCTTGGTCAAGATAGGTGAAGACCAGCTCACTTCCGGGGGCAGAGCAGTGAGCGATGCCCTGCAACGTGGCGAGATTCGCCTCGCGAGTGAGGTACTGCGTGACGCCCAGCCAGGAGAAGAAGGTAGGCTCTGTCCCGCTCCAGCTGGAATGCGTCAGCGCGGCGCGAATCTCCTCCTTGCCGAGATCGGCCGGCACCAAGTGGAGCGTTTCGGGGAGAGACACGCCGCAATCGTGAAGCCGCTGGCGCTTGAGGCCCTGGGTCGCCGGGTGGTCGATCTCGAACACTTCCACGTCTCGCGCGAACGGCGGCCGGCGGAGGGCAAAGCTGTCCATCCCTGCTCCGATGATGACGTACTGCCGGACGCCGCGGCCCACCGCGGCTTCCAGGGCGTCGTCGCAGTATCGCGCGCGAAGAATCGCCCAGCCGTAGCCGGGGTGGGCGCGCAACGCCTCGTCGAGAACCATCTCCTGGGAATCGAGCTCCTCGATCCGGGCGCGAGTAGTCGGATCCAGCCCGCTCAGGACAATCGTCGCGATGGCCTGGCGCTCATGCTCCGGGACCAGGCGATCGCCCCAGGGATCATCGATCAGGCGGGGCCGGTCGAGGCGGGTATGCACCGCGCGCATCAGCGAGGCGCCGAGTGCCGTCCGGCTCGCCCGAGTCTCGTCCATCGGCTTCCCCCCGCATTCGGGTCTCGCGCGCAGACGCTCGCGCGTCGCGCGCTGGCGGCCGCCGGCGCGCTCCGCTCCGCGTCAGGTTCGCGTAGTCCGGCCCTACGCGCGAGCGGGGGTGCTGCGCTGCTACGACCCTGCTACCGCTTCCTTCAGCTTAACGTGGGCCACACTGGAAGGTCACCGTCCTGCTCCCGTCCGCGTTGGTCACGATCGAGGACGTCATCGGCAGCGTGCCCGTCCTCTGGCAGTAGGTGCTCGCGGTCTGCGACGCTTGCACCAGCTCCTGATCCGTCCGATACGTATGCCTCAGGTTGGGATTGATCGGCACCGGCGCGGGAACCGCGGCGGCTACGCACTGGAAGACCACGGTCTTGCTCCCGTCCGCGTTGTTCGTGACGCTGGAGCTTCGCGGCGCAGCTTGATACTGCGCGCAATACGTCGACGCGTTCTGGTTGGCTTGAATCAGCTCCTGGTCGGTCCGGTAGTTGTAGGTAACGGTGGGGGTGGTCGACTGCACCGGCTGCGGTGACGAGCTCCACTGGGTACAGGCGGCGACTGCACCCGCGGCCAGCAAAGGGATGCTCACTCTCCGGAAACGGCGAAAGCCCAGGCCCTTGATCATCGGGAAGCCTCACTTTCTCGGCACGAGCCGAAGATGTCGCGACTTCCCCATTGTACCAAGGTCCATTTCGGCCTCATCCTCCGGCGGGGGCGTACCGCACGCGGGCGAGCTCGACGATCTCGATGATCGTGGCGGGGTGCGTGCGTCCCGAAGCGCGCGCGCCGCGGATGAACTCGGCGCCGGAGTGCAGGTACGGGTTGGGATTGGCCTCGATGAGGTAGACCGTGTCCTGGGCGACGCGGAAGTCGATGCGCGCGTAGTCGCGCAGGCCCAGCGCCTGGAAGGCGGTGAGCGCGTAACGCTGCATGGTCTCGAGGACGGCCTTGGGCAACTTGGGGATGCGTACCTTGCTGCCGCGGTAGGCGCGCGTGCCCTCGTCCCATTTCACTTCGGTGCCGGCGATCCTCGGGGTGCCCTTCGGCAAGTGGGAGAGATCCAGCTCGACGGGAGGCAGCGTCTGCGGCGGCGAGTTGCCGACCACCCCCATGTAGATCTCCCGCCCCTCGATGTACTGCTCGATGAGGATGGGGCCGTTGAACTCGGCGGTGAGCCCGTCGATCCGCTCCATGAGCTCCTTGATGTTGCCGGCGAGCGCGTCGAAGCCGATGCCGATGGAGCCGTCTTCGCGCAGGGGCTTCACGATGACGGGGAATTCGACGTCGTGCGCGTCCCAGTCGAGGCGCCCGCGCCAGAAGACGGCGAACTTCGGGCTGATCACGTTGTGAAAGCCGAGGATCTTCTTGGCCACGGCCTTGTCCATGGCGAGGGTAAGCCCGCGGGGCCCCGAGCCCGTGTAGGGGAGACCGAGCAGGTCGTAGTAGGCCGCGACGTGAGGCTCCTTGGAGTTGTCGTCGCCGAACGACTCCACGAGATTGAAGATCAGGTCGGGCTTCAGCTGCGTGAGCGCGCGCAGGCATTCGGGGGTGCCGTCGATGGCGATGCCCGCCACCTCGTGGCCGGCGCCGCGCAGGACGTGCGCGACCTCCTGCACGTCCGTCTTGCGCGCCGGGCGGCGGCCTCTCGGCGGATCGACGGTTTCGTCGGCGGCATGGGCGACGACAATCTTCATGGCTGACCGGCGGCGGGGCGAGCGCGCGTGCGCGAGGGGCGGCGCGCGCGGGGCACGAAGCTGGAGCTCCCGGTAGAGGTCGGCGGCCCCATGGGCGAGCCCTCGAGCTTGAGCCCGAGCCCGCTGATGCGCTCGCCCAGCAGGGGCTTCAGGACGGAAGCCGCTGTCTCGAACCCGGCCATTCGCTCCATGCTAGCGCGCCCGCCGCGCCACGGCTAGGGCAGCGGCGAGCCCCGAGGGCCCGGGGTTTTGGGGTAGACTCGGGAGAACACGCATGATTGCAGTGTTTCTCGGCGGCGTCCTCCTCAGTGTCGTGATCTTGTTGGCCTTGGTCGTCTGGTCGATCCGCCGTCACCGAGATCCCGACCTGCGCATCGAGTGCGACTCACGCATCGATGAACTGATCCCCACGCTCGCGGGCTTGACGCTGGGGACGGCGGTCGCCGGCAACACGGCGGAGGTGCTCGAGAACGGGGCCTTCTTCGATGTGCTGATCGGCCGTATCCAGGCGGCGCGGGAAACCGTGCACTTCGAGACCTTCCTGTGGAAGGAGGGGGCCCTGGGCCGCCGGGTCGCCGATGCTCTGATCGACCGAGCGCGGGCACGAGTGAGGGTGCGGGTCCTGCTGGACGCCGAAGGCTCCAAGGCCGCCGGCGCGGGTGTCGTGCAGCAGATGCGCGACGCGGGCTGCCGCGTGGTGTTCTTCCACGCACGGAAGCTCCGAAACATCGGCGTGTTCAACGACCGCGACCACCGCAAGCTGGTGGTCATCGACGGGCGTGAGGCCTTCGTGGGCGGCCACTGCGTCGTGGACGAGTGGCTGGGCAATGCGGAAGACGGCAAGCACGTCGCCGACGTCAGTCTCCACCTGCATGGGCCCATCGTGCATACCGTGCAAAGCGCCTTCAGCGAGAACTGGGCCGGCGAGACGGGCGAGCTCTTCGTGGGGGACGACGTCTTCCCTGCGTTGGCGCCGACGGGCGACATCCTCATGCACGCGGTGTTCGCCAAGCCCGAGAACTCGGCGCCCGCGGTCAAGATCCTGCACCACACCGCGATCTGCCTGGCGCGCAGCCGCATCTGGATCCAGAATCCCTATTTCATCCCGGAGCCCGACGCCATCGACGCCTTCGGCGAGGCGGTGGCCCGCGGAGTGGACGTGCGAGTCCTGATGCCCTCCACCAGCGGCTCGGACAACCCCATGGTGCAGCACGCAGGCCACCGCAACTTCGAAAAGCTGCTTCGCTGCGGGGTGCGCCTGTTCGAATACCCGCACACCCTGCTCCACCAGAAGGTCATGACCGTCGACGGCGTCTGGAGCGCCATCGGCTCGAGCAACTTCGACGACCGCTCGTTCGAGACGAACGACGAGCTCACCCTATCCATCCGGGACGAGGCGCTGGCGCGGCGGTTCGACGCGATCTTCGAAAAGTACGTCGCGCGGGCGTCCGAGATCGAGCTCGAGCGCTGGCGCAAGCGTGCCCTGGCGCACAAGCTCACGGACCACTTCTACTATTCGCTGAACGAACTGCTTTGACCGACTACGACCGGACCGGCTCCGTCGGGCCTAACCGATGGGCGCGCGATACGGCCATCATCGAGCCAGGGGCGGCGACTCGGTGTGGATGGTGGACGAGGGCCCGGCCGCGCTTGCCCAGGTGGCGCGGCACCTCATGGACGAGATCTACCAAGCGCCGAGCCAGCCCCGGCTCCGGATCGCGCTCCCCCACGGCGAGGTGCAGACGCAACAGCGCGACGCGACATCTCGCCGGTGATCGCGGGCGGCGACGTGATTGATCACTGCTCCGGCGATCACGTCGGGCAACTAGGGGTGTGGGCTGGCCCGATAGCCTCGGTACCGACCAGCCTCGTGACGAGCCCGATCAGCAGATTGTCCTTGAGCAATTCCCTCGTGATGTGACACCGCTCCGTATACCCGGCGGCCGCCGGATCACCGGTCGCGGACACCGTGGCGCTCTTGGCATAGCAGTCTCCGGCACAGTTGTACTTCGCGATGCACCCCTGGCATTTCGGCATGTGATGGACATTGAGTCGCCCCAGACGATGAATCGTCCCTTGATCCAGGATGAACTCACCCACGTCCTGGTCCCACTTCCCATACTGAAACAGCGTCGCCCGAGGATCCCAGGGTTGCAGGACCTCGTTACATGAGGTCACGATGCCACGCGATGTGACCAGGAAGTTGTCCGCATTACTTGCTCCACAAAACGCCTGCCGGTGTGTCATGGCGGCGCCTGAATAGTAGAGCTCGATTCCGAATCCCGCGGCCACTCGCCGGGCGTCTCGGAAGTTGGCGACGAAAGTCTGGGCATCGATACGTTCGATCTCTCCCGGGAGGTTCGTGATCCCCGTCACATCGAAGACCGGTTCAAAGTGGACGCTCTTGCATTGCAAGTTCTCCCCGACGAACACGACGAACTCGGCCAGCGTGGCGCTGCCGGCGACCGTCACCGTCGATCTGATATCGTACGACTTCCCTCGCGCCTCCAAGCCCTTCATCGTCGCGATCACGAGATCGAACGACCCATTCCCATTCGGGAGCACCCGGTTTCGGTCGTGCACCTCGCGGATACCGTCCAGAGAGAAGGTCAGATGGGTGCAGTTCTCGGCGACGTAGTCCAACCGGGACCGGGGAAACACGCCATTGGTACTCAAGGATATGGTCGGGGTGAAGCCGTTCTGCTGGCACTGGTCCTTGAAGTATTCGATGATCATCCGGAACTCGCTCCAGCTTGCGGTGGCTTCGCCTTCCCCTAGAAAGCTGATCGATGGATTCACGCGCTTCGCGCGTGCATTGTCGACGATCAGGTCGATTGCCGCCTTGGCGGCAGGCCACGGTATGGCCAGATCCTCCAACCGGCCGCCCTCGGCGTAACAGTACGTGCACCGCAAGGTGCACTTCTGGGTATTGGAGAACGTCGCGCTGGTTGGCGCCCAGACACTATCAGCCGCGGCGGGCGGCGCCACCGGGGCTCGAAACACGCCCTGATTGCTCAGGCTCTCGATGAGACGCTGCTCGTTGGGCAGGAGCGCCTCGTGACGAAAGTACTTCTTGACGATGGACGCGCCACCCTCGTCGAGCATCATGCTGACATTCGCGAGTGGGCTATAGTACAGGTACCCGTCCAGAAACGGAACGAGGAATGTTTCTCCCGCTCCGGCGAGCCGTTCCTCGATGAAATTCACCGAGGAACGGTCCGAACTCCCGAGGAACGCGTATGGTAACAGAGGCAAGGGCGTTCGCATGGCGAAGCCTCTGTTGGGACTAGCGCTGGGTGGTGTCGGTGGCGCGAGCCGGTTGGGACGCGATCATCTTCGTGCGCATTTCGCGCACGATCCCCAGAAACTCGTCGATACTCTTCAGCCTATTGAAGCGGCGTGACGTCATGCACCAGATCCAGCGCCACCTGGCGCGGCAGCAGTACTACATCCACGTGCCGTCGGGGACGTACGTCGCGGTGTGGGACCCAGCGCTGCGCAACTATGGGCCGAAGCTGGGTACGACTACGG
>JBKPDT010000439.1:0-4795 GCA_046728035.1 Candidatus Methylomirabilota bacterium | reverse complement strand
GGAGATGACGGCGTCACTTCCGGCTACCGCGTCGACGATCGTGGCTGGATCCATCACATCGGCAACGACCACTTCGAGGCCGGCTCGGTCAGGGGCCAGCCGCGTCGAGTCGCGGACGACGGCGCGTATCTCGTGGCCGGCAGCGAGGCCCTGCTCGACCACCTCCACTCCGGTGCGTCCTGTTGCTCCGAACACGGTCAACTTCATGGGTGCCTCCTTGAGGATCGAGGACAGCGCCGAGGGGGAATGAACAGCGCTGGCACTGTGGCGGACGGTACGGACCGACGGTGTCGTTGTCGTCACCCGAAGGTGGGCGCGCGGGTGGATTGCTCTAACGACGACCCGAGCTCGGAGCGCGTGTTGTGGTCCAGGTGAGGCTGTCGATGAAGTGGACGTCGTAGCGGTCTTGCTCCGGGGCGAGGCTCTCGGCGCGCGCCTGGCCCAGGGCGATCCGTTGGAGATGGCGGAAGTACCCGAACCGCTCGACGCCTGGAGCGATGACGACCAGCACCTCGGCCGTCGCGTTCAGGGCGGCGCCGAAGGCGTGGGGCATCCGGGGTGGCACCAAGACCAGGTCTCCCGGCGCGACGGTCGATACACGGTCGTCGAGAAGGAATTCCATGCTGCCGTCGATGACGTAGAACAACTCCCACGAGCGGGCGTGGTAGTGGGCGTGGCTCCGTCAGCGCCGGTGCCGAGGCTGAGGCGGTTGGCGCCCAGGGTGCCCTGCGTGGTTGCGCTGTCGGCCAACAGCCCGAAGGTGGCGGCCGGAAGCTCAAGGCGCTCCGCGTTCTCGTGACGGACGACCATGGCCTGTGCGGGGTCTGAAATGTTCGATGTCATGCCAACTCCCTTGCTGACTGGTCGCTGGTCGATGAGCGTGTGAAGTCCCGGACGATCCGCGCGAACCGCCCGGGCTGGTCGAGGGGGATCAGCGTGTAGCTGTCCGGTATCTCGGTCAGTTGTCCCTGGGAGAGGAGCTCGGCCAGGCGGCGGCCGTGGTCGGGTGGCATGACGCGGTCCTCGCTGGCCCAGACGACGAGCGCGGGGCGGTCGTAGGTCGGCAGCCTCCGCGCTGCGTCGACCATGACGTTCTTGTCCGCAGCGGCCGCGCGCAGCACCCTGGTGGAGTCACGGCGGATCTCGCGCTGGTGCAGGACCGGTTGGATCCATCGGGCGGTGGCGGCATCGCCGCGCTTGGTCAGCCACCCGACCGCTTCTGCCGGTCCGGCGATTGCGTTAGGGGACAGGGCTGCCACGCTCTAGGAAGGGGCCGCATGTCGGCTGGTGCGGAGGACGCGGGGCTCTGGCAGACCGACTCGCTGCGTGTCGTGGTGCTCCGCGCAGACGAGGATGGTGACGTGGTCACTGTCGTCGTCGACGGCAGGCTCGATCGGAGTGGTCGGTCTTGTGGTGTCCCCGTGGCGGCAACAGTCACCAGTCGCCGGCGTGCCAGGTTCGCTGCTGGTAGATCCGGCATGCGGCGATCGTTGCAGCGAACATCGCGAGGCCGAGCAGTACGGCCGCGACGACCCACGCGGTGCCAAAGATCGCCACGGCGAGTAGGGCAACACCGCTCCCTCCGACAATGCCGTTGATCGTCGCGACCATCATCGCAAGGGTGAAATACGGGACGAGCCGCCCGCTAACACCGACGCCGAGTTCGGCGAGCACCTCGTCAGTCACGCTCGCTCCGGGAGGGCCGAAGTAGGTGGCAGCGTCGGGTGTGAGGTCACGGTAATAGCGACGGATCCGCACCATCCGGCGCAAGAAGACCATGTTCTGCGCACCGGTCTCGATGAGCCGCACGACCGTGAAGACGCCGAGCAGGAATACGGTCGGGATCACACCGGCGGCCAACGGCACAAACGCCGTCTCCGATTGCGCCGCGAACCCCAACGCGACAAGCGAGCTGGACAAGGACATGACGTACAGCGTGGCCCGCGTCGCGCTTTCGGAGGCGATCGTGCTCGAAGCCGACTGGAGTACGAAGTGCTCGGTCGTCAACGCCAACATCAACGCCGAGTGCTCGGCGTCGTCGTTCATGACCCCTCACACATCAGCGTTGCCGCCACACGCAACGGTGATCTGGGCCGGCGGGACCACGCGCCATCCGGCACCGCGTCCATCACCGTGTGCCACGACACACCCAGGCCCGCAGCGACCTGGGCGACCGGTCGGGCCAGGCGCCCCACCTGCAGTTGGTGCGGGTGAAGCGCCGTTGGTGCTGCCGAGAGTCGGCGTGTGGGGGTCGTGGACCGAGCGCAACGATCTCATCGCCGGACCGTGTTGTGGGGGCATATCAGTCGCCAGCTGTGGGCTCATTGAATGGTGATGTCTCCCATGTCGATGGCGACCATCAGCGGCGCCGACTTGGGATCGTCGTCGCCTTGGGATGCATAGGCGCGTCGCTTGGTGGGGATGATGATGCCGTCGACGTCACGGTAGTCGGTGGCGTAGAGTTCGGCGGGCGTCCCGGCTATGACGTCGATGGTGAAGTCATGGCGGCGAAGGAGGCCGTCGGGCCCGAAGCAGAATATCTGCATGCGGGTGTGGCTCTTGATGTCCTCTGGAAACGTGACCTGGAGCCGCCGCCATGTTTCGCCGCCAACCTCAATTGGCGTGATCTCATCTGTGACAAAGCCGGGCCACGTGTAGAGGAACGGAGTGTTGAGATATGTCCACAGTGCCTCCCCGGTGAAGTAGGTAAGGTGAAGGTTGTCCCATGGGGTCTCGAACTGATGGCCTTCAAAGGACTTCTCGGGGTCGTCGCGGGCGTCGATAACGTCGCCGTCGCGGGTTTGTACGACGACTCGGCGGGGTTCAAAAACTGACACTCTATCGTGCCCTCTATATTCCATGGTCAACAGCTCCCGCGTGGTGTCAACTTCGAACCGCACCTGCTTGAGCACGTCAGCTTGCCCCTTGACAGGCCATACGGCTCCGGTAATGGAGGCCTCGACGGTGATCGACTTGACCTTGCTCCAGCGGTCCAATCCGCCGTGCGCGGTAACGGCACTCTCAAGCAGTTCGTTCATCAGTGCTCTCCGTTCCGAGTGTGGTTTGCTTCATGCGGCTGCTGTGTGAGTCAGGGTCGAAGATCGCCCAGGATCCCGGGTCAGCGGTGACGCCGTCGAGCGAGATGAAGGCGGAATTGATGATCTTGCGCATGGTTACTCTCCCCTGTCTGGTCGAGGCGGTCGATCAGCTCGGCGACCAGCTGGGCGATCCCACGCAGCGACAGGTCGGCGTTGGGGCTCATTGGGTGGCCGTGTGCCCCCAGCGGCAGCGTCGGCGCGACGCACCGGTTATCGATGGAGAGGTCGGCGATCACGTCGTCCCACAGGGAGGCGTCCATCAGCAGCCCGTGCAGCAGCACGATCGTCGGGCCCTCGCCGCCGGTGTCCTGGTAGTCGATGGTCCCTGCGGACAGCTCGATCTGGTTCATCGCCGCCCTCCTTCGACCGGAACGGTGAGTCCCAGTCGGGGTCGGACCCAGCCCGCGAACCGGTGAATGGCGTCGTCGGCCTCGGGGGCCCGGCCGGCGGCCATCTGGAAGGTGTGCAGCTGCTCGGGGAAGACGTCAAGGCGCACCTCGACACCGGCATCGCGGGCCCGCCGTTCCAGCTCGCGGCTGTCGTCGAGGAGCGTCTCGTCCCCGCCCACCTGGATGTACATCGGCGGCATGCCGCTGAGGTCGGCGTAGAGCGGGCTGGCCAGCGGATCCTTCGGGTCGCCACCCGCCAAGAACATGGCCGCCAACCCTGCGACAACTTCCTTGTGGAAGAACGGTTCCGTGGTGCGGTTCGAGTCGTAGGTCTCAGCGCTGACCGTCATGTCCACCCACGGTGACATCAGCATCAATGCAGCGGCGGTCGGCAGGCCCAGCTCGCAGGCGCGCAACATGGTCGAGAGGGCCAGCCCGCCCCCAGACGAATCGCCGGCGACTGCGACGTGTTTGGCGTCGATTCCTTGGTCGAGCACCCACCGGTAGGCGGCGGTCGTGTCTTCGAGCGGTACAGGATGCGAGTGGATCGGGGTGCCCCGGTAGTCGGTGATCAGTGCCCGGGCACCGACTGCCTTGGCGAGGTGACCGAACAGCTTCCGGTGCGTAGTGATCGAGCCGCTGACGAATCCGCCGCCGTGGAAGCTGAGAACCATGCGGTCCTCGGCGCTTCCCTTTGGGATCGCCCAGAGCGCGGGCAGGCCGGCCACCTCGATCTCCACGTAGTCGACGCCGTCGGGCTCGGCCGTCAGGTCCCCCCAGTGCTCGACCCTGGCGCGCACGTCCTCCGGAGTCTCATTCGGATTGGCTCTCGCTGCCTCCATCCAGCTGCTCCAGAGCTGCCGGACAGCCTCTGATTGCGTGCTTGGCATCGCTCGTTTCCTTTCGTGGTGCTGCCGAGGACGCTACGAACGGACGCGTCGTCGGTCATCACCCGAAGGTGGGCGCGCTGGTGGACTCTCTGCCGAAACCAACGGTGTGCAGCGGGGCACCGCACTGCCGATCGAGGATTCGAGACCGGAAGCCGCGGGATCGCCAGCGCTGAGGCGGCCGGGCGCTGTGCCTGGCGTGACGAACGGCACGGTATCGAACGTTGCCGTATTGCTGTGAGACGCTTACGTTCTAATGAGACGAAGGCGTTTCGTTTATGCGAGCGTCGGCGGATCCCTCCCCCAAGGAGCTCACGATGGCCTCTCCACCCGCCGCCGCGGCGGCGATCCCCCTGCACGAGCAGCCCGCGATCTACGCCCGGCGCTGGTTCCTGCTCGCGATCATGTGCCTGTCGCTCGT
>JBKPDT010000438.1:0-4496 GCA_046728035.1 Candidatus Methylomirabilota bacterium | reverse complement strand
CGGCCTGCCCACGCTCTCGTCCTTCTTCGTGCCGCTGGAGGAGCTGCAGCGGCGGCGCCCCCTCTATCGCGATACCGCGCGCGCGGCCGGGCGCACCGATGTCGAGATCGACGGCCTCGAGGCCCGGGCCTGGGGGATGCGGGTCGTGCACGTGGCGCCCAGCCGGGCGGAGGCGCTCGCCGCGATCGAGGCGCCCTTCATGAGCTATCAGCGGAAGATGGCCGTGCTGCGCTCCGACCGCACGGGTGGCTCCGTGCCCAACTCGTTCGACCGTACCCTCCTGCGGCTGCGCCCCTTCGAGGAGTACCTCGCCACCGGCTGGACCCACGTGGGCACGCCCGACGAGGTGCGGGACGGTCTCGAGCGGTACGTGGAGGCGACGGGGATCCGGCGCCTGCTGCTCCTCATGGCGCTGCCGGGCATTCCCACCGCGCTGGCCCTCCGCTCGATGCGCATGTTCGTGGAGGAGGTGGCGCCGGCCCTCGCCCGGGCGGTTGACGGCCGCGTGGCGTCCCGATGAAGGTCACGGGGCTCGAGACCTATCTCCTCACCGCGCCGCTGCCGGAGGCGGTGCGCACGTCCACCCACACCATCCGCGGCGTGAGCGAGGTCGTGGTGCGGCTCACCACCGACGCCGGCCACGTGGGGATCGGTGAGGGGCACGGCCCCTTCCTGTTCCAGTCGGGCCCTGACGGCCTGCGCAGCGTGAGCGATATCCTCCGGTCGATCACGCCGCTGGTCGTCGGCCAGGATCCCTTCGACGCCGAGCGCATCTGGCAGGACCTCTTCGCCCTGACCTATACCAGCGTGCGCGGCGTTCCCACGCTGGCGCGTCAGCACCGGCCCCTGATCACGGCGATGAGCGCCATCGACATCGCGCTCTGGGACCTCAAGGGCAAGGCGGTCGGCCGCCCCGTCCACGCGCTGCTGGGCGGAGCGCTGCGCGAGCGGGTGCCCGCCTACGTGACGGGCTTCTACTATCGCGACGGGGAGCGACCCGACGATCTTCGGCGCGAAGCGGCGATGTACCTGGAGCACGGCTATCGCACCCTCAAGGTGAAGGTGGGCGGGCTCGCGCCGGAGGCCGACGCCGAGCGCGTGGGCGTGATCCGGAAGACGGTGGGCAAGGACGTCGCGCTCATGCTCGACGCCAACCAGGGCTGGAACCTGCCGACCGCGCTGCGCGCGGCCGCGCTCTGCGCCGAGCATCAGATCTTCTGGCTGGAAGACCCCATGCCCTGGTACGACGAGCGCCAGACGCTTCGCCGCCTGAAGGACGCGGTCGACATTCCCATCGCGGCGGGCGAGGGCGAGTACAGCCCCTTCGGCCTGCGTACCATGTTGGCGGAGGGGCTCGTCGACTACCTCATCATCGACTCCACCTGGGCGGGCGGCCTCACGACGTGGCGCAAGGCCGCGGTCATGGCCGAGCTCTATCAGATCCCCCTCGCCGCGCACCACGATCCGCAGATCCACGTCCACGCGGTGGCAGCCAGCCCCACCGGCTTCATCCTGGAGTCCTTCGCGGATCCGACGCGCGACCCGCTGTGGTTCGAGCTCTTCCGCGAGCGGCCGGCCATCGTGGACGGCTTCATGGCGGTGCCGGAAACGCCGGGGCTCGGCCTCGAGCTGCGCGAGGAGACGCTGGAGAAGTACGGCGTGAAGATCGGCTGAGGCGATGCGCGCCGCCGCGCTCGCGCCCGCCGAGTAGAACCCCTCGCTACTTCGGCGCCGGCGGGAGATGGCTGAAGAAGTAGGCGAGCTCGCGCAGGTCGTCGTCGCTGAGCCCCTGGAGCTCCGTCGCCATGGCCCCCGCGTACCCGATCCGCGCCCCGCTCTTGTACTCCCGCATCGCCTTGAGGAGGTAGTCCTCGCGCTGATGGGCGAGCCGTGGCATCTGCTCGCGCCCCGAGAAGTCCGGGTTGTGGCAGACCCCGCACGGGTGCTGGCGCGTGAGCGCCCGCCCGCGCGCGAGACGGGCCGGGTCAGGAGGATTGGCGGGCGGCGCCGGGGGCGGCAGCCTGGAGACGTACTCGGCGAAGGCGCGGAGGTCGTCGTTGGTGAGCCCCTTCGCGGCCTCCGTCATGGGGGCGTTGTTCCGGCGGCCTTCGCGAAAGAGGAAGAGTTGCGCGACCACGAAGAACTGCGGCTGCCCGCCGATGGACGGCGTCTCCGGCAGCGACGATTGCCCCGCCGGGCCGTGGCAGGCGTGGCAAAGCTTGGCGCGGTCCTCGATGGACTGGGCGAATCCCGGCCCCGCGCCGGCAAGGAGAACGAGCGCCACCAGCCAGCCGGCGCAGGCCGAGGGTGGGATCACCACCCTCGGCCCTGAGCGTCGCGTCACTACTTGCTGTAGGTGATCCGGTAGATCGCGTGGGCGTGGTCGTCGGAGACGAGCAGCGAGCCGTCCTTGAGGACCAGCACGTCCACCGGGCGGCCGAGGTAGCTGTTGTTCTCGACGAGGCCGGTCATGAACGGCTCGACGCTCTTGACCGTCCCGTTCGCGTTCAGGAAGACGGCCACCACGTCCGCCGCGTACTTCTTCGTGCGGTTCCAGGGGCCGTGGCGCGCCACGAAGATGGCGCCCTGATACTTCTCGGGGAACATCTTGCCGGTGTAGAAGCGCATCCCCAGTGGCGCCGCGTGCGGCCCCAGGGAGGCGACCGGCTTGACGTAGTCCGTGCAGGACTTGCCCCAGCCGAACTCGGGGTCGAGCAACTCGCCCCCGTGACAATACGGATAGCCGAAGTGCTGCTGGCCGGGCTTGCTCAAACGGTTCAGCTCGTCGTTGGGCAGGTCCTCGTTCAGCCAGTCGCGCTGGTTGTCGGTGAACCAGAGCTCGCCCGTCTTGGGGTGGAAGTCGAAGCCCACGGTGTTGCGCACGCCGTGCGCCACGATCTCCATCCCGCTCCCGTCGAGGTTGATGCGGCGGATGTGTGCGTAGTCCTCCGGGGCCGGCTCGCAGATGTTGCAGGGCGCGCCCACCGGCACGTAGAGCTTGCCGTCCGGCCCGATCTTGATGAACTTCCAGCCGTGGGGGACGACGCCGGGCAGCTTGTCGTAGACGAGGACGGGCTCCTTCGGATTGTCCAGCGTGTCCTCGATGTCGTCGTAGCGCGTGATGGCCTTGGGGGTCGCCACGTAGAGCGCGCCCTTGTGGAACTCGATGCCGTTGGGCAGCATGAGCTTCTCGGCCAGCGTCCTGACTTCCCGCTTTCCACCCTTGTCGACGACCGCGTAGATCTTGCCGGCGACGAAGTTGGTGCTGACGAACACCGTTCCCTTGTCGCCCAGCCGCAAGCCGCGCGGGTCGAGAACCTCGGGGGCCCACACCTCGACCTTGAAGCCCGCGGGCAGCTTGATCTTGCCGACGGGGAGCTTGTCGGCCGGGGTGGGAATCGGCGAGGGGGGCACCGGTGCCATCTGAGCGCCGGCACCCGTCTTCGGCCGACCGACGGCCCAGAACGGCTCCTCTTCTTGCTTCGGCGGTGCGGCGGGCGCCGCGCCGGGCGGTTGTTGCGAGCGGGCGGGCAAGGGCAGGACTCCGAACAGGACGACGGTTGCGACCAGCAAGACTCCCCACCGCGCCATCGAGGATGAAGTCATCGCCGCTCTCCCAGGTCCGCGGGTTGGCTCGAACGTCAACGCCACCGAGTTACCGCCGGACACTGTAGCGCGGCTGTCGTCTTCACGTAAAGGGGCAGCCTCCCGCTTCGCGCCGGGAGGCTGCCCGAGCTTTCCTGCGTCAGCGGGGATCAGACCCGGTGATGGTGGTGCACCTCCGTGTCGCCCCGGCGGCTCATCGCCACCAAGCCGATCACGATCACGACCAGCAGCACGGCGCCGATGATCATGGCCGCCATCGGGTCCATGCCGAAGATCTTCGACCCGTCCCGGTCGATCACCGTCGTCTTCTCGGTGCTACGAGACTCGATCTGCGTGTTGGTGGACGGGGGCTGCTGCTGCATCTGCCCACCCGGCGGGGTCGCCTGGCTGGGCGAGGACGGTTGCGTCGCGCCCGTATCGGGCTTGGTCTCCGTCGGCGCGGACGGCGCGGCCGGCGGGGGCGTCTGCTGCGCGCTCACGTCCATGGCGAGCCCGCCGACGAGCAGCAGGCTCAGACAGGCTCCGAGGATCCAGTACGTACGCTTCATAGGTGCGCTCCTCCCATTCGTCATTTCGTCACCGATTCCGGCGACGCCGTTGAGCGTAAAAGGTAGCAATGCCAGTGCCACCGCGAGAGAGTTCAAGATCAGCCCTTTACGGCGGACGCGACGAGGGCCGGGGAGACGCGGTACGCAGTCTCTCCCAGGTAACCCTTACCGGGGACTGCACGGGGGGCGTGGCGGTGCACTGGGCTTTGCGGCTATGATCCTCTGGCGCAGGAGGTAGCGACAATGCCGGCGGCCCGTGCCGGCCCCGCCAACCGGCGCGCCGAGGGACAGCCAAACCCACACCGCGAGGAGCGACCGTGCGACCGAACAAGATGAAGCAGA
>JBKPDT010000437.1:0-9588 GCA_046728035.1 Candidatus Methylomirabilota bacterium | reverse complement strand
AGCGCGGGGCCGGAGGCCGCCGGCAAGCGCTATGTCGGGCGCGAGCAAGTGCGCGAGGCGTTTGCCGGCGTGTTCAAGCGCTTTCCCGACGTGCACTTCGGGAACGCACGCCACTTCGTGTCGGGCGATCGCGGCCTCTCGGAGTGGCTCTTCACCGCCACGGCGGCCGACGGGAAGAAGATCGAGGTGACGGGCTGCGACGTCTTCACCTTCAAGGGCGACAAGATCGCGGTGAAGAACTCGTACCTGAAGAACCGGACGGCGTAGCCCCGGCTGGGTCAGGGCCCCAGGCTGGCCCAGAGATGCTGGGCGGCGTAGGCGCGCCACGGCCGCCAGCGCTCGGCGCGGGCGAGCAACGAGCGGGGGCTCGGCGGCGGTCCCTTTTTTTCCCGCATCGCGCGCAGCAGACCGACGTCCGCCGCGGGAAAGGCATCGGGCTCGCGGAGCTCTCGCATGGCGATGTACTGCGCCGTCCACTCGCCGACGCCGGACAGCGCCCGGAGCTGGCGGATCGCTTCCTCGAGGCTCCGTCGGGGTCCGAAGATCTGCGGGTCGGCCGCCACCGCCGTCGCCAGCGAGGCGAGCGCGGCGGACCGCGCTCGGGGGATGCCGATCGTCGAGAGCTCGACCGGGGCCAGGGCCTCGGGCGCGGGGAACACATGCGTGAGCCGGTCGGGACCAGGCCCGACTCCGGACAAGGGCTTGCCGTAGGTCGCCACGAGCCGGGCCAGGAGCCTCACCGCCGCGGCCACGGTGATCTGCTGCCCGAGCACAGCGCGCACGGCCAGCTCGAAGCCGTCCCATGTCCCCGCGACCCGGAGCCCCGGCCGCGCCTTCACCAGCGGGGCGAGCCGAGGATCCTCGGCGAGATGCGCCCCGATGATCTCGGGGCTCGCGGCGAGATCGAACACGCGGCGCAGGCGGGCGACGATGGACGGCAACGCCGAGAGCTTCGGGAACTGGATCGCCGCGCGGAGGGCGTTTCGCTGGGCGGGCTGCACCGACACCGTGCCGTGCACACCGCCGATCTCGATCGTGCGGGCATACCGCTCACCCGACACCGCCTCCACGCCGGGAATGGCGCGAGCGCGCAGGAACGCCACCATCGCCGGCCAGTCGTACGGCGGCCGATACGGGAGGAAGATCACCACCTCCCCGCTGCGCGCCGCCGACACCGCGGCGCGGCCGCCGCGACGAAGGGTACTGGGCGGCCGGCCGAAGAGCTGCTGGAAGGTCTCGTTGAAGCGGCGGACGCTGCCGAAGCCCGCGGCCAGCGCGACCTCGCCCATCGGTAGCCGCGTCTCGTGGATCAGGTGCTTGGCGAGGAGCACGCGCCGCGTCTGCGCGACCGCGACCGGCGAGGCGCCGAGATGCTGGCGGAAGAGTCGGCGGAGCTGCCGCTCACCCACCCCTAGCCGGTCGGCGAGGCCCTCGACGTCGGCGTCATCCAACGCGCCCTTCTCGATCAGGGCCAGCGCGCGCGACACGGTATTGGAAGTGCCACGCCACACGCCCAGATCGGGAGCGGTCTCGGGGCGGCAGCGCAGGCAGGGGCGGAAGCCCGCCTCCTGGGCGGCCGCGGCCGAGGGGTAGAAGACGAGGTTCTCGCGCTTCGGGGTCCGCGCCGGGCACACCGGTCGGCAGTAGATGCCGGTGCTCTTCACCGCGCAGAAGAGCCGCCCGTCGAAGCGGGCGTCGCGCGTGGCGATGGCGCGATAGCAGGCGGCATGATCCAGGTCCACGGCCCCATGATCGCGCCAAACGAAGTCCGTCGTCTCGCGGTTTTCGGACACGGTCAGAGGGCGGGATGACCGTGTCCGGATCCCGCCAGCAATGGCTGGCCCGATCTGGGACGATGGAGCCCACAAGGAGGTTCACCCATGGCTTCCATCCACAAGGAGATCGCCGTCAACGCCCGTCCGGAGCGCGTGTGGGACGCGATCCGGGACGTCGGAGCGGTGCACAAGCGGCTGGCGCCGGGCTTCGTCACCGATACGCGCCTGGAGGGAGACGCGCGGGTCGTCACCTTCGCGAGCGGCCTGGTGGCGCGCGAGCTCATCGTCGACCTCGACGACCAGGCCCGCCGGCTCGCCTGGTCGGTGGTCGGGAGCAAGATGACCCACCACAACGCGTCGCTCCAGGTCTTCCCCGACGGGGAGGCGCGCAGCCGGGTCGTCTGGATCGCCGACCTCCTGCCCAATGAGCTCAAGGACTATATCGGGGGCATGATCGAGCAGGGCATGGCGACCATGAAGAAGACGCTCGCCGGCGCATGAGCCGGACGCTGATGGCACGCTGGCAGGACTGGTCCGGCGCGGGCCTCCAGCACCTGGTGCTGCGGGAGGGGCCGGAGCAGATCGTCGCCGATGCCGCGGTCATCGGCACGGAAGAAGGCGAGCCCTTCGCCGCGCGCTTCCGCATCGTATGCGACGGCGGCTGGCGGGTCCGACACGTGGAGGCCGGCGCCATCGGCGATGATCGTCGCATCGTCCTCGCCGGTGACGGGGCCGGCCACTGGCGCGACGGCACGGGGACGCCGCGGCCGGACCTGGAGGGCGCGATCGACGTGGATCTGCCGATCACGCCCTTTACCAATACCCTGCCGATCCGGCGCCTCGATCTCCGCGCGGGCCAGTCCGCCGACCTCCGCGTGGTGTACATCGTGCTGCCCGCGTACACGGTCACCACTGACCCGCAGCGCTACATCTGTCTCGAGCCCCGCCGGCGCTACCGCTACGAGTCGCTGGACAGCGATTTCGTGCAGGAGATCGACGTCGACGCCGACGGCCTGGTCGTGACCTACCCGGAGCTGTTCAGGCGCGTGTCATGAGGGCTCGCCCGGCAGCCGCGGCGCGCGCGCGCCACCCGCCGCGTACCAGGCGGAGAGCCCGCCCCTGACGTAGCGAGCATCGAGGCCGCGCTCGCGGAGCGCCTTCGTCACGCTGCAGCCGACGTGAAAGCCGTAGGCGCAGTAGACGGCGACCGGCGCCTCGGCGGAGAGGTCCCCGATCCACTCCTCGACGCGCTCGGGATCGCGCCAGACCGCACCGTCCATGATGTCCGAGGCCCGCGAGATGTAGTGGCGCGGCCGGGCGTCCAGCAGCTGGACCCGCTCCCCCCGCGCGAGCCGCGCCGCGAGCTCCTCGACCGACATCGACGGCAGGCTCTTGTCCGACGGGTCCTCGGGCGGCAGCGGGCGATCCGCTCGGACCGCGGCCATGCGCTCGGTGACGGCGGCCCAGTCGATGTTTCGCATGAACGCGTCGATGTACGCGGTGGCGTTCGCGCCGAAATCCAGATGGTACGCGTGCTCGTACATGTCGAGCGCGAGGACCGGCGTGGCGTCGACGGCCGCCTGCGAATGGTCGCTGCCGACCTGGTTCCACAGCGCCTTCTGACGCCGCGAGTACGTCAGGAGCACCCAGCCCGATCCGCCGGCGAGCGACTGGGCGACCGAGACGAACTCCCGTCGCCAAGCGGCGACGCTCTCGAAATGCTCCTCGAGCATGGCTCGAGCCGGCTCGGTGATCCGGCCGTCTCCGCCGAGGTTGCCGAAGTAGAGCTCGTGCAGCATCGTCGAGCCCATGGCGATCAGCTCCTCGCGCTTCAGCTCGCGGATCCGGTAGGCGGGGGCGCCGCCCGCGAGATCCGCGAGCTCCTTCCGGACCGCGTTGAGCGTCCGCACGGCGGCGCCGTAGTTGTTCTCGTAGTGACTGACGATCAGCTCCTTGGAGAGGCCATTCAGGCTCCATGGCCGGCACGGAATCGGGATCGGTGCGATCTCCTTGTACACGGTGAGGCTCCTTTCGTTAGCCGTCAGCTTGTGGATCAGTCGGGGTCGAGATAGACGGCGGCACGGTGCGTAGCGGGCAGGAACGCCCAGACGAGATTGCGCTCGGCATCGAATGCCAGGGTGTGCGCTCCCGCCTCCGTCGGCACCGTCGTGCGCCGGCGAAGGGGCACCGCGTCGAACACGTCGATGACGCCGGGCTCCCCGATCGCGACGTACACGCGGGCGCGCGTGGGATTGAAGAAGACCACATCGGGGGCGCCCGCGATCGTCGCCTCGCCGAGCACCTCGCCGGTGTCGGCGTCAAGCTCCAGCAGGGTCCCGGCGTCGCACGCGCAATACAGCCGACGACGCGTGACGTCGAGATCCAGGCCGTGCGGGCCGGCATGGGTCACCGCCACCACTCGCCGGATCGCGATGGGATCGCCCGCCTCGATGACCGCGATCTGTGGCGGATCGGCGATATTCACGTGAAAGCAGGCGGCCTCGGCGTCGAACACGGCCCAGCGCGTGCGCCCCGCGACGGGCAGGTCGGCCAGCCGGCGGCGGGTCGGGATATCGATCACCGACACGCTGCGCGAGTCGCGCATGGTGGGATCGCCGACGTGAGCGACCAGCAGCCGGCGTCGGCCCGGATCCCAGGCAAGTCCATTGGGCCGGATGCCGACCGCGACCTTCTCGACCGCCGGCGCGTCGGTCGGCGGGAAGATGCCCACGGTGTTGTCGCCACGGTTGGACGTGAACACGAGGTCGGGTGACGCGACGGCCAGCGCTCCCGCAACCGCCGGCAGGCCGGTGATCGATCCGACGTATGCCCGCGCCTCGATATCGATCACGTCGACGGCGTCGTTCGCCGTATGCGCCACGTAGAGCCGGCCGGTCGGGCCATGGACGGCGGCGTGGTCGAAGCCCCCCGCCTTCACATGAGCCGGGAGATCGACGAACCCGAGATGCCGGAGCGTCCCCCCGTCAGGCATCGAGGGTGACCTCGGTGCCCTTGCCCGCGGCCAGGGCCCGCTCGTAGACCGCCGCGGCGGCGGCCACGTCCTCGAGCGCCGTCCCGCTGCTGTCGAATACGGTCACCTCATCGGCTCGCGTGCGGCCGGGCCGACGCCCCGTGACGACATCCGCCAGCTCCGCATGCACCTCCGCGCGCGTCATGAGACCGGCGGCAAGGGCGTGCTGGAGCTCACCGATCTGCGCGCACTGCTCCAGCACGTCGGTAACCAAGGTCGCCGAGGCCACGAGGGCGGGCTCGAGCTCTTGCTTGCCTTCGCTGTCGGCGCCCACGGCGGCCACGAACATGCCGGGCGGCACGTCGGCTTTCAAGAGGAAGGCGCGCCGCGCCGGGGTGCACGTGGCGCACACGTCGCTCCGGCCCAGGGCTTCGCGCAGGTCCGAGGTCGCCTCGACGCGAAGCGCCAGCACGCGCGCCGATCGCAGGGCGAACGCCCGCGCGCGATCGGCATCGACGTCGAACACCCAGGCCTGCTCGAGCGGAAGCACGGCGGCGAGCGCCGCAAGCTGCACCTCCCCCTGCACCCCGCACCCGACGATGGTCGCGGCGCGCGCGTCGGGCCGAGCGAGGTGCCGGCCCGCCACCGCCGTGGCCGCGCCCGTTCGCAGCGCGGTCACGCTGCCGGAGTCCATGAAGGCGAGGGGCAGCCCGTTGCGCGCGTCGGCGAGGACCAGCGTGCCCTGGATGGCCGGCAGGCCCGCCTGGCGGGGGTTGTCGGGAAAGTTCGCGTTCGTCTTGGCGGCGAAGTAGCTCCGCTCGCCCACGAGACCGGCCGCCTTGATGTGAAAGCCGCCCCCATTGGCACGGACCCCGAGCACGCCGGGCCCCAGCGTGCGCCCGTCCGCGTGCAGCCGGAAGGCGCGCTCGACCGCATCGATACAATCCCCCAGGCTTAGCAGGCTCATCACGTCGCTGCGCGAAAGCACGAGCATGGTCATCGCCTTGCCGGCGTCCTCTCGAGGGAAAGCAACACTCATGTGTCATCTTGTAACAGTCGTTACATCTCCTGTCAAGAGGGATCTTTCCCCCGATTGATGAGGCACGGCAGGGGAGGGAGGCCGCTACCGCCGGCCCATCTGGTCGGCGTCCATGCCGTAGAACATCCGGGCGGAGGAGTCGGCGCCCTTCCCCGGCCAGGGGTGGGCGCGCAACACCTCCTCGTTGATGTCGGCGCCCCAGCCGGGCGCGTCGCTGAGCCAGATGTGGCCGTCGCGGATCTGCGGCGGGCGGGTCACCAGCTCGGCCTTCCACGGCACGTCGTCGATGTCGATCTCCATGATGCGTACGTTGGGGAGCACCGTGCACAGATGGAGCGAGTGGAGATCGGCGAGGTGGCTGTAGTAGTTGTGCGGCGCGATGTTGATCTCGTAGCACTCGGCCATCCGGCCGATCTGCACGGCCTGGGAGAAGCCGTTCCAGGGCACATCGATGATGGCCACGTCCACCGCGTGGAGCTCGAAGAACGGGCGATACTGCCGCGTGGTGACCAGGCTCTCGCAGGAGGCCAGGCGGGTGGACGTGGACTGCTTGATCTGGAGCAGCGCATGCGGGTCCCAGTTGTCGTACTCGACCCACTGCATGTCGAAGCGCTCGAGGAGCTTGGCCACGCGCAGCACGCCCTCGGTACGGAAGTTGTAGTTGAGGTCGAGGCAGAGGCCGACCTTCGGCCCGACGGCGTCGCGGAAGGTGCCGATGAGCCGCTCGATGGCGTCGAGGATCTCCACCGTGGGGGCGCCGTCAGTGGTGTTGATGCCGCTGCCGAAGCCGGGGAAGTACACGGTGGCGGGGTCGCCGGGGATCACCATGTTGGTCTTGAGCGCGGTGAAGCCCTTGGCCACCACCTCGCGGCCCAGCGCGGCGATGTCGTCGTAGGTACGCAGCGGCGGCGTGCCGAGCACGTGTCCCAGGCGCGCCCGCGTCGTCCCGCAATGCGACCAGTATAGGCGCATGCGGTCGCGCATCGGCCCGCCGAAGAGCTCGTAGACCGGCACCCCCAGGGCCTTGGCCTTGATGTCCCAGAGGGCCAGCTCCACGCCGGCGATGGCCTTGTGGGTGACCCCGCCCAGGTTCTGGCGCGTGCGCCGGAGCATGTCCCAGTACAGGCGCTCCACCGGGCGTGGGTCCTCCCCGAGGAGGAGATCGGCCATGTCGCGCACGCAGCCGGCGATGCCAAAGGGGCTGCGGTTGTCACTGCACTCACCCCAGCCGGTGATGCCGGCGTCCGTCTGCACCTTCACGAAGGTCCAGGGCCGCCAGCCGCCATCGGCATGCAGAGTCTCCACGCTGGTGATCTTCATCGGGTCTCCTGACGACGGGCGTTCAGGGGCGGGCGGGGGGAATCTCGAAGCGCGGGTCCACCTGCTCGATCTTCCGGCCGTCGGTCAGGAAGAACCGGACGACCTGTTCCTGGGCGGCGCGGGCGATGTCGGCCACGTTGGGGAAGAAGGTCCAGGTGAGGAAGCCATGCGGGTTGGCGCTGAAGCGCTCGGGGAGGCCCGCGGCGACCTTGTCGTGGCGGTAGAGGGAGGCGACCTTCGCGAGGTCGCCAGCGCGAAGCAGGCTCTCGGTGGTGGGGTTGGGCACGGTGCGGTCGCCGACCGCCCACTGGTACATGACGGCCCGCGGTTGACCGCCCGGCGGCGCCTGGATGAGATAGGGCGCGAAGGCCACCGGATTCGCCGGCTGGCTCAGCCACTCCACGCGGTCGAAGTACTCCTGGATGTCGAGAGCGCCCGCGGGCGGCCCCTTCACCGAGGGCTCGCCGGGCAGTGGGATGGCCTCGACGAACTCCGCCGCGCCGTTTATCAGCGACGGGTTGCGGGACGCGAGCGCGGTGATCACGTTGGGCCGGAAGGCCGGCGCCAGGCGCCCGATCTCGATGATGGGCCCGCCCGGCACGTTGAGCACGCCCGCGCGGATCCGCGGCTCGACGGCCATGAGCAGCGTGCCGTAGATCCCGCCGAAGGACTGGCCAAAGTAGTAGATCTTCTCGCGGTCGAGATCGGGCTGGCCGTCGCCGTCCACGTCCACGCCACGCCGGATCGCGCGCACGAGCTGCATGAGGTCGGCCACCGTCTGCTTGAGCCCGTCGCGCGGGCCGATCGGCTGGAGCGGCGTGCCGACCCGCGCGCTCACGCCCTCGCTGAGGCCGATCTGCTTGTCGTCGTCGAGGTCCATGCCGCGCCCGCCGGAGGGCAGGACCACGGGTGGGACGGCGCTGCGCGTCACGGTGAGGGTGCCGTCGGGCCCGGCGCCATGGCCCACCACGTTAATGGCGATGGTGGCGAAGCCGTGGCGCGCCAGCGTGCCCGCCACCGCCGGCGGGATCACGTGGCGGTCATTGGTGAAGCCGTGGCCGAAGATGGCCACCGGCCAGCCGGCGGCGGGCCGAGCGCCCTCGGGGACGAAGAGCGTGACGTGGATCTCCTCGTCGACCGGCGGCTGCGAGTACGGCATGCGCGTCGGCACCTGCAGGATGTGCCGGTCGGCGGTAAGGAATGACGGGCTCCGGTAGCGCCCGAAGGCGATCGCGCGCACCTCGGTGGCCGGGAGCAGGTCGAGCGCCAGCGGAATCGCATCGCCCAGCAGCATGCCGGTGGTGGCCACCTGGCGACGGAACTCGATGGACTGGATGCCCGCCCTCGGATAGACGGACGCGGCCCCACCGGGCGCGAGGTCGAAGGTGAGCGCCGGAGGAGCGCGGCTCTCGAGCACCGCGCGCATGCGCTCGAGATCGGTGGTGACCGACTGGGTGGTGAAGAGCGAGATCGCGGCGATGTCCGCCCACTTGAGGCCGGCCGGGGCGATCGCCTTCCACATCTGGGTCTCGACCTTCCGATCGTGACCGGTGCCCTCGCGCGGCTTCAGATATTCGGGGGCAGGACGGAGCCGGCGGCCCTCGGCATCCAGAACGCGCGTGGTGACCACAAGGGCATAGATCCGCGACTGGCGCAGCGCTCGCTCCGGCCGGGCGTAGAGCACGTTGCCCTCCGAGTCCCAGACGAGCTGCCCCAGCGCGATCGGCGCGGCCGGGCCTTCCGGCCCAAGCACGACCAGGAAGGCCGTCTCGCGCGTGACGGTCTCGATCTTGATTGCCCCGTCGAAGGTGATGGCGATGCGCGGGTTCACCGAGAAGCCGTCGAGCTGGTTGAGCAACATCACGTCGTCGCAGCCGGACGGGTCCGTGGGGCAGCTCGGCATGGCGAGCGAAACACGGCGGCCGGTGAGCTGCGTGGGGTCGGCGACGGTGTGGCGATCGCTCGGGAAGATCGCGCTGGCCTGGGTGGCCCACGCCAGAGCAGACCAGCTGAACAGCGCTCCGACGACGGAAGCGCCGGCGATCCACACGGTGCCGCGCCTGCTCCAGCGCGCCGCCGGCATGCTTCGGGTGGCCTACTTCGGAGGCGCCGGCTCGGTCGGCGCGCGCTCGGGGACGCGGCGCGACGGCCGGCTCGGCCCCTCGTAGGCGCCCACCACCACGTCGAGCTCGGTCGGCTTGCCCTCGCGCCACACCTTGAGCTTCACGGTGCGGCCCACCGGCGTGGCGGAGATGATGCGCTGGAGATCGCGCGGGCCTTCCAGCGAGGCGCCGTCAACCCCGAGGATCACGTCGTTGGCGCGCACCCCGCCCTTGTCGGCGGGCTGGCCCACGACCACGTTGCGGATGAGCACCCCGCGCGGCTCGGTCAGGCCGTACTTCGGCGCCTCGTCCTCGCCGATCTCGGCGATGGTGACGCCGAGCCAGCCCCACTCGACGCGGCCCTTCTCGGCGAGCTGCGGC
>JBKPDT010000436.1:0-2369 GCA_046728035.1 Candidatus Methylomirabilota bacterium | reverse complement strand
AGTGTCTCGATCGAGTGATCGAGGCCTCCGGTTGGCGCGGGAAGTGGAAGCAGCTCCCGCGCGGCAAAGGCATCGGGATCGCGTGCTCCTCGTACCTCACCGGAGCGGGGACGGCAATCTACTGGAACGACATGCCGCACTCGGGCGTGGTGGTGCGCGCCGACCGGAGCGGCGGCGTCTCCGTGCTCTGTGGCGCCACCGACATCGGTCAGGGGTCGGACTCGGTGCTCGCCTATCTGGTGGCGGAGGTGCTCGGGATCGAGCCCAAGGATATCCGCGTCCACGTGGCCGACACCGACCTCACCCCGGTGGACCTCGGCTCCTATTCCTCCCGCGTGACGCTCATGGCGGGCAACGCCGCCATCCAGGCCGCCGAGCGGCTGCGGGCGAAGATCTTCGAGGCGGTGGCGCGGAAGCTCGAGGTGGAGCCGGCGCGGCTGGTCGCCCGCGACCGTCGCGTATTCGTCGCCGACGACGAGGAGAAGGGCGTGACCTTCCAGGCCGCCGTCGTGCTCGGCGAGAGCCTCCACGGAGTGTTGGCCTTCGCTGGGTCCTATGCGCCGCCCAAGCGCGCCGGGAAATACAAGGGCGGCGGGGTGGGGCCCTCGCCGTGCTACTCCTACTCGGCGTGCGTGGTCGAGGTGGACGTGGACGAGCAGACCGGTGACGTCAAGCCCACGGAGATCTGGATCGCCCATGACATCGGCCGGGCCCTCAACCCGCTCCTCGCGGAAGGGCAGGTGGAGGGATCGGTCTACATGGGGCTCGGCGAGGTTTTGATGGAGGAGCAGGTCTTCCGCAAAGGGGTGCACAAGATCCCCTCCATGCTCGAGTACAAGAGCCCGACCACGCTCGAGACGCCGGAAATCCACACCATCCTGGTGGAGACCGATGATCCCGACGGGCCGTTCGGGGCCAAGGAGGCGGGGCAGGGGCCTCTGCTGCCGGTGATTCCCGCCGTCGCCAACGCGGTGTGTAGCGCGGTGGGGATCCGGATAGACGAGATCCCCATCACACCCGACAAGGTGCTCAAGGCCCTCGACCTCCAGCGGCAGGGCAAGACGCCGCGGGTGGGGCCGGAGCGGCTGCCGCTCTTCACCTTCCCCGAGCCGCGCCCGGTGGAGTCCGCCTTCGGCATGCCCGCCGAAGACATTGCCGTGAGGCCATTCGCGTCATGATGCGCCTGCCATCGTTCCGCTATCTCGCGCCGGTCTCGGTGGCCGACGCTGCCAAGCTCATGGCCGAGCACGGGCCGGCCGCCATGCTCGTGGCCGGCGGGACCGATCTGTTCCCCAACATGAAGCGACGCCAGTTCGAGCCCACCGTGCTGGTGGGCCTCCGCGGCATCCGCGAGCTGCGCGGCGTCGGCGGTGGGGCCGCGCGCGGGATGCGCATCGGCGCCGGCACCGCGCTCACCGCGGTCTCGCGCCACCCCGACGTCGCCGCCGGCTATCCCGCCCTCGCCACCGCCGCCGGCGTCGTCTCCACGCCCCAGCTCCGCAACATGGGCACCCTCGGCGGCAATGTCTGCGTGGACACGCGCTGCAACTACTACAACCAGTCCTATCAATGGCGGAAGGCCGTGAACTTCTGCATGAAGAAAGACGGCGAGATCTGCCTGGTCGCGCCCGGTAGCTCGCGCTGCTGGGCGGTCTCGTCCTCGGACACCGCGCCCGTGCTGTGGAGCCTGGGCGCGACGGTGCGCCTCGTGGGGCCAGAAGGCGAGCGGACCATTCCCGTGGACGCGCTCTATCGCGACGACGGGATCGAGTACCTCGCCAAGCGCCCGGACGAAGTGGTCACCGACATCCTGCTGCCGCCCAACGAGGGCCTACGCTGCGCGTACCTGAAGCTCCGCCGCCGCGGGGCCTTCGACTTCCCGGTGCTCGGGGTGGCGGTGTCGCTCCGGATGGACGGCGGCAGCGTGCGCGCCGCGCGCATCGTCCTCGGCGCGGTGGCGTCCCAGCCGCGCGAGGCCGCGGAGGCCGGGGCCATGCTCACCGGGCAACGCCTCGAGCCCGCCCTCATCGCCGCGGTCGCAGAGCGCGCGGCGCGGCCGTCCAAGCCGCTCGACAACACGGATTTGACCCATCCCTACCGGAAGAGGATGACCCGCGTGTACGTCGAGCGCGCCCTGCGACGCCTGGGCGGGCTGCCGGCGCCCGAGGACGACGGGCGTCCCGATCCCTTCATCGAGGAGGCGCGACCGTGACCTCACTGGGCGAGCGGATCAAGGCCCTTCGCGCGGAGCGGGCGCTCCAGCAGCGTCAGCTCGCCGAGAAGGCGGGCCTGACGCCGAGCATGCTGTCGCAGATCGAATCGGGCCGCCTCACGCCCTCGCTCCACACGCTGGGCCGCCTCGCGGGCGC
>JBKPDT010000435.1:0-15345 GCA_046728035.1 Candidatus Methylomirabilota bacterium | reverse complement strand
CCAGTGGGGGTCGTCGCCCTCGCAGGTGGTGAAGGTGCCGCGTCGGATCTCGTAGACGCCCTCGCCCACCCGATCCATGCGGTCCCCGCCGAGCCGGTAGTAGGGCGCCGAAAAGGCGGAGCTGTTATAGACGACGCCGGTGCCCGTCCGGACGTTGTAGTCGATCCGGTCACCGACCAGGCGATCCTGGCCGTCGTAGAAGACGACCTTGCCCTGCGCGATCGCCTCGCCGGTGTCGCGATCGAGCTCGACGCGATCGGCGAGGAGCCGGGCGGCACCGCGGACGATCTCCACGTTCCCCGTCGCGATGACCAGGTTGGTGGTGCCGCCCACCTGCTGGATCTGGTCGGCCACCACGCTCACCTCGCCGCCGTCTTGCTGGATGCGCAGGGGCTCGGGACGCGGGGCCTGCGCGAGGAGGAGGCCCGGCGATGCCACGAGAAGGATCAGCGCCAGCAGCGGCACGATCCCCATGGCACGCGGGCGAGTGGAGGGCATTGAGGTCAGCCGACATGCTATCAGCCGGCCGCACTCAAGCAAAGCACCTCGGAGTCTTCCGGCCCCGGGGCGAGCACCTTGCCGACGAGGTAGAGCGAGCCGGCCACGCAGACGGGGCCTACCGCGTCGGTCCGGGCCAGCGCGACCGCCGCAGGGGGGTCCGGCGCGGTGAGGACGCGATCCGCGGGCAGCACGCCGAGATCCCGCGCGAGATCCCGGAGCGTCGTGGGATCGGCGGCGCGCGGGTTCGGCGAGACGGTGAAGATCACGCGATCCGCCAGGGGCAGCAGGGGGGCGAGGATGCCGGCCAGGTCCTTGTCCGCGGACATCCCGAGGACGAAGGCGACGGGTCGTTCGGGAAAATAGGCGCGCAGCGAGCCGGCGAGGGCCCGGGCCCCGCCGGGGTTATGGGCGCCGTCGAGAATCAGGGGCGGCGGCCCGGGGAGGACCTGGAAACGCCCGGGCCAGCGCACCTCGGCGAGCCCGCGACGGATCGCCGCCTCGTCCGCGCCCAGGACACGGGCGGTCGCGGCGGCGACGAGGGCATTGCTCGGCTGGTAGATCCCGAGGAGCGCGCAGCGCGCGTCCTCGATCCGCCATCCCGGCCCCGCGAGATCGAGCCGCTGGCCGTCCAGCCCGCGGGCGCGCGGGGCGACCGACAGATCGCGCCCCTCGAGGAGGAGCGGCACTCCCACGGCGGCGGCGCGCTCCCCGATCACACGTTCCGCTTCATCGACCTGACGCGCCGATACCGCCACCCCGCTCCGGATGATGTGGGCCTTGTCCCACGCGATCCGCGCAAGCGTGTTGCCGAGGAGGGCCTGGTGGTCGTAGTCCACGCGGGTGAGCACCGACACCTCGGGCCGTCCCACCGTGGTGGCGTCGAGGCGCCCTCCGAGGCCGACCTCGAGCACCGCGACGTCGGCCGACTCGGTGGCGAAGTAATCGAGGGCCAGCGCGGTGAGAGCTTCGAACACGCTGGCGTCGAACCGGGCGAAGAGGGTGCCGAGGGCCTCCACCCCGTCGGCGAGAGCGTCCTCGGCGATGCACCGGCCGTCCACGCGGATCCGCTCGCGCACCGAGCAGAGGTGCGGCGAGGTGAAGAGGCCGACGCGATGCCCCGCCGCGGTGAGGATGGCGGCGACCATGGCGGCGGCGGAGCCCTTGCCATTGGTCCCGCCGACCTGGACGAGGCGCAGCCGGCGCTCGGGGCTGCCGACGGCGTCGAGGAGGGCCTGGATGGTCTCCTGGCCCGGCCGCATGCCCGCCATCTCCCCGCCGCGGAGGGCGAGGAGCCGGGCGACGGCCTCGCGATACGTCATGGCGCCGGCTGCGAAGGCCCCGTCCCGAAGAAGGCGATGATGCGGCGGAGGGTCTCGCGGAGATCGCGCCGCTCGACGACCATGTCGAGCTGGCCGTGCTCGAGGAGGAACTCCGAGCGCTGGAAGCCATCGGGGAGCGGCTGGCGGATGGTCTCGGCGATGACGCGCGGCCCCGCGAAGCCGATGAGGGCGCGCGGCTCGGCGAGGACGAGGTCGCCCAGCATCGCGAAGCTCGCGGTCACCCCTCCGGTGGTGGGGTCGGTGAGGAGGGAGATGTAGGGCACGCGCTCCTCGGCGAGTCGGTGGAGAGCCGACGAGGTCTTGGCCATCTGCATGAGGGAGAGGATGCCTTCCTGCATGCGGGCGCCGCCCGAGGCGGAGACGATGAGGAGCGGCACGCGCTTCTGGATGGCGAGCTCGATGGCGCGGGTGAGCTTCTCGCCCACCACCGAGGCCATGCTGCCCCCCAGGAAGCCGAACTCGAAGACGGCGACCACCACCGGACTGCCCCCGATACGGCCCATCCCGGTGATGACCGCCTCGTCGAGGCCGGTGGCCTTCTTGGCCGCCTTGACGCGGTCCACGTACTTCTTGGTGTCCTTGAACTCGAGCGGATCACGCGAGGTGAGGCCGGCGTCGCGCTCCTCGAAGGAGTCGGCATCGACGATGGAGGCGACGCGCTCGCGCGCGGAGATACGGAAGGGGTACTTGCAGCGCGGGCAGACGCGGCCCGCGCGGTCCACCTCCGCGCGGTAGACGATCTCCTTGCAGGAGTCGCACTTGACCCAGAGGCCTTCCGCGATCTGCACCTTCTTGCGCGGCGCCTCCTCGTCCCCTTCCCGCTTCTTCCAGAACCAGGCCATGGTCAGCGGCTCCGCAACGGCGCCTTGAGCGCGGCGATGAAGCGTCCCACCTCGGGGACGAGCTCGGACGCGCCCGCGTGGCGCTCGATCAGGCGCACGATGGCCGAGCCCACGATGACGCCGTCAGCAGCCTGGCCGACCAGGGCCGCCTGCTCGGGCGTGGAGATGCCGAATCCCACGCAGACCGGCTTGGTGGTGACGGCCCGGAGGGTGCGGAGCAGGCCGACGAGGTCCGGCGGCAGCGCCGCGCGCTCGCCGGTGACGCCGGTGAGGGAGACGAGGTAGATGAAGCCGCGGCTGGCCCGAGCGATCTTCCGCATCCGCGCGGGCGGAGAGGTCGGCGCGGCCAAGTGGATCAGGTCGAACCCGAGGGGATCGGCCTCGGCGCGGAGCGGGCCCGCCTCCTCGGGTGGCAGGTCGGCCACGATCACGCCGTCCACGCCCGCCTCGAGGGCGGTCCGGCAGAAGGCCTTGAGGCCGAAGGCGAGGATGGGGTTGTAGTACGTGAGGAAGACGAGGGGCACGCTCAGGTCGCCGCGCAGCTCGCGCACCGTCTCGAGCACGCGCGGCAGCGTCACCCCGGCGGCGAGCGCCCGCTGGGTCGCGCGCTGGATCACGGGCCCGTCGGCGAGCGGGTCCGAGAAGGGCACGCCCAGCTCGATGACGTCGGCGCCCTGCCGCGCGGCCTCGACGACGAGACGCGCGGTGGTCGCGAGCGAGGGATCGCCCGCGGTGAAGTACGGGATGAGGGCGCGCTCGCCGCGCTCCCGCAGGGCCGCGAACGTCTTGTCGAGGCGGCTCACGGGCGGCCGTTGCCCTTGCCGTCGAGGGCCTGGCCGACGGTGTGAACGTCCTTGTCGCCGCGGCCGGAGAGGCCCACCACCACGATCTCCGACTTCTTCATCCGGCGCGCCGCCTTCATCGCGTACGCCACCGCGTGCGCCGACTCGAGCGCGGGCATGAGCCCTTCCAGCCGGGCGAGGGCCTGGAAGGCCTCGAGGGCCTCGGCGTCGGTGACCGACTCGTAGTGGAAGCGCCCCGCGTCCTTGTAGTAGGCGTGCTCGGGGCCCACCCCAGGATAGTCGAGCCCCGCCGAGATGGAGTGCGCTTCCATCACCTGGCCGTCGTCGTTCTGGAGGAGGTAGCTCATGCTGCCGTGGAGGACCCCGACCGCGCCCGCGGTGAGCGAGGCGCCGTGCTTGCCACTGGCAAGGCCGTGCCCCCCCGGTTCGACGCCCACGATCCGCACCCTCGCGTCCCGGATGAAGGGCCAGAAGAGTCCGATGGCGTTGGAGCCGCCGCCCACGCAGGCCACGAGGAGGTCGGGCAGCCGCCCGGCCTGGCGGCGGGCCTGGGCGCGCGTCTCCTCGCCGATCACGCGGTGGAAGTCCCGCACCATCATGGGGTACGGGTGCGGACCCATCACCGAGCCGAGGAGGTAGTAGGTCGAGCGCACATTGGTGACCCAGTCGCGGAGCGCCTCGTTGACGGCGTCCTTGAGGGTCTTCGAGCCGCTCTCGACGGGGATCACCTTGGCGCCGAGGAGGCGCATGCGGAAGACGTTGAGCGCCTGGCGCTCCACGTCCACGCTGCCCATGTAGACCTCGCACGCGAGCCCGAGGAGCGCCGCCGCTGTCGCGGAGGCGACGCCGTGCTGGCCCGCGCCGGTCTCGGCGATGATGCGCTTCTTGCCCATGCGCTCGGCGAGGAGCGCCTGCCCCAGCACGTTATTGATCTTGTGGGCGCCGGTATGGCAGAGGTCTTCCCGCTTGAGATAGATGCGGGCGCCTCCGCAATGGCCGGTGAGCCGCTCGGCGAGGTAGAGGGGGGTAGGCCGGCCCGCATAATGCCGCAGGAGATCGGCGAGCCGGCGCCGGAAACGCGAGTCCGCGCGCGCGGTCTTGAAAGCCCGCTCGAGCTCGATGAGCGGCGCCATCAGGGTCTCGGGGACGAAACGCCCCCCGAAGCGGCCGAAGTGACCCTGGGCGTCGGGCAGCGCGGCGGGATCGAGGCGGACGGCGGCCATCAGGCCCCCTTCGCCGCCGCCACGAAGCGGCGCACCTTGTCCGGATCCTTGCGCCCGGGCTTCGCTTCCACGCCCGAGTTGACGTCCACCGCGTAGGGCCGGGCCGTCCGCACCGCCTCCGCCACGTTGTCGGGCGTGAGCCCCGCCGAGAGGATGACCCGGTGGCCGGCGGCGGCGGCCGCACGCGCCACGTCCCAGGAGATGGGCGTCCGCGCCTCGCCCTCGCTCCACCGGGCGGGCGAGTCGAGAAGGTAGGCGGCGACCTGGCAGCGGACGATCCGCTTCAGCGCCGCCGGGCCGTCAACCTTGATGGTCTTGATCACGGGGAGCCGGTACTGGGCGAGATCCTCGGGCGCCTCCTCCCCGTGGAACTGGAGCGCGGCTAGCCCGCACTCCTCGGCCACCGCCTTCACGTGGCCGGCGGCGTGATCCCAGAAGATCCCCACCGGAGTCACCAGGGGTGGCAGGGTCGCGATGATGGCGCGCGCCTGCGCGGAGGTGACGAAGCGCGGCGTCCGCTCGACGAAGATGAAGCCGAGCGCGTCGGCGCCCGCCTCGATGGCGAGCCGCGCGTCCTCCACGTTGGTGATGCCGCAGATCTTGACGCGCACCACCTCAGGAGTCCTCCAGCGAGAGCTCGCGGACCTTGGCCGCCACGTCCGTCGCACGCACGAGGGCCTCGCCGACCAGCACGGCGTGCGCGCCCGCACGCGCCACCCGCTCGACGTCTTCCCTCGTGAAGATGCCGCTCTCGGCGACGGCGACGTGGCCGGGCGGGACCAGCGGGAGGAGCCGGAGCGAGGTCGCGAGATCCGTCTCGAGCGTCTGGAGGTCGCGGTTGTTCACGCCGACGACGCGCGCGCCCAGGGCGAGGGCCTCTTCCAGCTCCACCGCGGTGTGCGCCTCGACAAGGGAATGCACGCCGATCCCCTTGGCGGCCTGATAGAGGTCGCGGAGGGCGCCGCGGTCGAGAGCGGCCACGATGAGGAGGGCCGCGTCCGCCCCCGCCGCCCGCGCCTCCCAGAGCTGGTACTCGTCAACGGTGAAGTCTTTCCGCAGCACCGGCCGCGACACCGCGGCCCGCACCGCGATCAGGTCGTCGAGGCTCCCCTTGAACCAGCGCGCGTCGGTGAGGACGGAGACGGCGTCCGCCCCCGCCGCGGCATAGGCGCGCGCCTGGGCGGTGACGTCGAGATCGCCGGCGAGGACCCCCTTGGAGGGCGAGGCCTTCTTCACCTCCGCGATGAGCCGTACCCGCCGGCCCGCCCCGCGGGTGAGGGCCTCGGCGAGCTCGCGCGCGGGCGGCAGGCTCCGGCAGGTGGCCTCGAGGCCGGCCAGCGGACGGGCCCTGCGGCAGGCCGCGACCTCCTCACGCTTGTGGGCGACGATCTCGTCCAGCACGCCCATGGCGGGGGGCCGGGCCCTCAGTAGTCTCCGCGCAGGCCGCGCTCCCGGGAGGCGCCGATGTCGATCCGAGCCATCTGCTCGATGACGTATTCCCGGATCGTCCGCGGCGGCGGCAGGTCGCGGACGAGCCGCCCTCCCGCGATGAGCGGCTTGAGGAGCGCCTCCGCGGGCCGTCCGTCCGGGGCGCTCGGGGCCGGCTTGTGCGCGGGCAAGACGCGGTTCTGCACGGTGCCCGGCTGGCGCCACACCTGCTTGGCACCGGACTGCTTGCCGCGCTTGGCCATGGGCTTGCCCTCGATCTCCATGATGTCCAGCGCGAAGGAGAGCACGGGGGCATTGGCGATCGAGGTGCCCACGCCGTAACCGTCCACGAGGGGGTTGAGCTTGAGGATCTCGTACTCGTCGATGCCGCCCGAGGCGAGGATCTTCACGTGCTCGAACCCGCGGAAGTCCAGCTCCCAGCGCACTTCCTCGAGGATGCGAAAGAAGTCGCCGCGTCGCGAGGACGGCGTGTCCAGCCGCACCGCGTAGAGGTCCTTGCCCAACGCCTCCGCCACGCGGATCGCCTCGAACTTCTCGTCCTGGAGGGTGTCGATGAGGGCGACACGCCGGACCTTCGGGTCCACCACCTCGTGGAAGGCGCGGAGGGCTTCCACGGTGTCACCGAACATGAGGACGAGCGCGTGGGGGATGGTGCCCATGGGATCGGCGTCGATGAGCTCGGCGGCCTTGGTCACCGCCACGCCGTCGCAGCCGCCGATGAAGGCGTTGCGCTCGATCATGGGCGCGAGCGCGGGATGCATGCGGCGAGCGCCGAAGGAGATCACCTGGCGCTCGCCCGCCGCGCGCTTGCACCGGGCCGCCTTGGTGGCGATGCCGGAAGCCTGGCAGAGGAAGCCGAGCAGCGCCGTCTCGAACTCCGCCCAGTCGAGGTAGTTGCCCTCGACGAGCACGACGGGCTCGTAAGGGGCGAACATGGTGCCCTCGTCCATCGCCCACACGTCGACGGGGAGGCCCTCGAGGAGGGTCGCCGCCTCCTCGATGCCGGCGAGGATGCCGAAGGACCAGTCCGCCTGCGGGAAGCTCTTGAGGCGGATCTCGGCCTTGACGCGCTTGTTGATGCCCTTGGCCCGGAGGATCTGCACGGTTCGGGCGAAGTAGACGTCCGACACCTCCCCCGCCTTGATGTCGGACTCGGAGGCGATATGGAAGGTGCGCTTGGGATGATTCGCCATGGCAGCTCGCGTCCCCGTCAGGGGTTCATCGATTGACGCGGATTCTCTCAAATGGCCCCTGCGAAGTCAATTGAGGCGCCCGGTGCACCGAGACGAAACTCCCCGCCAGAAAAGGACTTCCGCCGCCTAGAGGCCGAGGCCCTTGAGGTGGGCGCGGAACTCGTCACGGAGGTCCGGCCGGGCGAGGGCGAAATCCACCGTGGCCTTGAGAAAGCCCAGCTTGTCGCCGGTGTCGTAGCGCCGCCCCTCGAACTCCAGGGCGTAGATCGGCCGCTTCTGCCGGAGGGTGCGCAGCCCGTTGGTGAGCTGGATCTCGCCGCGCGCGTCCGGCGAGGTCTCCGCGAGGATCGGAAAGAGGTCGGGGGTGAGGACGTAGCGGCCGATGATGGCGAGATCCGACGGCGCATCTTCGGGCGCGGGCTTCTCGACCATGTCCAGGACCTCGTAGACGTTGCCGCCGAGCGGCTTCGCCTCGATGACGCCGTAGCGCCCGATCTCCTCGCGCGGAATGCGCATGACCGCGACGACGGGCCCGTCGTGCCGCGCGTAGACGTCGAGGAGCTGGCGCATGCACGGGGTCTCGGACACGATGATGTCGTCGCCGAGGAAGACTCCGAAGGGCTCGCCCCCGACGATGGGCCGCGCACAGAGGATGGCGTGGCCCAGGCCGAGCGGCTCCTTCTGGCGCACATAGGAGACGGAGGCCAGCTCCGAGATGGTCTTGATCTGGGCGAGCTCCTCGGTCTTGCCGCGGTCCTGCAGGTAGTACTCCAGCTCGAAGGCGGCGTCGAAGTGGTCCTCGATGGCGCGCTTGTTGCGCCCGGTGACGAGGATGATCTCCTCGAGTCCCGAGGCCACCGCCTCCTCGACCACGTACTGGATGGTGGGCTTGTCCACGAGGGGCAGCATCTCCTTGGGCTGCGCCTTGGTGGCGGGGAGGAAGCGCGTGCCGAGGCCGGCGGCGGGGAAGACGGCCTTGCGTACCTGGGTCGCCATGGAGTCGTGAGGGGAGCGCGCCGATCAGGGTTCCGACTGCGTCCGGACCTGGATGCCCAGCTTCTTGACCCGGTACCAGAGGCTCCGCTCGGAGATGCCGAGGAGCTTGGCCGCGCGGGCCTGCACACCGCCACCCTGGCGGAGGGCGTCGAGGATCATCTGGCGCTCCCAGTTCTCCAGGGCCTCGTCGAGCGGCCCCGCCAGCACGGGGCCGGCCGCGGCGGGCGGCGCAGAGGTCGAGTGCTGGATCGCCGGCGGCAGATGCTCGGGCAGGATCACGCCGTCCGACATCACCATGGCCCCTTCGAGCACGTGCTGGAGCTCGCGCACGTTGCCCGGCCACCCATAGGCCCAGAGGGCGCGAAGGGCCTCGGCCGACACCGTCGCGGGTAGCCGCGACATGCGCCGCGCCGTCCGGTCGAGGAGGTGCGTGATGAGGTCGGGGAGGTCGTCGATACGCTCGCGCAAGGGTGGCAGGCGGAGGCGCACGCCCTGGAGGCGGTAGAAGAGATCGGCCCGGAACTTCCCCTCCGCCACGAGGGTGTCGAGGTTCTGATGCGTGGCCGCGATCACACGCACGTCGATGGAGATGGACTTGGTGCCGCCCACCCGCTCGATCTCGCGCTCCTGCAGCGCCCGGAGGATCTTCACCTGCATGGCGAGCGGCATGTCGCCGATCTCGTCCAGGAAGATGGTCCCCTCGCGGGCCAGCTCGAAGCGGCCCGGCTTGGCCCGCACCGCGCCGGTGAAGGCGCCGCGCTCGTGGCCGAAGAGCTCGGACTCGAGCAGGCCTTCGGGGATCGCCGCGCAGTTGACGGGGATGAGGGGACCGTCCTTGCGGCTGCTCAACCGGTGGATGGCGCGGGCGAGCACTTCCTTGCCGGTGCCGCTCTCGCCCTCGATGAGCACGGTGACGTCGGCGGGGGCCGCCCGCTGCGACATCTCCACCACCCGCTTGAGGCTCTCGCTCTTGCCGACCAGCTCCTCGAACCCGGTGCCCTGGGCGGCCTGGAGCGCCTTGATCTGCAGCTGGAGCCGCCGCCGCTCGAGCGCCCGCGCGACCACGACCTGGAACTCCGTCATCTTGAGCGGCTTCGTAAAGAAGTCGTAGGCCCCTCGGCTGATCGCCTCCGTCGCCACCTCGCGGGTGCCGTGCGCGGTCATGACGATGATGGGGGTGTCGGGCGCGACGTCGCGGCATTTGGGGATGGCGTCGAGCCCGTCCATGTCGGGCAGCCGCACGTCGAGAAGGATGAGGTCCCATAAGCCGGCCTTGAGGGTGTCGAGCATCCGGCCCGCGGTGGGGGCCACCTCGACCTCGTAATCCTTGCGGATGAGCGCCTCGCGCAGGACGAACGCGAGGTCTTCGTCGTCTTCGGCCACCAGGATCCGCTCAGCCATGGGATGACTTTACTACGCTCGCCGCGGGGGCGGGCGGGGTTGTCGGCAGCTCCACCGTAAAGGTGGTCTCCGCCTGCCCGTCGCTGTCCACCCGGAGGGTGCCGCGGTGGGCGTCCACGATGTGCTTGGCGATGGCCAGGCCCAGCCCCGTCCCCTTGGTCTTGGTGGTGAAGAAGGGCTGGAAGATGCGCTCCCGGATCTCGGCGGGGATGCCCACGCCGGTGTTGCGGATCACCACGCGGACGAGGCCGCGGTCGGCGGGCTCGATGCGTACCTCGACCATGCCGCTCGGGGGCGAAGCCTCGAGCGCGTTTTTCACGAGATTGGTGAAGACCTCGTTCAAGCGGAAGGCGTCGGCGGGGATGGTGGGCAGCGCGTGCGCGGCCGCGCCGAGCACGCGGAGCCGCGCGTCCGCCGGTAACTCGCGCACCACCTCGTCCACCAGCTCGCGGAGGTTCACCGGCTGCAGGCTTTCCGGCTCGGGATGCGAGAGCGTCAGCATGTCCTCGACGAGCCGGTCCTGGCGGTCCACCGCCTGGAGCACGCGATCGATGTACTGCCGCTGCGTGGTGTCCTTCTCGGTCAGGTCGGCCTGGAGGAGCTCGACGAGCCCCCGCACCGTCGCCATCGGAGTGCGGATCTCGTGGGCCACACGCGCCGCCATCCCGCCGAGGAAGGCCAGCTGGTCGGCGCGCCGGATCTCTTCGCGGATCCGCCGCTTCTCGGAAGCGTCGCGGAAGAGGACGATCAGGGCGGTGGAATCGCGCCGCCACTCGCGGTGCTGCACGGTGACCTCGAGGAGAAACTCCCGGCCGGTGGCGGGCATCACCGACACCTCGCCGAGCTGCAGCGAGCGCTCCTCGAGGAGGGCATCGTCGAGCAGACGCGCGAGCTGCTCGTTGCCGTCGGCGAGGGGGAAGAGCCCCTGGGCGGAGAGGAGGGGCGCGCCGCGAAACCGCTCGAGCGAGTTCTCCAGCACGACCTCCGCGGTGGTGTTGAAGGACAGGAGGTCGCCCCCCGGTCCCAGCAACAGCATGCCCTCGGGGAGCCGGCTCAAGATGTCGCTGTCGCGGACGAAGCGGTCCATGGACAGGGTGAGCCGGCCCACCGCCGCGTCGAGGGCGCCGATCTCGTCCCTGGGCCCGGCGGGTGAGGCGCCGCCGCCCACCCGCGCGTTGAGGGCTTCCGCCTTCTGGGCGATGCCGCGGATCCGACCGGTCACGCGGAGCCCGATCACGAGCCCGCCGAGCGCCCCGAGGCTCCCCGCCGCCGCCGTCCCGAAGAAGAGCCAAGCCGCCGCGCGCTCGGCGAGCTGGGCGTTGAGGCTGTTGATGAACGGGCGCGCGAGGAACAGCACGTAGAGGGCGGAGGCGACCGCCGCCGCCATCATCAGGAGGGGGAGCACGACGTAGAGCCGCGCCGCGCCGCGCATGGGCCGGAAGGGATCGGTGGCCATGTCCCGCTATCGCACCCCGCCCCGGAGGGCCTGGCCTAGGGTGAAGATCGGCAGGTACAGGGCGAAGATCACGCTGCCGGCGATCGCCCCCATGATCACGATCATCACCGGCTCGATCAGGGTGGAGAGCGTGGCCACCGCGTTGTCCACCTGCTGCTCGTAGTAAAGGGCCGCCTTGCCGAGCATCGTCGGCAACGTGCCGCTCTCCTCGCCGGTGGCCACCAGCTGGATCACCATGACCGGGAACTGGTTGGTCTCGCGCAGGGTGGCCGCGATGGTGCCGCCGTCGCGCATGCGCCGGGTCGCGTCGGTGAGCGCCTGCTCGATGATCCGGTTGCCGGCGACGTGGGACACCGTCTCCATGGCCTCGATGAGGGGGATGCCGCTGTTCAGCAGCACCGCGAGGGTCCGGCACACCCGCGCCATGATGGCCTTGAGGATGAGCGACCCGAACATCGGCAGCGCGAGCTTCACGCGGTCGAAGATGCGGCGGCCGGTATCGGACTGCAGGACCACATAGAAGGCGATGGCGGCGAGGACGACGAGGAGAAAGACGGTGAACGTGTAGTAGCGGACGAGCCCGCTCACCCAGATCAAGGTGCGCGTGGGCGCGGGCAGGGTCGCGTTGGCGCGGGCGTACACGCCCTCGAAGATGGGGACGATCTTGACCACCATGATGAAGACGACCCCGAGGGCGACGGTGAGGATGACGGTGGGGTAGGCGATGGCGCCCCGGACCTTCCGGCGGAGGGCGGACGTCTTCTCGAGGTAGACGGCGAGGGTGTCGAGCACGCCGGGCAGCGAGCCGGACAACTCCCCCGCCCGCACCACCGCCACATAGAGCCGGTCGAAGACATGGGGGAATTGCCCGAGCGCGTCGGCGAAGCTCGAGCCCCCCGTGATGGCGTCCCGCACGCTCACGAGGACCTTCTGGAAGTTCTTGTTGGTGGTCTCGGTGGCGAGCGAGGTGAGGATGCGCACGAGGTGGAGACCCCCGCCCAGCATCGCCGAGAGCTGGCCGGTGAAGAGGACGAGGGTGGTCAATCCCACCCCGCTGGTGAGACGGCGGACCGTGCTGCGGACGGAGTCTCCGAGGGCCAGCGCGGCGGCGCGCCCGAGCACCCCCTCCCCCGCGGCGGGGCGGATGGCGAGGACGAGCCGCCCCTGCTCCCGGAAGCGAAGAATCAGGTCGCCCGCGTTCTCGGCCTGCGCGCGGCCGCGCGTGAGGGCGCCCGCGCGATCAGCGACCTCGTACTCGAAGTCGGGCACCCGCTACTCCTGGTCCGCCACCACCGCCATGATCTCCTCCACGGTCGTGTGGCCTTGCAGCACGCGGTGGAAGCCCGCCTGGCGCAGGGTCATCATCCCAGCCTCCACCGCGTGCCGGCGGAGCGTGTCGCCGTCGACGCCGTCGAGCACCATACGGCGGACTCCCGCATTGATCCAGAACACCTCGTAGAGCGCCATCCGGCCCGCGTAGCCGATGTTCCGGCACGCCTTGCAACCCCGGCCGCGGTAGAGCAGCTCGGGGGCGGGGTCGGGCGTGAAGAGGGCGGCCTCCTCCGCACTGGGCCGGTAGCCCTCCTTGCACGCCGCGCAGATCTTCCGGACGAGCCGCTGGGCCGCCGCCACGTTGACGGCAGTGGCGACGAGGAACGGCTCCACCCCGATATTGATGAGCCGCGTCACCGTGGAGACCGCGTCATTGGTGTGCAAGGTCGAGAGCACGAGGTGACCGGTCAAGGCCGCCCGCACGGCGATCTGCGCCGTCTCCTGGTCCCGGATCTCGCCGACCATGATGATGTCCGGATCCTGGCGGAGGATCGAGCGGAGCGCGCGGGCGAAGTCGTAGCCGATCTCCGACTTGACCTGCACTTGCTGGATGCCCGGCTGGCGGTACTCGACCGGGTCCTCGACGGTGATGATGTTCTTGCGCGGCGACTTGATCGCCTTGATCGCGGTGTGCAGCGTGGTCGACTTGCCGCTGCCGGTGGGCCCGGTGAGCAGCACCATCCCCCACGGGCGCCGGATGCCCCGCATGAAGTACTCGAGCTGCTGCGGCTCGAAGCCGAGGTTCTCGAGCGAGTAGTGCTGGACCACCGCCTCCTTCTCGAGGAGCCGGAGGACGACCTTCTCGCCAAATATCGTAGGGAGGGTGGAGACGCGGAAGTCGATCTCGCGCCCGTGTATCCGCGAGGAGAAGCTCCCGTCCTGGGGCAGCCGCCGCTCCGCGATGTCCAGCCGGGAGATGATCTTGAGCCGCGAGACCACCGCAAGGTGGAGCGAGCGCGGGACCTCCAGGAGATCGAAGAGGAGCCCGTCGACGCGGTAGCGGACGCGCGTCCGATCCTCGTGCGGCTCGACGTGGATGTCGGAGGCATTGTCGCCGGCCGCGCGGCCGAGCACGTAGTTGACGACCTTGACCACCGGCGGATCGTCCGCCTGGGTCCGAAGCTGCTTGATGTCCACCGTCTCTTCGGCGGCGGCGCTCAGCCCCACGGAGAGCCCGAGGTCCTGGCGGAGCGCTTCGTCGATGCCCTCCGTGGAGATCATGCGGCGATAGGTCCGATCGATCGCCTCCTGGATCGCGCTGCCGGGTCCGATGCGGAAATCGATCTCCAGCCCGGTCGCGCGGCGGAGGTCGTCGATGGCAACGACGTTGAGCGGATCGGCGGTGGCGACGATGAGGCGACGGCCGTTGCGCTCGGCGGCGATCACGCGGTGCTGCCGCGCGACCTCCTCGGGGATGAGCTTGACCACGTCCAGGTCGAGGCCGATGAGCTCCTGGCGGGTGATCGGCTCCTTGCGGAACTGCGCGCCAAGGTACTTGAGCAGCACCTCCTCGTCGATGAGGTGCATCTCGATCAGGACCTGGCCGAGGCGCTCCTTGGTCCTGCGCTGGCGCTCGAGAGCGGTGGCCACCTGCTCGTCGGTGAGGATGCCGTCCTGGACGAGCATCTGACCCAGCGGCACCCAGCCCCAGCGCTCGGTTGACTTCGTCACGCGGGGTCCCGCCCGAGCTCGGTCAGGCGCCGGCGCACCTCGTCGCGGCCGGGATGCCCCTCGGCGGTGAGGGAGAGGAACGCCCGGTAGTGCCGGGACGCCTCGTCCCGTCGGCCGAGCCGGTCCAGCACCGCTCCGAGATTCCGGTGTCCCTCGACGTGCGAGGGCAGCAGGCGGAGCGCCGTCCGTAGCGCCTCGATGCCCGGCTCCCGGTCGCCCTGGCGGATGAGGACGACGCCGAGGCTGTTCCACGCCTCCGCGTCGCCGCCATCCTGCGCCACCGCCTGGCGGAAGAGGCGCTCGGCCGCGGCCAGCTCGCCTCGCTGCGCCGCCTCGAGCCCCTGAGCGAGCACCGAACCGTTCCGCGATAGCGGGGGAGCAGGCGCGGGGAGGGTAGCGGGAGCCTCCGGCATCGGGAGGGCGGCCAATTGGGGCGCGGTGGGCACGGTTGCCGTGAGTGTTCCCGCGGGCGGACGCACGAACACCGCCATCGCGATAGCCGCCATACCCACTAGAATAATCAAATAGCCGACGATATACCATGTCCGTCTGCCCGCGGCGGGGGGGACGGGAATCGAGATCGTCCCCATTCCCGCCGGCCGCGCGCGGCCCCGGTCGAGGCGGCCCAGCATATCGAAAAGACGGCTCATCGGGCGGTGGCGGGGTCCGTGAGGGTGGGGCCGAAAGGGCCCGCGGTGGCGCGGGCCAGGGCCAGGGTGGTGCGGGGGCCCATGATGCCGTCCTCGGGTAGCCCGGCCGAGCGCTGGAAGCGGCGCACGGCCTGCGCCAGCCGTTCGTCCGGGATGGTCGGGGGCGCGCCCAAGAAGAAGCCGAGCTTCGAGAGGCGCAGCGCTAGCGTGGCAACCACGGTGGGCGTCAGCTCGGCGGCCGGATCGGCGGGAAGCAGATCCACGTTGCGCCAGACCACCCAGGCCGAGCGGGTCCATGCAGGTTCAAGGCGGTCGAGCGTGAGGCGCCGTCCCTCTCCCGCGGCGCTGGTGAGGGCAGCGCTGTCGCGATCGAGGCGGCGTAGAAGATAGGGCTGGCGCGTCCCCTGCTCATCCAGGCCGACGAGGGCGGGCAGGCCCACCGCGCGGAGCTCGGCGAGGGAGACATCGGCGAGGAAGGTCGCGGCGAG
>JBKPDT010000434.1:0-5791 GCA_046728035.1 Candidatus Methylomirabilota bacterium | reverse complement strand
CGGGAAGGCGCCGGTGGGCGAGTAGGGGTAGCCGCCGGTCGGCCCGACCGTGATGAGCATCCGATCCGTCACGAAGAGGGAATCGAAGCCCAGCGCGTCCGCCCGCTGGGCCAGCGTGGTGAGGGCGGTCTTGTCGGCGAGCGCGCCGCGCCCCTGGAGCGAGAAGCCGAATCGGATCATGGGGTAGCCGGGAGTCTCGCATGGTTGGCCGGGAGCGGCAAGGACACATGGGCTATCATCGCGTGGGCTTGCCATGACAGCGCTCCGGCTCCGCGACGAGCTCCGTCTCTACGACTACGACGAGGGCTTCACCTTCAACATGGCGGAGTTCTCCATCAAGAAGGACCCCTCGGACCGGTACCCGTTCGGCTTCGGCCTGGTGTTGACGGCAGGCAAGGACGCGCAGAAGAACCACTCGCTCGGGATCTTTCGCGACGCGGACGATGCCTTTCCGTTCCGGAACACCCGACCGTATGACCTCCAGGAGGCGTACCTCTCGCTCAAGATCCCGCTGGGCTCGGGGCTCACCGTCAAGGGCGGCAAATGGGTGTGCCTGCTCGGCTACGAGCCGATCGAGTCCCCGTCCAATCTGAACTTCTCGCAGGGCTATCTCTTCTAGCCAGGCCGACGAGGACCGCCACCGTGAAGACCGACCTCCTGCTCATGCCGATGGGCGCACGCTACACGGAGATGCGCGCGGCCGCGGTGGCCGCCGAGGAAGCGGGCTTCGACGGGCTCTGGACCTGGGACCACCTGCGCGATCCCGATGGCGGCCGGGCGTCCTTCGTGCCCGAGGCGTGGACCACGCTGACGGGGCTGGCCGAGGCCACCCGGCGCGTGGCGCTGGGGCCGCTCGTGCTCAACGTGGGCATGCGCCAGCCGGGCGTCCTCGCCAACATGGCGGCAACGCTCCAGCAGGTCTCGGGCGGCCGGCTCCTCCTGGGCATCGGCGCGGGCGGCAGCCGCAGCACGCCCTATGCGGTCGAGCAGCAGGCGATCGGGATGGCGGTGGAGCCGGACGCGGTGCGCGCCGCGCGCGTGGCCGAGGCCTGCCAGGTGCTGCGCCGGCTCTGGGCGGGCGACCGCTCGGACTTCGCGGGCACGCACTATCGACTCGCGCGTCCCGACGGCTTCCTTCGCCCCGAGTCGCCGCCGCCCATCGTCGTGGGCGGCTTCGGCCCGCGCATGGCGGGCATCGCCGGCCGCTGGGCCGACGGTTTCAACATGCCGGCGCGGCATCCGCAGCTCGCCGAGCTGATCGGCGTGGCCCGCGACGCGCATGCCAAGGCGGGAAACGATCCGTCGCGCTTCCTCGTCACCGTCTTCGCCGGGCTGGCCGATGGCTGGCTGAGCGCCGGCGCGTCGCCGCGCGCGGGGTTGGAGGCCCTCGGCGTGGCCCGGCTCATTCTGCTCGTGCCGCCGCCCTACGACCTCGCCCGCATCCGCGCGGCGGGGCGACTCCTTCCCTCTCGACCGGAGGCCCCATGACCACGCCGATCCGCGTGCTCGGCTTCGCCGGCAGCCTGCGCAAGGACTCCTTCAACCGCGGACTCCTCCGCGCCGCCGCGGAGATGTTGCCCGACGGGATGAGCCTGGACATCTACGACCTCTCGGCCGTTCCCGTTTACAACACGGACGTCGAGACCGTCGGCATTCCGGATGTCGTGCAGGACTTCCAGCGCCGCATCGAGGAGGCCGACGCCCTGCTCGTCGCCACCCCCGAGTACAACTACTCGATGCCCGGCGTGCTCAAGAACGCGATCGACTGGGCCTCGCGGCCCTCTCCCGTCCGCCCGGTCCAGCCCTTCGATGGGAAGCCGGTCGCGATAATGGGCGCCTCCCCGGGGATGATGGGCTCGGGGCGCGCCCAGTACCACCTGCGGCAGACCTGCGTCTTCCTCAACATGCTGCCGCTCAACAAGCCCGAGGTGTTCGTGCCGGTGGCCCAGACCAAGTTCGACGCGGACGGACGGCTCACCGATGAGAGGGCGCGAAAGGGAATCCGCCTGCTGCTCGAGGCGCTCGCCGCGTGGACGCGGCGGCTCGGCGCGACCGGACGATGATGCCGCGGCACCTTCTCAGCGCATCAGGTCAGCGCCGCCAACTCCGCCTCCGCCTGCTCCAGCCAGAACCTCATCTCCATCTCTCGGTACCTCCTTGTCGCTGTCGCGAGGTGCTCCTGCGCTTCCTGCCGCTTGCCAGCGCGGCGGTAGAGCCTGCCGAGGCCGTCGTGGCAGCGGGCGACCAGCGGACGCAAGCCACCTTCGTCGGCCAGTGAAATGGCTTGGCGATAGCCACCTTCTGCGGTCTCGAAGTCGGGCGTATCGCGACGGGAGGCAACATCGCTGAGGAGCCAGAGGGCCCAGGCCTCCAAGCCGCGTTCACCGCGCTCTCGCGTGAGCGACAGAGCACGCTCCCCCTGAGCGAGAGCGTCATCGAGTTGGCCAGCCCGCATGAACGCTTCCCCCATCCATACGATGAGGCGCGAGTGGTAGAGCGCCAGCCCGCTGGACTCCGCGTCCTTTTTCCCCTGTTCCAGCTCCGAGAGGCCTTCCGCAACCCGCCCTGACAGCACGTGCACGTAGCCCAGAAACCCCATGGTCACCGGTGACAGGACGGGGATCGTCCAGTCGCGGCAGAGCGCGAGAGCGCGTTCGAGGTGAACGCTGGCGTGGCTCAATTCTCCCTTGAGGGTGTAGAGCAAGGCAAGTCCCCAGCACATGAGGATCAGACTGTACGGGTGACGCAGCTCCTCGGCGATTCGGAGCCCTTCCTGGCCATGGATCAATCCCTCGGCGAACTCTCCGCGCTCGGCGAGCGAGGACGCCAGCAGCCACCGGGACATGACGGCAGGAAAGCCGGCCAGGCCAAAGCGCTCGCGACTCAGCTCGCCTTCGAGCGAGTGGAGCGCTTTCCGGAGAAAGCCCTCGGCGTCCCGATAATCGGTCGAGGCGAAGCATGCGGCGCCGGCGTAGTAGTTCGCCACGGCCTGAAGCGAAGAATCCCCGAGCTTCGCGGCGAGGGCCCCGGCGCCCTCGCCGAACGTCCGCGCTTCGGTCAAGTGGCCTTTCACCCAGGAGTACTGGCTCATGAACACCGACACCCACCCGAGTCGCCGTGAGTCACCGAGCGCTACGGCGAGGCGTTCGGCGTCGCGGAGAGTGGCCAGCATCGCCTCGAGCTCCCCGAGCGGGAACAGAGAGCTTCGGATCTCGAAGCGGAGATCGATGGCCAGCTCCAGCCTCTCGCGCGTCTCGGGAAGATGCGCCAGGGCCGCGATCGCTTGCTCCAGGTACGCCACGGCCTCCCGATTGGCCGACCGCGCGAACGCCTTGGCTCCGGCCTGGCGGAGGTAGCCCACCGCCTTGTCCCACACCTCGCCCCTGAACACATGATGGGCGAGCCGCTCGATCTGCTCCGTCAGGCGGTCGGAGTAGAGCGCCTCGATGGTCTCCACGACCTTGGCGTGCAGCTCGCGCCGGCGGTCCTGGAGCAGGCTTCCATAGGCCACGTCGTGGGTGAGGGCATGCTTGAACGTGTACTCGAGGTCGGGGAAGAGGCTCGTCTCGTACAGGAACTCGGCGGCCTGCAGATGGTCGAGCCCGCGACGGAGGTCCTCATCCGGCAGCCCGGCGATTCCCTGGAGGAGTGCGAACGGGACGTCCTTGCCGATCACCGCGGCCGATTGCAGGAGCCGCTTCTCGTCGAGGGGCAGGCGATCGATGCGAGAGGCGAGGATGGACTGGACCGTGGCGGGAACCTGGATCGCCTCGACAGGCTGGGCGAGCCGGTAGGCCCCGCGCGCGCCGGCAAGCGCCCGCGTCTCGACCAGGGTCCTCACGCTTTCCTCGAGGAACAGAGGATTGCCCGAGGTCCTCGCGGTCAGCAGGACCTTGAGCGGTGCCAGGGCGGGGTCGCTACCCAGGAGACCTTCGAGCAGCTCGCCCGCGCTTTCAGCGGGCAACGCGTCGAGACGGAGCTGCGTGTAGTAGGTCTTGCTGCCCCAGGTGTGCTGGTACTCGGGACGATAGTTGACGAGCATCAGAAGGCGCGCGGCCGGCAGACTCGCCACGAGGCTGTCGAGGAGCGCCTGTGTCTCGGTGTCGATCCAGTGGAGGTCCTCGAAGATTACGATCACCGGCTGGGCCTGCGCTTCGCGGAGCAGTAGGCGCTTGTTGGCGTCGAGTGTTTGGTGACGCCGCTGGGCCGGATCGAGGGCCTGCCACTGCGGATCATCGACGGGGACGTCCAGGAGGCCGAAAAACGCCGGCAAGAGCGGCTTCAGGGACTCGTCGAGGGTGAAGACCTTCCCGGTGATTTTCTCCCGGAGTGCGCGGTGATCGTCGCGATCCTCAAGCTTGCAGTAACCCTTCAGGAGGTCGATCACGGGCAGATAGCTGATACTCTTGCCGTGGGACACGGCGCTGGCCTCGAGGACGAGCCAGCCCTGGACACGGTGGGAGTGCGTGAACTCGTGGTAGAGCCGGGACTTGCCGACGCCCGCCTCGCCTACGATCGCCACGAGCTGGCCTTGGCCGCGGCGCGCCTGGTCCTGGGCGCGGATGAGGTGCGCGAGCTCGGGGTCCCGTCCGACAAAGGGCGTGAGGCCCCGGGAGGCGGTCGCCTGGAGGCGGGATCGCGCTGTCCCGGCTCCGGTCAGCTCATAGACCTCCACCGGGTCGGGGAGGCCTTTCACCGGCACGGGCCCTAGGGATCTCACCTCCACGTAGCCGCCAGCCAGCTCGAGTGTCGCCGGACTCACGAGGATGCTCCCGGGATCAGCGAGCTGCTCCATGCGCGCGGCGAGGTGCGTCGTCTGGCCGACCGCGGTGTAATCCATGTGCAGATCGCTGCCGATGGCGCGGACGACGACTTCGCCTGAGTTGAGTCCGACGCGAATTCGGACGGTCTTTCCGTGACCGCGGCGCACCTCCTCGGCGTAGTGCTTTACCACTTCCTGCATGCGGAGGGCGGCGTAGCAGGCGCGGACCGCGTGGTCCTCGTGGGCCACTGGAGCGCCGAAGAGCGCCATGATTCCGTCACCCATCACCTGGTTGACGGTGCCCTCGTAGCGGTGGACGGCCTCCATCATCCGTTCGAGCACCGGATCGAGGACCTTGCGCGCCTCCTCGGGATCACGATCGGCGAGCAGCTCCATCGAACCCTTCAAGTCGGCGAAGAGGACTGTGACCTGCTTACGCTCGCCCTCCAGGGCGGCCTTGGAGGTGAGAATTTTCTCGACCAGGTGCCGGGGGGTGTAAGTCTCCGGGGCGGGCGAACGCACCGGAGCCGCGGTGCCACTGGCTACGGCCTGGCCGCACTGGAGGCAGAAGCGCGCGCCCCCAGGCAGCTCAGCGCCACAGGAGCCGCAGGCCAGCGCGAGCCGGGCCCCGCAGCCGAGGCAGACCCTGGCGTGGGCCGGGTTGTCCTGCTGGCACCGGGGACATTTCATACCGGAACGGGCCTCCACTTGGTGAAGCCGGGCGAGCTTCCTTCGCGAGATGAGCGGGCCCGACCTTAGCCGGAGACTCTTTGAGAGTCAAGGATCGCCCACCCGGGGTGGGACCAGACGCGGGTTGAGGGGACCCCGGTAGAGCTTGGTGGAAGGCGTCAGCGCGCGACCGCGGGCAGCCGCTCCATCCAGGGCCTGGCCTTCTCCAGCTGGGAGGCGAGACGGAACAGCGTGGCCTCGTCGCCGTAGCGGCCGACGAGCTGGGTGGCCAGGGGCAGGCCCTCCGCGCTCACGCCGAGGGGCAGCATCAGGGCGGGCTGGCCGGTGAGGTTGAACCAC
>JBKPDT010000433.1:0-6910 GCA_046728035.1 Candidatus Methylomirabilota bacterium | reverse complement strand
GCCCGGGCCCGCTCGCCCCGCTCGGTGTACAGGTTGGCGATGATCGCCAGGGTGGCGGGGAAGATCAGCGCCGCGCCCACGCCCATCACCGCCCGCACCGCGATCAGCGCCCCGGAGCTGTCGACGAGCCCACCGACGGCGGTCGCGCTCCCGAACACCACCAGCCCGGTGAGCAGCGCACCCTTGCGGCCGTAGCGGTCGCCGAGACTCCCAGCCGCCAACACCAACGCGGCGAAGGTGAGGGTGTAGGCGTCGACGATCCACTGCAACTCCCGCGTCGACGCGTCGAGCTGACGCACCAACGACGGGAGGGCGATGTTCACGATCGTCGTGTCGAGGTTGATGATGAACGCCGCCAGGCACAACACGGCCAGTGCCACACCCCGATGGGCTCGCGCCGGGGACCGATTGACAGGCGGTCCCGCGCCGGTGGTCATGGCAGGTTCCGCAGCCCGGCGCCGGTGAGCAGGTAGCCGGGGGCGGTGGTGGCCGGGTCGGCCCGTACCAGGTCCACGAGGGCGGACCCGGCGATCTCGGGGGTCAACGGGTCCCCGAGCTGATTGAGGTATTCCTCCTCGGTCTGGCGGCTGCGGGCGGCGTAGGCCCGCACCCCCCGCCTGCCGACGTCGCCGAACGGGGTCATGCGGGGCATCACCGCGGTGACGGTGATGCCCAGCCCGGCCCGGCGCGACTCCTCCTGGGCGTAGTCCGCGATGAACCGCTGGGTGGCCTTGGCTCCGGCGTACCCGCCGCTGGCCGGTGATCCGTTGATCGCCGCCCCGCTGCTCACCACCACCACCCGGCTGCCGGGCGGCAGCGGCTTGAGCAACGCCTCACGCAGCCAGGTGAACGCGATCTTGACGTCGGTGTGCCAGTTGACCGAGAACGTCTCCCAGGTCTGGTGCTGCAGTGGGCGCATCACCGGGTTGGCGCCGGCGACCAGGATGAGCACCTCCGGTTCGTAGCGGTCCACCAGGCTCCACGCGACCGTGGCGTCGGACGCATCGGCGACGTCGGTGCGGATTCTGGCACTGGTGGCGGCCAGCTCGGCCAGTGCCGGGGCGGTGCGGGCGACCGCCACCACCGGAGCGCCAGCGTCGGCGAATGCCCGAGCGATCCCGCGCCCCAACCCCCGGCTCGCGCCAACGACGACCGTGGTCCGGTCCGACAAGTCACTCACAGTCGTCCTCCTCCTGGTTGCTCACGACGTGACGGGCGCTGCGTCTACGAACGCCGCAAACTGGCGTTCGAGCGCCTTGGCCGCACCGCTGCGCCAGCTCTCGGCCAGCGACGCCGACAGAGGATCGGGAAAGATCTCCTCCTCCCCTTGCTCCACTCCGTCGAAGATCGCTCTGGCGACGGACTCCGGGGAGGCCTTGGGGATGTCGAGGCTTCGGGTCATGTCGGTGTCCACGGGGCCGGCCAGGACGGCATGCACCCTCACGCTCCGTCCGGCCAACAGCGCGCGCAGCGACTGTGACAGGGAGAACGCGGCCGCCTTTGAGATCGAGTAGGTCGGAGTGAACGGCAAAGCGGCGAGCGCCGCCACCGACAGCACGTTGACGATGGCTCCCCGAGAACGGATCAGCAACGCCAGGAAGGCCTGCGTCACGTCGTAGCTGCCGAAGAGGTTGACGGCGAGGTGCCGTTCCAGCAGGGCACGATCGCTCAACTCACCGTGAAGGTCCAGGCCGGCGTTGTTGATCAGGAGATCGAGCGACTCGACGCTGTCGACCGCTGCCTGCGTCTGCGCCGTACTGGTCACGTCCAGGGTCAGCGGCGTGACCCGCCCATCCGAGTGGGTCAACGGTTGGCGCGTACCGGCATACACGCGCTTCGCGCCCCTCCTCAAGGCTTCCTCGACCAGCGCCTGCCCGATGCCGCGGTTGGCCCCGGTCACCAGAACTGCTCGGTCTGCGATCGTCATACAGCCCTCCTACCTGAGCCTCGGAGTCGGCGAGCTGGGTCATCCCCCCTCACACGGCTTCGAGCCACTTGTTCGAATGGCACGACTGTGCGTCCCGGAACGAGCTGGTTCGCATCGGAGGTGACCCCAACCCCGCCCCTAATGTTCCTCCGCCTCCCGACAGTCGGCGGCGGGCGACTAGGCGGAACTGGTCGCGCGCTGGGTCGGAGTCAGGAGGGCCTTGTGGAGCTGCGCGCGGGAGCCGATCTCGAGCTTGCGGTAGACGTGGCTGAGGTGCACCTCGACCGTCTTGATCGTGACGAAGAGCGTTTGCGCGATCTCCTTGTTGCTCATCCCGTCGGCCGCCAGTTGTGCCACGCGCCGCTCGCTAGCGGTGAGCGCGTCGAGCCCCGTCTGGAGGACCTTTCGCGGCCTCGCACCGGTGGCGGCGATCTCGTCGTTCGCCCGCTCGGCGAGCCCGAACGCTCCGACCCTTCGGGCGAGGTCGACGCCCTCTCGGAGCCGCCCACGTGCCTCGCTCCGCTGATTGGCGCGGCGGAGCGCCGCGCCGAGGTCGACGATTGCGCGGGCATGCTCGAGGCGAGCTTCTGAACCTGCAAGCACCTCGACCGCCTCGCGGAGCAGCCCGAGTCCCGCCGTGCCGCCCTCAACCAGGCCAAGCACGCGCAGGGAGGCGCCGATGGCAATCGGGTCGCCCCACTGTCGAGCTAGCGCGAGCTCCTCGTCGGCGAGCGCACGCGCTTCGTCGTTGCGGTCGAGAAGTCGAAGGCCCTCAACGGCCCACCTCCGCCACGGCACGCAGCTTGGATTATCGAAGGGGACCTGCCGAACGGTCTCGCCGACCTGGAGCAGCTCCTCGACTCCCCGCTCAGGGCTTCCCGTCTCGATTCGGAGACGCCCGCGGTAGAGCCGAACGTAGACGAAGTGGAACTGCTCGAGCGGTAGCTGCTCCGGGTAGTCACCCTCGTCGATCACTCGCGCCGCCTCGTCCGCCTCCCCCTGCTCCAGCAGCGCATGGGCAAGGAACCCGATGTTGTACGGCCAGGAGACGAGCATGCCGTGCGTGACGCTGAGTTCGATCGCCTCCCGCAGATCCGCGACCGCCGCTGGAAGATCCCCGCGATCCGTCTGACACTGCCCGCGCCACATCAACATGAACGCCACGTCGAAGATGTCGCCGCGCCGGCGAGCCTGAGCGACCGCGTGGTTGAAGGTGGAAACCGCTTCGTCTGGCGACCCCGCCCCGCGGAGCACCATCACCGCGTAGATGAAGGCGAGCGAGCCACTCGCCGCCAGGTTCCCTGGCGCGAGCGCCCGCCGGGCGAGCTCGATTGCGCGCTCGCGGCACTGCCCCAGTCGGTACTCGTAATGCGCCATCGTCCCGAGCAGGATCTCGCTGCCAAGGCCTCCGTGGAGCGCATCCAGGTCGAGCTCCCCGATCGTTGCTTCGGCGATCGGATAGGTCTGCGCGTCCCACCACGCCGAGCTGATGAGCTCCGCCACGAGCAGCTCGTACAGGTCCGGATCGAGCCTCCGATCAACCTCGTCGAGCGCCTGCTCGAAGACGGCGAGGGCATCCGCGATCCGGTCCGTGAACCAGAGCGCGCGACCCAGCTCGAGCGCGACCGCACAGCGCCGCGACCGGTCGGCGAGGAGCTCGAGACCGGCGCGCAGGTGGTCGGCCGCAGCCGGGCCGTTCGTCCGCCGCTCCGCCAGCCCGAGCTCGACGAACAGCTCCGCCCGCACGGCCGGATCCATCTGCTCGTCGAGCGCGCGGGTGAGATATCCGACCGCGGCCTCGGCTGCGCCCTGGCCGAGTGAGCGCTCGGCCGCTTGGCGAAGCGTCGAGACCACGAACGAGTCGACCTGTGGGGCGACGCGCAGGAGGTGCCCCGCCGCACTCTCCGCCGGCGCGCCGGCCTGGAGCAGCAGCTCAGCGGCCGAGCGGTGGGCGGCGTCCCGTTCGACCACATCGAGCGTCTCGTAGACGGCGCTGCGGACGACGGGGTGGAAGAACTCGAGCGGATCGTCGCGGCGGAGCAGGTCGAGCCGAACGAGTGCGGCGGCGGCCGGACCGAGCTCGCGTGGTCCCACCCCGGCGAGCGCGGCCGCGTGGCGCAGCGCAGCCCCGTCGCCGAGGATCGAGGCGGCGCGGAGAAGGGCAAGCGCCTCCGGCCGCAGGCGAGCGAGACGAAGCCCGACGGCTCGAGAAACGCCCTGCGCCCCGATCTCCAGCAGGCGGGGCACGTGCTCGGCGGTCGGGCTGATTCCCTCCCGTGCAACGGCGTCAAGGACCGCGTTGACGAAGAGCGGATTTCCGCCGGTCGCCGTCTCCAGCGCGGCGCCGAAGGCTTCGTCCGGGTCCAGACCGTGCAGCTCGCGCGCGAGCACGGCGATCGAGGCACGCCCAAGCGGTTCGGGCCGAATCACCGCGGCCTCCGGATCGCCGATGAGCTCGGCGACAAAAATGGGATCGTGGCCCTCTCCCTCGGGCGGCCGGGTCCCGGCCGCGACCAGGAGCGGCACCCCGTCGAGCCGTCGCGTCAAGTAGAGGAGCCACCGCAGCGAGGCGATGTCCGCCCAGTGCAGATCATCGATCGCCACGAGCGTCGGCCGTTGAAAGGCCACGTTGGCGGCGAGCCAGTAAAGGCCATGAAGGATCGCGAAGGAACCCTCCGCGGGGGCGTCCTGAGAACCGGCGAGCGGCGAAGCTCCGAATAGCGGCTCGATGAGCGCGGCAGACCCTGAGAGCAGCTCGGCGCGGAGATCGGGAACGGCAGACGCGAGCAGCGGCTCAAACAGCTGACGGACGACCCCGTACGCAAACTCGCCCTCGAACTCGCCGCCGCGGGCCGCGAGCACTCGCATCCCCGCCGAGCCGGCAATCGCCCGCGCCTCCGCCAGCAGGCGGGTCTTGCCGATGCCGGCGGTTCCCTCGATGACCGCGAACCGTCCATCGCCGCTCCGCGCCGCGTCAATCAGTGCATGCAGCGCCGCCACCTGGGCTTCGCGCTCAAGCAGCAAGACCGGGGCTCCGCCCGAAGGAAGGACACTCGCCGGCGCCATCACGACCAATCCGTAGAACCCCTCAGATCGGACAGTTTAGGCGGTGGCCGCTTTGCGGGCGGCGTCGTAGGCGAGGCTGAACGCCGCCTCCGGGTCGCTGTCGGCCAGTGTGGCCGCGCTCTGCACGTGCCGCTCGCTCGTGGTCGCGAGCGTCTCGGCGGTCTCGGTGTCGGCTGCGACCTGCTGGAGATGCCGGCGCCCGAGCAGCGCGTTGATCGTGTTCTCGCCCTTGCGCCACCGTGGCAGGAGCGGGGAACCTATGCGGCCCACGGGCCCGGAAGGGCCAGCATCGGGGGAGTCCTTGACGGTGGCGCGAAGGCGTCGTCGGCTCTTCGCGACCGTGGACCCGCTGATCGGTCGAGCGTTCGGGATGTGCCCGTAGCGCTCTGAGCTAGATCCTCATGGCGCCCGGCTCGCGGCGCGCACCGCTGCCGGCTCGTGTCGGCGCCCCACGGCTGACCGGCGCCCCCCCGGCACCGCTGACCGGCACGTCCACTGTCGGCGGGCACTGATCCGTGCGGTCGACCGAGCGGCGGATCGGTGCGGCCTATCCGTCGTGCATCGCTGCGGTGACCTTCTCCATGAGCTCCGGCGTGACTTCCACGATCCCGTGCTCCTTGGCGTGCTCCGCCGCGTTCCGCAATGCCTCTTCCTCGGTGGCTCCCCGCACGACGTGATCGCAGCCGGCGTCGGGCACCACCTGGTTGCACTCGATGACCTTTCCCATGGCTCACAGCTTCGCGCTCCCCACCCTCGAGCCGACACTCGCGCACAATCGTCGTCGACGCGGATCGGGGAGCCAAGTGTCGTGTAGCGGCCGAGGATGAGGTCTTCGAGCAGGAACTCGCCGTCGTCGTCAGCGTCGGACGAGTCGTTCTCCAGGACCGTGACGCACACGTCGGCCACGTCGAGGACGGTGTCGGGCGTGGTGGACGCATCGAGGTTGTGCGTTCGGCACACGTCGAACGACGCGCCGCCCAGCGGGCTGGCCTGGTCGTCGACCTTGAACCAGGCGAGGCTCCCGTCGACGAACTCCTTCGTCGCGTCGCCGGTGTTGCCCGCCGCGCCAGTCGGTTTGACGGGTCAGCATCACCGTCCCGTCGTCGGTGGTGATCGCGAGGGTGACCGACGCGTGGCCGGTCACGGTGCCGGTCGTGTTCGGTGTGAACACGACCGTGCATTGCCGCTGGCGTCGTGGTTGTCGCCCGTGTCGTCGCACGTGCTCGTCGCCGCGTCGAGCGCGTTGGCTGCCCCGTTGGCGTCGGTGCGGGCGAAGTCGACGTCGCCTTCGGTCGAGGCGGCACCGAAACCGGCGCCGTCGCCGAGGCCCTTGTCGACGTCGACGACGAAGGTGTGCGTCTCACCGATGCCGTTCACGCCGTCGGGTGAGATCGCGATCTTCGGGTCGACGAAGCGCTTCACCGCGTCGGGCTTGTTTCCCTCCCCGCCCGTCTCGACACGGCCGGTCGTATCACCGGCGATATCCGCCTCGGCATGCCCGGTGATCACTCCAGCCACGTGCGCCAGTCCATCAGCCGCGACTCACACGAACGGGGCGAGTAGGCGTCGCCCCGTCCGCTGACGTGCTGCCTCGGTCGTCGCTAGCCGCTGATGGGTGTGAACCCCAACTTCGCGGACGGCACGCACAGCAGCTGGTGGGACGTGACCGTGAAGTCGTCGGTCTCGAACTGGTTGAGGACGCCGAACGTCTGCGCCACGGTCTTCTGCGGTGCGAAGATCTCGTAGCAGGTCAGGTGGACCTTCCGCTCGATGATCCGGAACCGCCCGGCCTCGGAGACCTTCTCGACCGGGTTGCAGAACCGGTGCGGCCGCTCCACGCGCACGGTGTCGGTGCCGAACTGGTCGTCCAGCGTGACGGTCTGTGCGACCTTCGGTCCCGACGCCTCATAGCACCAG
>JBKPDT010000432.1:0-7314 GCA_046728035.1 Candidatus Methylomirabilota bacterium | reverse complement strand
GGACCCGCTGGTGGGTCGCGCCCCGTCCTGCCGCCCGACATCCCGCAGCACTTCCTCCCCGTGCGTGGCGCCGCCACCGGGATCGTCTACGAGCCCATGGTCCTCGGCATGGCCCAGGTGCGCTTCACGGATGCGAAGCGCGGCGTGGACGTCTCCCAGGACCTGGCCTTTCTCGCGCGCGTCACCGAGGGCGCGGTGCCGGTGGACTGGGACCAGGCGCGCGAGGCCGGCGTGGCGGTGGGCGATCTCGAGACCGAGGCGACTCCGGGCGCGGCGTTCGCCGACCTGCCCGGCATCGCGGGAAAGAAGAAGAGCTACGCGGACTGGAGCCGTGAGTTCGCGGCCTGGCTCTTCCGCACCCGCAAGCTCGAGCTCCGGTCGAGCCCGGGCCTCAAGCAGATCTCGCGTCCCGACGAGCCCGAGGGCGACTTCCGCGCGCGCCTCCAGCACGCCGCACGCGAAGGACGGGACGCCGACGCCGAGCGCCTCCGCCAGAAGTACGCGCCGAGGGTGGCCACCCTTCAGGAGAAGATTCGCCGGGCCCAGCAGGCGGTGGAGCGCGAGTCCGGCCAGGCCACCCAGCAGGGCCTCCAGGTGGCGATCTCGGTGGGCGCGACGCTGCTCGGCGCCTTCCTCGGCCGCAAGGCGGTGAGCGCGACCACGCTGGGCCGCGCGACCACCGCGGCCCGGGGCGCGGGCCGCACCATGAAGGAGGCGCAGGACGTGTCGCGGGCCAAGGACACCGTGGGGAGCCTCCAGCAGCAGCTGGCCGACCTCGAGGCCGAGTTCGCGCGGGAGAGCGAGGCCCTCGCCGCCAAGACCGCCGCGAGCCACGAGGCACTCGAAACCATCTCGCTCAAGCCGACCAAGGCGAACATCGCGGTCAAGCTGGTCGCCCTCGCCTGGGCGCCCTATCGGCGCGACGGGCAGGGGGCCAGCGTGCCCGCCTGGGAGTGACGCGCCCAAGGAGATCAGCCATGCGCATGACGCTCGTCGCCACCGGCCTCGTCGCCGCGCTGCTCGTCCCCGCGGGGGCGCTCGCCCACAAGGAAGGGGACCCGCCGCACCAGCGCTACGAGATGGGTGATTTCAAGCTCGAGAGCGGGGAGGTCATCAAGGACTTCGCCCTCTCCTTCGTCACCCACGGGGTGCTGGAGGCGGACCGGTCGAACGCCGTCCTCGTCGTCACCGCCATCGGCGGCAACCACCATCGGCTCGATTTTCTCATCGGGCCGGGCAAGGCGCTGGACACCGACAAGTACTTCGTCATCTCGGTGGACGCGATCGGCAATGGCTTGACCACCTCGCCGTCGAACAGCAAGGTGCAGCCTCGGATGCAGTTCCCCCGCTTCACGATCCGGGACATGGTGCAGTCCCAGCACCGCCTCCTCACCGCGCACATCGGCGTCAAGCGCGTGGTCGCGGTGGTGGGCGCGTCCATGGGCGGCATGCAGGCGCTGCAGTGGGGCGTCACCTACCCCGACTTCGTGGACCGGATCGTCGCGCTGGTGCCGCTGCTGCGCACCCCGGCGTGGACGGTGACGGTACTGGAGGCGAGCCGGAAGGCCATCATGCTCGATCCCGCGTGGAACGGGGGCAACTACACGAGCCCGCCCGTCGCGGGCATCCGGCTCTGGCGGGACATCCTCAACTTCCTTGCTGCCCGCACGCCCGAGCAGCTGCAGAGCGAGATCCCGAAGGGGCTCGACGTCCTGCCCTGGCTCCGGGCCCAGGAGGACGCCCTCATCCCCGCGTTCGACGCCAATGACTGGATCTACCAGACCTGGGCCTACGAGCAGCACGATATCTCTGCCGGTCCCGGACGGGACGGCGACATGCTCAAGACGCTGCGCGGGATCAAGGCGAGCACGCTGGTGCTGACGGGCGTGAAGGACCTCCTCAATCCCGAGTGGGAGCCGCGCGATGCCTGGCGTTACATCCCGGCGTCGCGCTACGTCCAGATCAACCCCGCTTCCATCACCGGTCATCTCGCTGCGTCCGGCCTCCTGCGCGACGACGTCGATCAGCTGAATAGCGAGATCGCGGCCTTCCTCGCCAAGGCGACCCGCGTGGAGCGGCCGCCGAGTATCGAGGACAGCGCGCCCCCGACCGCCGCCCCCGGCCCCGCGGCACCTTCCCGGGGGCCGCACCGAGGCTCCGGGCGGCCGGGCGGCCGGCACTGACGATCGCCGCGACCCCGGTATACTGAAGGCGTGATGAAGATCGGCGCCGTCGAGATCCGCTCCCTCACCCGCATGGCACCCATGGCGGGGATCACGAACGCGCCCTTCCGCCTCATCGTGAAGGAGTGCGGGAGCGGGCTCACCACCACCGAGGAGATGGACGCCGCCGCGCTCCTCATGAACCACCCCCACGCCAGCGACATCGCCGCCTACTTTCCCGAGGAGCGCCCGCTCGCCATGCAGCTCCTCGGCAAGGATCCGGATCTCCTCTGCCGCGCCGCCGAGAAGCTCCAGGGGCTGGGCGCCGACATCGTGGACCTCAACATGGGCTGCCCGATGCCGCGGATCACGAGCAAGGGCAAGGGCGCCGCGCTCATGCGCGACCTCGCCGCCACCGCGCGCATCCTGCGCGCGATGCGCCGGGTGCTGTCGGTGCCGCTCACCGTCAAGATCCGAGGCGGCTGGGACGACGAGCACCTCAACGCGGTCGAGGTCGCCGGGATGAGCGAGGCCGAGGGCGTGGACGCCCTGACCGTGCACCCGCGCACGCGCGCCCAGCGTCATACCGGCAAGGCGCCCTGGGAGATCATCGCCGACGTGGTGGCGGCGGTGAGCATCCCCGTCACCGGCAATGGGGACGTCCGCTCCACCGCGGACGCGCGGCGCATGATGGCGGAGACCGGGTGCGCCTCGGTGATGATCGGACGTGGGGCGCTGGGGCGGCCGTGGATCTTCAGCGAGACCTTCGACGCGCTCTCCCCGGAAGGCCGGCGCGACTACAAGTGGAGCGTCATCGGGCGGCACTGCGCGCTCATCCGCGAGCACTTCCGCGAGAAGTACGCGCTCGTCCAGATGCAGAAGCATCTCGCCTGGTACACGGAAGGGCTCGGGCACGCCACGGACTGCCGGCGGCGGCTCTTCGACGGCCGTGCCCACGACGAGGTGTGGGCGACCTTCCGCGAGTACTGGGACCGCCACTGGGAGGCTGCTGAAAAAGGCCCATCTGCGTCGTTGGCACCCTCGGCCGCCGAGGTCTAGCCGAGGGCTTCGTCGAGCCGTCGTCCTTCCACCGGTCCCATCTCGACGCCGAGAAGGGACGCGAGGGTGGGCGCCACGTCCCGGCTCGTGATGGGCCCGAGCGCGCCCGCCTTCCGCACCCCGACGCCCGCCGCGAGGAAGAAGGCCGCGTTGTCGGGATGCTCGGGCCGCTGGCCGTGGGTGCCGCGATAGCGCGGCGGGGCGTGGAGGTCTTCCCCGCGCGCCTCGTCCCCGAAGCAGTAGCCCGCCGCGGCGTCGAGGATCAGATCGCCCGCGAGCGCGTTCTCGGCCGGCGCGGCCAGCCCGAGCGGCTCGTACTCGTCGGCCGTCCACGCCCCCGCCACGCCCTCGAGCCCGGCAAGCTCGCGCGCGAGGTCGCGCGCCAACCGGGCCCGGTCGCCGCTTCCGCCCAGGTACACGTAGCCCGCCCCGTGATTCATGACGAGCCGCGCCTCGCCGCGCGCCACCCGGCCCTCGCCGTCCACCTCGAGGAGGCCGCGCCGGCGGAGATGGACGTTCACCCGGATCTCGCGCTCGGCGGGCAGGAAGCCGTGGTCGGACACCACGAACACCGCGGTGTCCCGGTCGAGCGCACCCGCGAGCAGCGCCCCGAGCACCCGACCGATCAAGCCGTCGATGTACTCGATGGCCCAGCGCGCCTCCGGCGAGCGGGGCCCGTAGAGATGCTGGTGGCTGTCGGCGCAGAGGAAGTGCAGCAGCAGCAGATCGGGCCGGCGAGCGCGGAGGAGATGGATGGCCACGTCGGCCACCATGGCGTCCTTGAGGAAGCGCTTGGGGAGCTGCGCCCACTCGCCCTGCCGGTCCATGGGATAGCCGAGGGCGGCCAGCTCCGCCCAGACCTCCCGCGCGGTGTGGGTCTCGAACACGCGCTGGTCCTTGAAGAAGGGCAGGTTCCAGTCGAGCGTGGCGGCGTGGCGTGTGCAGGGCCAGTCCACCGCCGCCGTCGCGCGCCCGGCGGCATGGGCACGGTCGTAAACGGTGGGCGCGCGGAGGATCGCGCCGGCGTCGTAGACGGGATCGCCGGTGAGGTCCTGGCTCACTCCCGTCCTCCGGTCGAGAATGTGGTTGCCCACGACCCCGTGTGTACGCGGCCGCACGCCGGTGACCAGGCTCACGTGGGTGGGCCAGGTGGTGCTGGGGAACACTGCCTCCATGCGCGAGGAGACGGCGCCCCGCTCCGCCAGGCGCCGCAACGTCGGGATACGCAGCCCGGGATCCTCCCAGTAGAACCCCGCGAACCCGTCGATGCTGATGAGGAGAGCCCGCGTCATCTCTAGCGAAGGGGGATGCGCCGCCGCCGAGAGCGCCCTGGGGTGGCGCCGGTCAGCCTGCCCGCCGCATCGGGTCGGGGGACCCCACACCGGGCGGGGGTGACCCGGTGCGGCGGGCGGGCTGGCCGGCGACAGGACCCCAGGGCGCTCTCGGATGCGGCGCGCATGGCTACTGGCCCTTGCCTCTCCCCGCGACGTCCCACACCGCCTCGACCTTGTCCGCGCGCATCGCGTAGATCTGGTCGTAGAGGTTGATGGTGGGGTCGCAGTGCGGAGGGAAGAACTCGATGCGGTCGCCCAGGCGAGGGGCACGGTCCTGGTCGACAATGGTGAGGCGGCCATGCTCGTCGCCCGCCCACGAGTACTCGAGTCCCGGCCACTCTACCGTCTCGGGGGGGAAGGGTCGGTCCGTCGAGAAGGCCTTGAACCCCGCGTCCACGATGGCCAGCTCCGCGCTGGGGCGGCTCACCACCGTGGTCAGCACGGTGAGCGCCATCTCGAACTGGTCGTTGATCTTGCCGCCCTTGGCGCCGATCCGCCGGTAGTCGATGTCCATCACGCAGTAGGACCCCGACTGGAGCTCGGTGAGGCCGGTCAGCTCCGGGTCGATGTCGAAGGTGCCGGTGGAGCCGCCGGTCACGATCTCGACGGGCAGGCCGTGCTTGTCAAAAAGCTCGCGCGTCTTCATGAGCCGCTTCATCCACTTGTGCGAGGCCTTCCGGCGGGCCGCCCAGCCCACGACATGGGCACAGTGCCCGGCATAGCCCTGCAGCCCGCGGAGATTCAGCGCGCGCTCGTTGGCCACCAGCCGGCCCAGGTGCAGCGCGGGCTCACCCGGCTCGACGCCGGTGCGCCGGCCGCCCACCTCGACGTCCACGAGGACGTTGAGAACCTTCCCCGCCCGGCCCATCGCGGCGGCCAGCTCGCGGATGTTCTCGGCATTGTCCACCACCGCGAGCGTCTCGGGATTGCGGTCGAGGACGTGGAGGAGACGGCCGATCTTCTCCGCCCCCACGACCTCGGTCGTGATGAGGAGGTTACGAATCCCGGCCGCCGCCATCACCTCCGCCTCGCCGACCTTGGCCACGCAGATGCCCACCGCGCCCGCGGCGATCTGGCGCCGCGCGATCTCCGGACACTTGTGGGTCTTGGCGTGCGGACGCAGCTTCTTGCCCACCGCGTTCACGTGAGCCGCCATCTTCTGGACGTTTCGCTCGAAGCGGTCGAGGTCGAGGAGCAGCGCGGGGGTGGGCAGCTCGGCTTTCGTCATGGCGGGGGGAGCATAGCACGCCCGCGGGGCGCGCCTCAGGCGGGCTCGTCGTCGACGCTCACGCGATCGGACAGCTCGTTCCGGTCGTCACGGTGGCGGGGGAAGTGGGCGGCCAGCGTGGCGCCGATCTCGCGGACAGCGTCCACGAGACCGTCTCGCGGGCGCGCTTCGCCGAGGTGGGCGAGCACGCGGGCGACGAGCCGGTCCCAGTACTCCTGCCCCACGCGGGCGTGGATCCCCGCGTCGCCGATCACCGCGAGCTTCCGATCGCCGACCGCGAGATAGATCAGTACGCCGGCGCGGTCGGCGGTCCGGTGCATATCCAGGCGCTCGAAGACCTCGACGGCGCGCGCCATCGGGTCACCCGGGCAACGGTGATCGAGGTGAACGCGGATCTCCGCGGCGGTGCGAGCCTCCGCGCCGGCGACCGCCGCCGCCACCGCGTCGAGCTCGTCAGCCGACGCGAAGGTCCGGACCCAGCGTGGATGCCGCGCCATCACCACCTCCCGCTCGAGCCGCCACCGCCGAACGAGCCGCCGCCCCCGCTGAAACCTCCGCCGGAGGAGGAGCCGCCTCCGAATCCTCCACCCCCGTAGTATGGACCCCCGCCCCAGCCCCGCGAGCCGCCCGTCCAGCCGTTGCGCCGGGCGCGCGCCGCGTTCCGCTGGGCGGCGATGATCATGCCGAGGATGACGAGGATGACGAAGCCGAGCGGGACGATGGCCGGGACACGGTCGCCGCGCGGGGCGGCGCGGCGGGCCTCCGCGCGATACTCGCCGCGGATGGCGGCGTCGATCGCGTCCAGTCCGGCTTCGATGCCCTCCGCGATCTTCCCTTCGCGGAACCGCGGAGCCACCACCTCGCTCAGGATGGAGGACGAGATGGCGTCGGTCAGCGTCGGCTCCAGACCGTAGCCGACCTCGATGCGCATCTTCCGTTCCTGCAGGAAGATCAGAAAGATGACGCCGTTGTCGAGGCCCTTCTGGCCGATCTTCCACTTCTCGGCCAGCCGGATCGAGAAGTCCTCGAGGCTCTCGCCCTCGAGCGAGCGGAAGATCGCCACCACCACCTGGTTCCGGCTCGTGCGCTCGCGGTCGGCCAGCTTCGCCTCGAGGCGGTCCCGGTCGGCCGCCGAGAGCGCCTCCGCGTAGTCGCTGATCCGGCGGGTGGGCGGCGGCGGGATCGTCAGCGCGGCGGCGGCCTCGCCGGCCGGGAGGGCGGTGACGAGGAGCGCGAGCGCGAGCGCCAATCGTATCGGGCGCAGGGGAGCCTCTGCCGCGGCGGGCGGCTAGAATCTGACCTTGGGCGCGACCTCGCCGCCCGGCGCCGCCTCGAAGTAGGCCTTTTCCTTGAACCCGCGGATGCCGGCGATGAGGCTGGCCGGGAACTGGCGGATCATGGTGATGTAGGCCTGCACCGCCTCGTTGTAGCGTCGGCGCTCGACCGCGATGCGGTTCTCGGTGCCCTCGAGCTGGCTCTGCAGGGCGAGGAAGTTCTGATTGGACTTGAGCTCGGGATAGCGCTCCACGGT
>JBKPDT010000431.1:0-3652 GCA_046728035.1 Candidatus Methylomirabilota bacterium | reverse complement strand
CGGATCCAGATAGCGCTCGAAGAGATCGGGCGGCTCCATGATGTGCATGTCGCAATCGACGAACCGCAGTCCATCTTTCATGGTGTGCTCCTCGAGGTGAAGGCTTCGGTTCGACGGCTCATCGCGGCTCCTGGCCTCCGGGTTGCCCGGCGCGGTCGGGCCGATGATCGGCCCGCGGGCGGCCAGTGTCAAGCGTGGCGGACGGGCGGCGAGAGGGGACCGCACGATGGTGACGGAGCGCCTGCTCATGGTCTAGAATTCTCGCTACACAGCGAGAGGGAGGCGCCGCCATGCTCACGACCATGCTCACCACCCGGCAGATCGGCCCTTGCTTCGCCGCGGAAGCCGAGGGCATCGACCTGACCCAGCCGCTTTCTGCGGACGACGTGGTCGCCGTCCACGCCGCCATGGACGAGCACGCGGTGCTCGTCTTCCACGGCCGGCCGATCAGTCACGAGCAGCAGATGGCGTTCACTCTCAGCCTGGGCGCGATCGAGCACCCGATGGGGACGGGCCTGCGCGCGGCGGACGACTACCGGCTGCCGAGCACGTTCGCGGACGTGTCCAACCTCGACAAGGACAACAAGGTCTTCGCCCGCGACGCCCGCACGCGGCTCTTCGCCCTCGGCAATCGCCTGTGGCACTCCGACAGCTCGTTCAAGGTGGTCCCGGCGAAGTACTCGATCCTGCACTGCCACAGCATCCCGTCGTCCGGAGGAAATACCGAGTTCGCCGATATGCGCACGGCCTACGAGGCGCTCGACGAGACGACGAAGCAGGAGATCGAGGATCTCATCTGCGAGCACTCCCAGATCTACTCCCGCCAGCAGCTCGGCTTCACCGACTTCACCGACGAGGAGCGGGCGCGCTTCGCTCCGGTGCGCCAGCGTCTGGTGCGCACCCACCCGTCGACGGGACGCAAGTCGCTCTTCCTGGCCTCGCATGCGGGCGGCATCCTGGGCTGGCCGGTCCCGGAGGCGCGGGCTTTCCTGCGCGACCTCGTCGAGCACGCCACGCAGCGGCAGTTCGTCTACGCTCACCGGTGGCATGTGGGCGACCTCGTGATGTGGGACAACCGCCGGACCATGCACCGGGTGCGGCCCTACCCCGCGCATGAGCCGCGCGACATGCGCCGTACCACCCTGGCCGGCGACGGGCCGACGGTGGCGCAGGCCTGAGCGCGCCCGATCTAGTGGCTGACCATCAGGTTCTCACGGAGGATGTTCGCCTCCAATTCGAGCTCGTCCAAGCGGTGCTTGAGGACATCTCCAATGCTCACGATGCCACGCAGCGTCCCTCCCTCGACGACCGGCAGGTGGCGAACCCGGTAACGGGTCATGCGGGCCATGACCGCGGTGATGCTCTCGCCCGGCGTACACGTCACCACGGGCGCGGTCAGGAGACGGGCCACGGGTTCGGCGAGGAGCTTCGTGCCGTGCTCGGCGAGGCCGCGAACGATGTCGCGCTCCGAGATCAGCCCGAGGACCGACACACCGTCGTCGCTCACCACGAGGGCCCCGATGCCCTTGATCTTCAGGTCCCAGACGACGGCAAGGAGAGTGGTGTCGGTCCGCGTTGTTTCCACACGGGTCCCCTTGGCCTTGAGGATCGATGCGACGCTCATGGTCCTACCTTCCTTTCCCCTCCGCGCGACGCTTCACCGGGCGCGGACGCACGAACGCCCCCGGCGGCCATCTGGCTGGTCGACGGGGGCGTCGAAATGTTGTCCGGCAACCCACGGGAGCATGGCATCTTCTCCTCGGGTTCAGACTCAACCTAACGCTACGGTGGGCCAAGTCAAGGGCGATCTTCCTATCGCCACGCGTCGATGGAGACGGTCTTGCCGTACGTGCAGCCCATGATGCGCCAATAGCCGTTGGTCTCGCCGCCCACCACCACCGCGTGAATGTCCTCCCGCCGGAACATGTGGATCATCGCGTCGGGAGCGGCGCGGAGCTTGGAGGCCCATGGCTCCTCGCCGAAGGTGGCCCGCGGGTAGATGTAGTTCTGGACGAGCTGGTAGTCCCAGTACTCGCGGGCCGGCATCCGGGCGGTGTCGTAGAGCCAGTCGAGGAGCGCCTCCTTCTTGGTGAACCCGCCGCGGTCCACGAACTGCCGCGCCGCGAGGGGATCGAGGAGCAGGGTGGGCGGGACGCTCGGATCCATCCCGCGCAGGAGATTGCCGACGTGCTCGCGCCAGTGCCGCTCGCGGAGCCCTAACGTGAAGGCGGTGGAGCGGCAGCCCGAGAAGACGCTCACCGCGCTGTCCGACGCCTGGAGACCATGCTGGACGTGGAACGGCTCCCAGGGGCTGCGCTCCTCGTTCTCCGCGAAGGTCACGCTGTTGTAGGCGTAGTTGTTTCCCTGATTTCCCATGTAGCTGAGGCCGGGCACGGAGCCGCCCTGGAGGTTCTGCGAGAGGAGGCCGTAGGCCCGGCCGATCGTGGCATTGGCGTGGGCATAGGGCCCCATGGCACCCGTCCCCGCGTTCATCGCGATCTCGTGGCGGATCGGGCCGTTGACGACGGCCATGGACGCCATCGCGCTCGAGCTGCTGCTCCGCGCGGTCACGCCGGCGGCCGCCAGAGCCAGGATCACCGGGAAGTAGTCGGGCCGCGCCCCCGCCATCACCGCGTTGACCGCGACCTTCTCAACGGTGTACTCCCAGTACTCGCGGAAGTGGGTCGAGCGCATGCGCCCGACGACCTCGTCGGCGTTCCGGCGCGTGCCGCACAGCATGGCGGCCACCCGATCCTCGGTGGGGAGCACGATGGGCAAGCCGTCGGTCCAGTGGCTCTCGAGGAAGAGCCGCTCGAGACGCTCGGCGGTGTCGGCCTCGATGAGCCGCGGCGTGGACCGGTCGAATTCCGCTGGGCTCCCCTCACCGGCGGCGAATGGCCGGGTGAGCCCCTCCACGACTTCCTGCATCACCGGTCGGCCGGTGATCGGATCGGCGCCGTCGACGTAGGCGCGCAGCTCGCGGGCCGTCTTGCCCATGATGGGCTGGGGGACGAAGACCTGCCGGAGCTCGGCCATGCCGCTCACCGCCGCCACCGACCGGACCACTCCGTCGAATTTGTCGGTGTGGAGCGCCACCGTGGGCACGCCGTACCGCGTCTCGAGCGTCATCGCATGCGCGGCGACCGCCGGCGCGCAGGTGCTTCAGTGGCCGACCCCGACGATGGCGGCGTGCCCCTTGGCCCGAACCTCCTCCCACGTCGCCGGATCGTCATTCAGGTACACGCTGGAGATCCGCTTGACCACGGCGGTCACGCCGGGCAGGTGCGCGGCGAACCACGCCCGCATCTGTTCGAGAAAGAGGTCCGAGTCGTCGAAGCGGCAGTCCACCAGGTACACCGTCCGCCCCTCGAGCGTGGGCAGCCGCGGCGCCAGCGCCTGGCGGGTCACCTTGGGAGCGAAGCCCATGGGGTTCAGGACCGTAATCTTGTCGGTCACGCTCGTCTCCTTTGGCTCACGCGGCTCGCCGCTTGCCTCACTCCACCCCGGCGAGCTGGAGCTCGCGGGCGCGGTGACAGGCGACGAAATGCGCGGGCGAGATCTCCTGGTAGACCGGCGCTTGCGCGCGGCACACCTCGATGGCGTGCGGGCAGCGGGGGTGGAAATAGCAGCCCTCCGGGGGGGAGGCGGGATT
>JBKPDT010000430.1:0-3772 GCA_046728035.1 Candidatus Methylomirabilota bacterium | reverse complement strand
CACTCGCTCGCATCGCGACCCCCCCCTCTGCAACGGCTCGATCCTGCCGTCATTTCATCCGCTTGTCGTTCCCGTCCATCATCGCAGCCCGCGCCCCGCCCGCCCATTGGACCAAGGTCCAGGTGGGCGGACGGGATTCTGAGGACTAGTCTGATCTGGTGAGGATGCAGAACCCGCCGTCGTGGAAGGATGGCCGAGCATGATACAAGTGCACGGATTCTCAGCGCGTCATGTCTGCCGGCTGCCCGCGCTCGGCGTCGTCGCGGTGGCAGCGCTGGTTCTCGGAACGCTTCCTGCCCTTGCCGAGGACGCCGTCAAGGGCGCTCCGGCACAGCCGCCAGTCAGCCAGCCGGGCCCGCTCGATCTCGTCAAGTCGTCCGTATCCCGGGCGCTTGCGATCGTCGAATCGCAGCCGGATGGCGGGCGACGGCGCGCCGAGATTCGCCAGGTGGGCGAGCGACTGTTCGACTTCAACGAGATGGCCCGACGGACGCTGGCCCAGCACTGGACCGAGCGTTCCCCGCAGGAGCAGGAGGAATTCGTCCGGCTCTTCACCGCCCTCCTCGACCGGTCGTACTTGACTACCATCGGGAACTTCCGGCTCGCAACGGTCACGTTCCACGGCGAGTCGGTCGATGGCTCATCGGCGCGGGTGCGGTCACGCCTCGTCACCGACCGCGGCGCGAAGATCCCGGTGGAGTATCGCCTGCTGGAGAGCGCGGGCCGATGGGCAGTCTATGATGTCGTGGTCGAAGGGGTGAGCCTCATCTCCAGCTATCGGAGCCAGTTCAACTCGATCATCCGGACCACCTCTTTCGCCGTGCTCCTGGAAAGGTTGCGGAATCCTGAGCCGCGTGTGCTCTCGGGACGGAGCGAGAGACCTTGACGATGAGCGCCAATCGACGCCGGCGGCATGCCGCCACGCTTCTCCTCGTCACGTCCGTGCTCTGGCTGCATCAGTGGCTCCCGGCGCTGCTCGTGGCCGCGTGGGTGTCCTGGCTCATCCTTCACAAGCGACTCGAAGGCGGCTTCGGAGAAGCCCTCCTTCGCCTCTGGCGGCGCGCCTGGCCGCCCGGCGCCCTGGTACTGGTTCCGCTGCTGGCCGCGAACGCGCTCGCATACTGGGCGTACGCGCCGATGCCGGGAAACGTCATGCCGATCGCCCTGAACCTGCTCGGGCTCACGATCGTCCTGTTCGGCGGCTGGTGGAGCACCGCTGGCTCACTCGGGGCGCGGCTTAGGAGGGCGCCCGTCGCCCAGCCGAGTCTCGGACCCGGCCCCGCGAAAACGTGACGAGGGAGGGGCGATGACCAAGAGGGTCACGCTCGGCGAGGCGCTGGGGGGGCTGGCCCACCGGGCCACGGAGTGGACGGGCGGCTCGTGGGCGTTCGGCGTCGCCCTCGCCACCATCGTCGTATGGGCGATGACGGGGCCCATCTTCGGCTTCTCGGATACCTGGCAGCTCGTGATCAACACGGGGACGACCGTCATCACCTTCCTGATGGTCTTCCTCATTCAACGCTCGCAGAACAAGGACTCCCGCGCCGTCCACCTGAAGCTCAACGAGATCGTGGCGGCGCTCCAGGGCGCGAGCAATCGGCTGATCAACGTGGAGGACCTGACCGAGGCGGAGATCCGATTGCTGCACAACCACTACCAGCAGCTGGTCACGATGGCCAAGCGCGACGCCAGCCTCACCGAGTCGCACTCGGTGGACGAGGCCGAGGAGCGCCATCGCTCAAAGACGCCGTCGGGAAGCCGGCCGCCGGCCAGGACACGCTGAGGGCTCTGCCTATTCGAGCTTGATCGGGAGCGGCGGCCTGTCGCGCTCGGCCTGGCGCGCGGCAGACTGCGCCAGGTAGCGGTTGATCCCTTCCTCGATCTCGCGAGGGAACGCCGGCACCGGCCCCACGAGCTGGCGCTCGTAGATGCGGAGCATGATCTCCCGGAAGATCGGCAGTGCCGCGCGCCCCCCGGTCTCCTTCTCCCCGAGCGCGCGGTTGTCGTCGAAGCCGACCCGGACCGCCACCGTGACCCCCTTCGGCCCGTAGGTGGATCCGACGAAGAGCGCGTCGCGGAAGTCGCTCGTCGTCCCCGTCTTGCCCATTACCGGGACCGGGAAGTCGCGGCTGTCGAGGGCGTGAGCGGTGCCCTCCGGGAGGCGGACCACGCCTCGCAGCCCCTCTTGGATCAGGCTCAGGCCGGTGGAGCTGATCTCCGTCGCGGCCCGGGGCGCCTTGTAGAGCACCTCGCCGGAGGCGGCGGTCACGCGATCGATGATGTGGGGCTCCGCCAGGATTGCCGAGGCGATGGCGCGATAGGCGCCCGCCAACTCCAGCAGCCGCACCTCCGACGCCCCCAGTGCGGTGGCGAGGTAGGGCTGCAGGCGGCTACGGATCCCCAGCTCCCGGGCCGTCTTGATCATCCGGTCGACGCCGATCTCGCGTGTGATCCACACGGCCACCGTGTTGCGTGACTCGGCCAGCGCCTGGCGCATCGGGATCGGGCCCTTGAACTGGTTGTCGTAGTTGGCGATCCACTTCTCCGGGCGATCGACCCCCATGGGCACCGAGATGGGCTCGTCGGGCACCACGGTGTCGAGGCTCAGGTCGTGGCGGAACGCGGCCAGGTACACCAGCGGCTTCCAGGCCGAGCCGGGCTGCCGCAGCGAGCCGGTGGCGCGGTTGTAGTCGGAGTAGCGCGTGGGACGGTCCTTGTAGACCTGCCGCCCACCGGCCTCGGCCAGGATCGCCGCGTCCGCGTTACGCAGCACCACCACCGATCCCTGGATCAACCCCTTCGCCCCGCGATGCCGCTTCTCGTAGAGGGCGAGGCCGTGCTCTAGGGCCTGGTTCACGATGGTCTGCACCCGCTCGTCCACCGTGGAGTGGACCGAGATCCGTCCCAGGAAGAGGTCTTCGATCCCGAACCGGCCCGCGCCGTGCCGTTTCAACTCGTCGAAGACGGTGTCGATCGCGGCGGGGGCGTGGGTCTTGACCGGGTTGCTCGTGACCGCCGACAGGAGAACCGGCTCGGTCTGGCAGCGCTTCGCGAGGCTCTCGGCGATGTAGCCGTTGCGCGCCATCAGGGCCAGGATCTCGTTGCGACGGCGCAGGGGCCGCGGGTCGCCCGCCACCGGCGCGTAGTCCCGAGGAGCCTTGGTGATCCCCGCCAGCAACGCGGCCTTGTCCGCGTCCAGCGGCGTGTAGCTCGACAGAGGCTTGCCGAAGTAGTACTCGGAGCCGGCGGCGAAACCGTAGCGGCCGTTTCCGAGGTAGGCGAAGCTGGACGAGCGGGCGAAGATCTCGCGCTTGGCCTGCTCCCGCGATCCGTAGCGCCGTCGCATCTCCTCCTCGAGCCAGAGCGCGAGGCGCATCTCCTCCATCTTCCGGAGGAGCTTGTTCGTGGTCGGGACCCCCAGGGCCGCGGAGAGGACCCACGAGGTCGCGGTATTGCGGAACAGAGCGGCGCCGTTCTCGCGGCTCGAGCGGTCCCGGAGGAAGTAGCCGCGAACGAGCTGCTGGGTCAGCGTCGAGCCCCCCTGAGGGAAACGCAGCCGGAAATCGACGCCGCCCTTCCGCCACGCGGCCACGGAGTGCACCGCCGTCTTGTACACCACCCGCGGCAGCGCCTCGTATTCCACGCCGGAGTGGGAGAAGAAGTTCTTGTCCTCGGCCGCCAGGATGGCGTGCCGGAGGACAGGAGGCACCTCGTCGTAGGAGACGACCCGGCGATACTCCCGCGCTAGCTCGACCAGCACGGTGCCTCGGGC
>JBKPDT010000429.1:0-5563 GCA_046728035.1 Candidatus Methylomirabilota bacterium | reverse complement strand
GCGCTGGTCCGCGCCGAGGCGGAGACGGATGGGGCGGGCGCGCTCGCGGCGCCGGAGGGGGAGGCAGGCGTTGGCGCGGGGGCCGCCGGCGTGGGGGCTGCCGCGGCCGCGCCGCTCTTGGGCGCGCTCACCATGGCTTCGATGATCTTGTCGGAGACGCCGGCCTTCTTGAGGGCGACCAGCGAGGTGGTGCTGGTGTCGAAGCTGGCGGGGCCGGAGCGGATACGCGCGAGCACGACCGCCTCGCTGAGCCCGCCCTTGACCATGGAGACGATCGACTCGTTGGTCAGCGTCTCCTGCGCGAGGGCGCCGGTCGGGTGGCCGGCCACGACGAGCAGAGCGAGGATGAGCAGAGCGCCGAGGGTCCGCGGGGTGAGAACCGAGTTCCTCATGACGTTCCTCCTGCGTGATGAAAGCATTCGCCGGCGGGCCAAGTCAAGGGCGGCCCGAGGGGGCGAGCGGACGGGCCGCGCCTTGACCTCCCCCGGCCGACATGTTAGCGTAACCGCCGGGAGTTTGACCCGGTCGCCTCCCCTCCGAACGGGCGGGAGGCGATACGTCTGTGTGGCCCCGGAAGCGCCGGGAATCCGCTCGCCACGAGCGGCAAGCGAGGGAGGCCCACCATGGCGGCAGACCAGATCCAGCGTCTCTACGAGTCCATGCCCGCCAGCCTCGACCGGGCGCGCCGGCGCTTCGGTCGCGCGCTCACCCTCACCGAGAAGATTCTCGTTTCCCACGCCGACGACTTCGACAAGCAGGAGTGGAGCCGCGGCAAGGCCCAGCTCCGCCTCCGCGTGGACCGCGTGGCGCTGCAGGACGCCACCGGCCAGATGGCCCTCCTGCAATTCATGCAGGCGGGCAAGAAGCGGGTGGCGGTGCCGAGCACGGTGCACTGCGACCATCTCATCCGCGCTCAGAGCGGGGCTCGCGAGGACATGGAGCGGGCGATCTCGGAGAACCGCGAGGTCTACGACTTCCTCCACTCCGCCTCGAAGAAGTACGGGATCGGCTTCTGGAAGCCCGGCGCCGGCATCATCCACCAGGTCGTCCTCGAGAACTACGCCTTCCCCGGCGGTCTCATGATCGGGGCGGACTCGCACACGCCCAACGCGGGCGGCCTCGGGATGGCGGCGATCGGGGTCGGCGGCGCCGATTGCGGCGAGGCGATGGCGGGGCTCGCGTGGGAGGTGCTCGATCCCAAGCTCGTCGGCGTGCTCCTCACCGGCAAGCTCTCGGGCTGGAGCTCCGCGAAGGACGTCATCACCTACCTCTGCGGCCTCCTCACCGTGAAGGGCGGCACCAACAAGATCATCGAGTACTTCGGGCCCGGCGCGGAGTCCATCAGCGCCACCGGCAAGGGCACCATCTGCAACATGGGCGCGGAGCTCGGCGCCACCACCTCGCTCTTCCACTTCGACGACCGCATGGCCGCCTACCTCCGCGCCACCGACCGCGCCGGCCAGGCGACCCTCGCGGAGGCGCACCGCGCCCATCTCGTCGCCGATCCCGAGGTGCTCGCGGACCCGAAGAAGTACTTCGACGAGATCGTCGAGGTGAATCTTTCCGAGCTCGAGCCCCACATCGTGGGCCCGCACTCGCCGGACCGCGCGCGGCCCATCAGCCGGCTCGCCGCCGAGGTGACGAAGGAGAGCTGGCCCGCCCAGATCAAGGCCGGCCTCATCGGTTCCTGCACCAACTCCTCCTACGAGGACATGCAGCGCGCCGCCCACATCGCTACCCAGGCCCTCAAGGCCGGGCTCAAGGCGAAGACCCCCTTCCTCGTCACGCCGGGCTCCGAGCGCATCTACCAGACCATCAAGCGCGACGGCATCATGGAGACGTTCCAGAAGATCGGGGGCACTGTCCTCGCCAATGCGTGCGGCCCGTGCATCGGCCAGTGGAAGCGCTCCGACGTGGGCGCCACCGAGACCAACACCATCGTGTCGTCCTTCAACCGCAACTTCCCGGGGCGCAACGACGGCAGCGCGAGCACGCTGTCCTTCCTGACCAGCCCCGAGATCGTGACCGCGCTGGTTTTCGCGGGCTCGCTGGAGTTCGATCCCGTCAACGGGACCATTCCCGGCCCCGACGGCCGGCCCTTCCGCTTCACCGCGCCCGAGGGTGACGAGTTGCCCTCGCGCGGCTTCGCCAAGGGCGAGGAGGGCTTCGAGGCGCCCGCCGCCGACGGCGAGGGGCTCGAGGTGGTGATTTCCCCCGGGAGCGAGCGGCTCCAGCTCCTCCAGCCCTTCCCCCGCTGGGAGGGCAAGGATTTCGTGGAGCTGCCCATCCTCGTCAAGACCAAGGGCAAGACGACGACCGACCACATCTCCCCGGCGGGCGCCTGGCTCCGCTTCCGCGGGCACCTCGACAAGATCAGCGACAACATGTTCCTCGGCGCGGTCAACGCTTTCACCGGCGAGGCGGGCAAGGGCGTGAATCCGGTGACGGGCGAGGCGGGCAAGCCCTTCACCCAGATCGCGCGCGACCTCAAGGCCCGCGGCATCCCCTGGCTCGTGATCGGCGACGAGAACTACGGCGAGGGGTCGAGCCGCGAGCACGCCGCGATGTCGCCCCGCTACCTGGGGGCGAAGGCGGTGATCGTGCGGAGCTTCGCGCGCATCCACGAGACCAACCTCAAGAAGCAGGGCATTCTGCCCCTGACCTTCTCCGACCCCAAGGACTATGACCTCTTCGAGCAGGCCGACCGCGTGAGCATCCGGGGCCTGTCGGCGCTCGCCCCCGGTCGGCCGGTCGAGGTCGTCCTCCACAAGCCGGGCGGGAAGACCGTCACCATCAAGTGCAACCACACCTTGACCGACGAGCAGATCGGCTGGTTCAAGGCGGGCTCGGCGCTCAACGCCCTGAAGTAACTCCGAGGAGACCTCAATGGCCGGCAAGGTGAAGATTCCCGCGGGGGAGAAGGTCACGATCAGCCACGGCAAGCTGCAGGTGCCGGACCACCCGATCATCGCCTTCATCGAAGGCGACGGCACCGGCCCCGACATCTGGGCGGCCTCGGTGCGGGTGCTCGACGCCGCCGTCGCCCAGGCCTACAAGGGCCGGCGCAAGATCGCGTGGGCGGAGGTCTTCGCGGGCGAGAAGGCGCAGGCGGTGTACGGCGCGGATTGCCCGCCCAATCTTCTCCCCTCCGAGACCCTCGACGTGATCCGCGAGTACCTGGTGGCGATCAAGGGCCCACTCACCACGCCGGTGGGCGAGGGGTTCCGCTCGCTCAACGTGACCCTCCGCCAGGAGCTGGACCTCTACGTGTGCCTCCGGCCCGTCCGCTGGTTCAAGGGCGTGCCGTCCCCGGTGAAGCATCCCGAGAAGATCGACATGGTGATCTTCCGCGAGAACACCGAGGACATCTACGCCGGCATCGAGTGGGTGCAGGGGACGCCGGAAGCGAGAAAGGTCATCGACTTCCTCCAGAAGGAGATGGGGGTCAAGAAGATCCGGTTCCCCAACACCTCCTCGATCGGGATCAAGCCGATCTCCAAGGAAGGCTCCGACCGGCTCATCCGCGCCGCCATGCGCTACGCCATCGAGAACCATCGCAAGAACGTGACCCTGGTCCACAAGGGCAATATCCAGAAGTACACCGAAGGCATGTTCATGAAGTGGGGCTATGCGCTCGCCAAGGCCGAGTTCTCGGACCGGCTCGTGGGCTGGGACGACTGCGGGGGCAAGCCGCCAGCGGGCAAGATCCTGGTGAAGGACGCCATCACCGACGCATTCCTCCAGCAGATCCTCACCCGCCCGGACGAGTTCGACGTGATCCCGTGCTGTAACCTCACCGGCGATCTCATCTCCGACGCGCTCGCCGCGCAGGTCGGCGGCATCGGGATCGCCCCCGGTGCCAACATCAACTACGACACCGGTCATGCCCTCTTCGAGGCCACTCATGGCACCGCGCCCAAGTACGCCGGTCAGGACAAGGTCAATCCAGGGTCCGTCATCCTCTCCGGGGAGATGATGTTCCGCTACATGGGCTGGAACGAGGCGGCCGACCGGATCATCGCGGGACTGGAGAAGACCCTCGAGCAGAAGGTCGTGACCTACGACTTCGCCCGACTGATGGAAGGGGCGAAGGAGGTGAAGTGCTCGGAGTTCGGCACCGCGATCGTCAAGAACATGGAGACGCTGTGATGGCGGCACGGCCCAAGATCAGCGTGGTGGGCGCCGGCAACGTCGGCGCCACCGTCGCCCAGTACGCGGTGGAGAAGGAGCTGGGCGACGTCGTCCTCGTCGACGTGGTGGAGGGCATTCCCCAGGGCAAGGCGCTCGACCTCGCCCAGGCCGCCCCCGTGCACGGCTACGACAGCCGGCTCGTGGGCACCAATGGCTACGACGAGACCGCCGACTCGGACATCGTGGTCATCACCGCCGGGCTCGCGCGCAAGCCGGGCATGACCCGCGACGACCTCCTCTTCAAGAACGCCGAGATCGTGGGGAGCGTCGTCGAGCAGGTGGTCTCGCGGTCCCCCCACTCGATCCTCGTCCTCGTGACCAACCCCCTCGACGCCATGGTGCAGCTCGCCTGGAAGAAGTCCAAGTTCCCACACCGGCGCGTGGTCGGCATGGCGGGGGTGCTGGACTCCGCCCGGTTCCGCACCTTCATCGCCCAGGAGCTACAGGTGTCCGTGGAGAACGTCACCGCCTTCGTGCTCGGCGGCCACGGCGACACCATGGTGCCGCTGCCCCGTTACTCCACGGTGGCGGGGATCCCCATCACCGATCTCCTCCCGCCCGACCGGATCCAGGCCCTGGTGACGCGGACGGCCAACGGCGGCGCCGAGATCGTCGCCTTCCTCAAGTCGGGGAGCGCTTACTACGCGCCCGCCGCCGCCGCGGTGGAGATGGTGGAGGCCATCCTCAAGGACAAGAAGAAGATCCTGCCGTGCGCGGCCTACCTGGACGGCCAATACGGCGTGAAGGGCCTCTACGTGGGCGTCCCGGTGAAGCTCGGCCGCGACGGCGTCGAGCAGATCATCGAGATCACGCTCACCCCGGACGAGCAGGCCGCGTTCGACAAGTCGGCGGCGGCCGTCCGCGAGCTCGTCGACAAGCTGAAGCTCTAGAGGCTCGCCGCCGCTCCATGCGCACCATCCACGTCTCGGCCATCACCGACGCGGTGAAGAAGCTGTGCATGGAGGCCAACTACGACCTCGAGCCCGACGTCCTGCGCGCGTTCGACCGCGCCCTGGTCACCGAGCGGTCCCCCGCCGGGAAGCAGGTGCTCCAGATCCTCAAGGACAACGCCGAGCTGGCCCGGACCAAGAAGATCCCCTACTGTCAGGACACCGGCTTCGTGGTCTGCTTCGTCGAGGTGGGCCAGGACCTCCACGTGGAGGGCGGCCTCCTCGCCGATGCCGTCAACGCGGGCATCCGTGCCGGCTATACCGAGGGCTATCTCCGCGCCTCGATCGTGCGCTCGCCCTTCGATCGCGTGAACACCGGCGACAACACCCCCGGCGTCATTCACACCGACCTGGTGCCGGGCAGCGCCCTGCGGATCCAGATCATGGCCAAGGGCGGCGGCTGCGAGAACCGCTCGAAGTAC
>JBKPDT010000428.1:0-7689 GCA_046728035.1 Candidatus Methylomirabilota bacterium | reverse complement strand
AGGTCCGGCAGCAGGAGCATCAGCGCCCCCTCACCGGCTGCCCTGGGCGAGGTAAAAGCTCAGCGACTCGAGCTCGATGGCGAGGTCCACGTTCTTGAGGCGCACGTCCTTGGCGCCCTTGATGCGGCCGGGGGCGAAGTTCAGGATGGCCTTGATGCCGGCGGCGACGAGCTTCTCCGTCACCGATTGGGCGGACTCGGCGGGCACCGCCACGATGGCGATCTGGAGGTTGCGGGCCTTCACCTCCTTGGGCAGGTCGCGCATCGGCATGATGGGCACGCCGCCGTCCGCCTGGCCCCACTTGGCGGGATCGTCGTCGAAGATGGCGGCGATACGGAAGCCCTGCTTGGCGAAGCCCTTGTAGTGGAAGAGGGCGGCGCCAAGGTTGCCGAGCCCCACGAGGGCGAGGGGCCACTCGCGATCGAGGCCGAGGATCTTCTGCAGCTCGGCCTTGAGCCCGGCCACGTAGTAGCCGATGCCGCGCACGCCGAACTCGCCGAAGTAGGCGAGGTCCTTCCGCACCTGTGCCGAGTTGAAGTTGAAGCGCTCGGCCAGCTCCTGCGAAGAGACCGTCTTCACGCCGTCCTCCTCGAGCTGCTGGAGGCAGCGGGTGTAGACGGACAGGCGCCGGACGGTCATCTCCGGGATCTTCGGAATCTTGAAATGCGAGCGCGGCGCCATGACGACCTGCTCCGACGGGCCCGGCCCGGGCGCCCGACCCACCGGGCGCCCGTCGCGGACCCTCTTACATTATGACTTCACGAACAGCAGGATGACGGCGATGACGAAGACGAACAGCACGAGAGACTCGATGAAGGCGAGGCCCAGGATCATCGCGGTCTGGATGCGGTTCGTGTTGCCGGGCTGGCGCGCCATCGCGTCCACCGCCGAGCCGGCCGCGCGGCCCTGGCCGAGACCGCACAGACCCGCCGCCAGACCGAAGCCGAGCCCCGCGGCGAGCGCGGCCGCCGGCTTGACCCAGTCGGTTGCACCGGCCGCGGCCGCCTGTGCCAGCGCCACTCCCGGAACCGCGAGCACCGCCAGAATTGCGAGCATCAGTGTACGTCGCACGGACTCCTCCTTGGTGTGTGGGTCCTCACTGCTAGTGATGCCCCGCGGGGGCGTGGTGCGCCTCGTGCTCGGCTTCCTCGAGGGCGCCCGTGATGTAGATCATGGTGAGCATGCAGAAGATGAAGGCCTGGAGGAATGCGACCAGGATCTTCAGCGGCATGAGGAACCCGATCACGAAGACGGCGGAAACGACGGCGCCGGGGGCGCCGATCAGCAGCCCTCCCAGGGAGCCCGTCAGGGCCCAGCCCAGCAGCCCGTCGAAGCCCATCATGAAGAAGAAGATGGCGATGAGGATGTGACCGCCCGCCATGTTGCCGAAGAGCCGAAGCGAGAGGGAAAGCGGCCGCGCGAGATGGCTGATGATCTCGATCACGAACATCAGCGGCTTGAGCGGCCCGGGCACGGGCCCGGCGAAGTGCTTGAGGTAGGTCAGGGCTCCCTGCTTGCGGATCCCGATGACGTGATAGGTGAAGAAGACGATGAGCGCGCACGCCGCGGTGGTGTTCAGATTGGCGGTGGGCGCGGCCAGCCCCGGCACCAGCCCCATGAGGTTCGAGACGAGGATGAAGAGGCCGAGAGTGCCGATCAGGGGAAGGTAGCGCCGGCCGCCCGCGCCGATCACCTCGTCGAGGATCTGGTGGAACTGGTCGATCACCATCTCCATGAAGTTCTGCGCGCCGGTGGGCACCAGGGCGAGCCGTCGGGTCGCCACGAAGGACACCACGACGAGGATCAGCATCGCGATCCACGTATAGGTGATGTGGTCGGGGATCCCGGGCAGGCGCAGGATCGGCGGGTGATCGATGATTTCCATGCGGGTCGGCCCTCAGTCTCGGGCGGCGCGGAGGCCCTGCGCGACGAGCACGGGCGGCAGGACGAGGAGACCGGCCGCTACCGCGACGGGATGGGTCCAGCCGCTGACGATGAGCGCGCCGAGAGCCGCCAGCGCGCCGAGCTTGCGCAGGCCGATGCCGGAGAGCCGGCCGGAGCCGGTGGTCGCCCGGATGGCGTCGCGGGCCAGCCAGCGGAAGTTCAGGAGGGTGATGATGGCGCCTCCCGCCACCCCCAGCGCGGCACCGGGGCCGGCGATCGCGGCGGCGATGATGGAGAGTAAGGCGGTGGCCCCGAGGCCAGTCGCCATCACGCCGTTCACCAGGTCAGCGGCAATCATCACTCACTCGTTCATGCGGTTCAGCGCCACGATGGCGCGATAAAGGTTCCACGCGGCGGCCGCGATTCCGAAGCCCAGCCCGATCAGCAGCAGCCAGGGCTGCGTGCCCAGCCACCGGTCGGCGAAGTATCCACCGACGAGCCCGATGACGACGCACGCGAACAGCGTCGTCCCGAGCTGGGCATAGCTCGCGATCCCACGCCATGACGACCGGTCCATCCCGGGAGCCATGTGAACCGAAACACTAGCACAGCCCCCCAGGCCTGACAAGGCCCCGCAAGCTACTGATATGACGAGCCTATCTCGAGAGTCCGGGCGACGGGTTGAGTACAAAGCCTCACCCGAAGACCCCTCCCATGCGGGTCCCCGCGATGCGGTTGATCAGGAGGGTGGCGATGGCCGCCACCACGATGAGGATCACCCCGAGTGCCGCCGCCTCGTTCGCGCTGCCGGCGATGTAGAAGGCGAAGATGCCGTTGGTGATCGACTCCCACCCGCCCAGCGCCAGGAAGAGGACGGCGGAGGCCTCCTGTAGCGAGGTCATGAAGGAGAAGAGGCTCCCCACGAGCACCCCCTTCCAGATCAAGGGCAGGGTGATATCCCGGAAGGTCCGGCCCGCGGTCGCGCCCACGCTGGCCGCCGCCTCCTCCATCGAGCGGTGCACGAGGAGCAGCGAGGCGTAGGAGCCGCGCACGGTGTACGGCAGGCGCCGCACCGCCAGGACCAGCGGCATCACGATCCAGACCGAGGTGAGCCCGCGGTCGAAGCCCGGCAGGTCCCAGTGGAAGGCGCGGATGTAGGCGATGCCAATGGCGGTGCCGGGGATGGCGAGGATGAGGGTGTTGAGCGCGTCGAGGGCGCCGCGCCCCGGCACCTGTGAGCGGCCGAGCAGCCAGGCGATGGGCACGCCCACCAGGATGCAGATGGCCACCGCGATCCCCGAGTAGAGGAAGCTGTTCATGATGTACTTCGGTGTCTCCACGATCACGCGCTCGTAGTACTGGAGCGTGTAGGCCGTGGGCAGCGGCGTCAGGGACCACCCCCTCCCCACCGAGGCCAGCCCGACCCCGACGTAGGGAATGAAGGAGAAGAGCAGGAGCCCGCCGAGGAAGCCGATGGCGAGCGTCTGGCGGAGCCCCCGGAGCCGGCGGCGGCCGATGCGCGAGTACGCCAGCGAGGAGTAGTCCTTCAGCCCGACGTAGTGGCGCGCGGCAAGGAGGAAGAAGACGGCAAGCAGCACCATCAGGGCCGAGATCACGATGCCCATCCGGAAGATCCGCCTGTCCACGAACTGGACGATGTTGAGGTAGGCCTGGGGCGCCAGGAGATCCTGGACGCCCAGCACCAGCGGGGTCGCGAAGTCCGAGAAGGTCCAGATGAAGACGAGGAGCGCTCCCGCGATGTAGCCGGGTGTGGTCAGGGGAAGCGTCACCGTCCAGAACTTGCGCCAGCCCCGGGCCCCCACGCTCTCCGCGGCCTCCTCCAGCGCGGGATCGATCTTGCCCAGCGCGTCCACCACGTTGAGCGTGATCATGGGGAAGAGGTGGAGGGTCTCGACGAGCACCACGCCGTGGATGCCGTAGAGGAAGTTCACCGGCTTGAGGAGGTCGAGCCAGTCCATGAGCAGCACGTTCACGGTGCCGGCCCGGCCCAGGATGAAGGTGAAGCCGAGCACGCCCACGAGCGGCGGCGAGATGATGGGGATGATGGTGAGGTAGCTGAAGAGGTCGCGTCCGCGGAAGTCGTAGCGGACGAGGAGGAAGGCGACGGCGATGCCGAGCGCGCTGCTCGTGAGCACGGTCGCCACCCCCAGCACCATGGAGTTCCAGAGCGAGCGGAGGTAGAAGCGGTCGGTGAAGAAGTCCCGGAAGTGGGCCAGGGTGAACTGGCCCGCCTCGGTGGTGACCGCGTCGTAGAAGATGCGCGTGAGGGGATAGACGAGGAAGAGGCCGAGGAAGAGCCAGATGAGGGCAACCCCGGCGATGAGCGGCAGCCGCTTCACGTCGCCCGCTATCTCTGGCCGAGGCGCTGCCGCAGGTAGTCGCCGATCTCCAGGGTGCAGGCCATGCCCTCCGGGATGGCCTTGGTCAGCGACACGAAGGCGTGGATCTGGCCTGGGTACTCCCGGTACACGACGTCCGCGCCCGCCTTCCGCAGCGCCTCCGCGTAGGCGTGGCCCTCGTCCCGGAGGGGGTCGAAGCCCGCGGTGATCACGAGCGCGGGCGGCTGGCCGCGGAGGTCGCCGCGGATCGGCGAGGCGCGGTGGTCGATCTTGTCGGCGTCCCCACGCAGATACTGCTGGCTGTACCAGAGGATGCGGTCGCGCGGGATGATGTGGCCGTCCTCGAGCTCGCGGTGCGAGGGCGTGTCGAGCGCGAAATCGGTGGCCGGATAGATGAGCACCTGGCAGGTCGGGACGGGCAGCCCTTCCGCCTTGGCGAGCTGCGAGACCACCGCGGAGAGATTGCCCCCCGCCGAGTCGCCGCCCACGCCGATGCGGGCCTGGTCCACGCCGATCTCGCGCCCGTGCGCGCACAGCCAGCGATACGCGGCCAGGCAGTCCTCCACCGCCGCGGGAAACTTGTGCTCGGGGGCGAGGCGGTAGTCGATCGCCACCACCGCGATGCCCGCCCGCTGCGCGAGGCGCGCGCAGAGGCCGTGATGCGTCTCGAGATCGCCCTGCACCCAGCCGCCGCCGTGGAAGTAGGCGAGCACGGGCAGTGGCGCGCCCTTGCCCGACGGATCGTAGACGCGGGCGGGAATCGGCCCCGCGGGACCGGGGATCTTGATCTCCTCGATGCGCGGCAGCGCGGGCGCCGGCTCGTCCATGAGGGTCACCATGGTGCGGAGCTGCTGGCGCAGCTCGGGCAGCGGCGGGTAGTAGCCCGGCACCCGGATCGACTTCACGAACTCTCCCACGATCTGCGCCTTGGGATCCATGGTGCGGGCGCCCATGCTGATGCGTTGCCCCGCGAGGACCGCCAGGGCGGCGTCCTCGCTCAGCATGGTATGGGCCAGCTCCAGCTTCGGCAGCGTCGGCTTCTCCGTCATGGCTCCTCCGGTAAGGCCAGCGTCACCGAGGGCGGGAAGGACACCGTCACCGCCCGGCCCACTGGCATGGGATCGTGATGCCACGGATCGCGGATATCGGCCTTGAGCACGAGGCCGCCGCCGGTCTCCACGTCGTAGCGTAGGGTGTTGCCGAGATAGGACGTGAGCGCCACCCGCCCGTTCACCCGGTTGCCGCCCTCGGGCGCTGCGCCCGCGCCGCGCGCGCCGTCGCCCTCGGCGATGGCCACGTTCTCGGGGCGGATGGCGAGCACGCAGCGGTCGGCGATGGCGGCGTTGGGGATGGCCTCGAGCCGCCCCACCCCGGTCTCGACGAAGAGGCGCTCTCCGCGCCGCTCGCGCACCTGGCCGGGCAGGAGGTTGTTGGTTCCCACGAAGTCGGCGACGAAGCGCGAGCGCGGCCGCTCGTAGAGGTCCTTGGGCACGCCCACCTGGAGGACGCGGCCGTCCTTCATCACCGCGACGCGATCCGAGAGCGACAGCGCTTCCTCCTGATCGTGGGTGACATAGATCGTGGTGATGGCCAGCTCCTGCTGGAGCTTGCGGATCTCGGCGCGCACCTGCACGCGGATCTTGGCGTCGAGGTTCGAGAGCGGCTCGTCCAGTAGCAGGATGTCGGGGTTCAGCACGAGGGCCCGGGCGAGGGCCACCCGCTGCTGCTGGCCGCCCGAGAGCTGCCCGGGATAGCGGGACTCGAGCCCGCTCAGGTTGACCTTGGCGAGCCCCTCGCGCATCCGCCGCGCGATCTCGGCGGCGCCGAGCTTGCGGAGGCGGAGGCCGTAGGAGACGTTGCCCGCCACCGTCATGTGCGGCCACAGCGCGTAGTTCTGGAACACCATGCCGATGTTGCGCTCGTAGGGCGCGAGCCCGTTGACGATTCGCTCGCCAAAATGGATCTCGCCTCCGTCGGGCTGGTAGAAGCCGGCGAGGAGGCGCAGCAAGGTGGTCTTGCCGCAGCCGGACGGGCCCAGCAGGGTGAAGAGCTCTCCGTCGGCGACGTCGAGCTCGGCGCGGTCCACCGCCGTGACCGCGCCGAACCGCTTGACGACGCCGCGGATGGCGATCTTCACGCGACGTCTTGAGCTCGTCCTACTTCTTCAGCTCGTCCCATCGGGCTTCGATCTCGGACCGGAACCGGGTCTTGAGCGCCTCCGACCGCTTGGCCGCCACCGCCTCGTCGTAGACGTTGGAGACCTCCTGGTCGAAGTAGGAGCGCACGCCCCCGGTGAACTGAACGGCCAGCTCGGCGGTGGAGCCGGGCGGGCCCTGCACCTTGTACTTCGGCGTGAGCGGGAAGAGCCCGCGCTCCATGAAGACGCGCTGGCCGCGCTCGGTGAGCAGGAACTCGATGAAGGCGCGCGCCGCCTTGGGGTTGCGCGCCCCGGCGAGGATCGCCATGGGCTCGGGCGTCACGAAGGCGTTCTTCGGGGCCACGAACTTGAGATCGAAGCCGGCCAGCTTCTCCTCGAAGGCCATGTAGGACGGCACCGCGAAGCCGGCGGCGAACTCGCCCTTGGCCACCACCGTCGGTACGTCGCGGCTCCGTGCGGTGAAGTGGCCGGTATTGGCGGCAAGCTTGCGCAGCCACTCCCAGCCCTTGTCCTCGCCGAGCATGGAGAGGATCACCTCGTACGTCGCGTTGGAGGACGAGGAGCGGGTGGGCGCGCACTGGGCGACTTCGCCCTTGAGCTTCGGGTGCAGCAGGTCGTCCCACTCCTTGGGCTCGGGCACCCCGAGGCGCTGGAGCCGCCGCGGGTGATAGACGAGGCCGTAGGGCTCGAGCGCGGTCCCCACCCAGTAGCCGTCCTTGTCCTTGAGCGGGATGGGCTTGGGCTTGCCGATGGACGCGGGGATCCCGTCCCACGCCTCTTTCGAGATCTCCACCCGTTGCAGCAACTTTTGCTCGGCGAGCTTCTCGAAGAGTGCGGACTCCCCGCCCCAGAAGATGTCCACCTCGGGCTTGCCCTTCCACTCCGTGATGCGGCCGTAGGCGACCGGCGTGCCCGCGGGGATGGCGCTGACCTTGAGCGTGAGGTTCCACTTCTCCTTGGCGTAGTCGGCGAAGGCCTTGAGCGCGGCGTCGTGGATGAACTTGGACACCGGCGTGATGAGGGCCAGCTCGCCCTCGATCGGCGCCTGCGCGGCGGCGGGACCGGCGGGCGCGACGAGGACGAGCAGGGCGAGCGCGAGCGCGGCGACGATCCGGGTCATGCGAGGCCTCCTTTGAGAAGTCATGTCTCGGGTTCCGCCCAGGCACGGGCGCGTTCGACGGCGCGACGCCAGCCGCGATAGGCGACATCCCGCGCGGCCGGCGAAGCCGCCGGCGTGAAGCGCCGGTCCAGTCGCCAGCGCGTGCCGAGGTCGCCCGGCGCCCACAG
>JBKPDT010000427.1:0-4954 GCA_046728035.1 Candidatus Methylomirabilota bacterium | reverse complement strand
GGCCGAGGCGACGCTCACGCAGGTCCTGACCCATCTCGACGCCCCCGAGCTCGATCCGGTGGAGCGGCTGCTCGTGCCCTTCGCGCGCGAGACGATCTGGTACGAGCCGGCGCCGATGCAGCGCCGGACGCGGGCGCTGCGCGAGCGGCTCTCCGGTCCACAGCTCATCGAGGCGATCGGGGTGGCCTCTCTCGCCAACGGGCTCTGCCGGATGGGGGCCATGGTGCTGGATCCCGCGTGACACGCGCCGTCCTCGTCGGGGCGGCGCTGCTGCTGCTGGCCGTCCTCGCCGCCGCGCTCTATCGCCAGTGGCGGCGGGCCGACCGCCTCCAGGCGCAGCTCGACGCGGCCGCCGCCGAGCTCCAGCACCTCCAGGAGGCCTGCTCCCGGCTGGCGCCGGCTGGCGTGGTGCAGCGGCTCGTCGCCGATGGGGTGCGGGCGGGTCCCGAGGTCGCCGCCGAGCGCAAGGTGGTGACCGCGCTCTTCGCCGATCTGGTGGGCTTCACCGCGATGAGCGAGCGCCTCGAGCCGGCGGTGCTGGCGCGCGTGCTCAACGGCTACTTCCAGCGCATGAGCGACGCCATCCACGAGCACCGCGGGCACGTCTCCACCTTCCTGGGCGATGGCATCCTCGCCTACTTCGGCGCGCTCCAGCCCAACCCGTGGCAGTGCGACGACGCGGTACGGGCGGCGCTGGCCATGCGCGCGGCCATCCACGAGTACAATGCCGAGCTCGCCGTCGAGGGTCTGCCGCCGCTGGCGGTCGGCATCGGCATCCACCGCGGGCCGGGGCTCGCCGGTCTGGTGGGCTCGCGCGAGCGGATGGAGTATGCCTTCGTCGGGCGCACGGTGAACCTGGCCGCGCGCGTCCAGGCGCTCACCCGTACGCACCAGGTCGACATCCTCGTGACCGAGGCGCTGCGCGTGGAGCTCGACACGCGCTTCGTGCTGGCCCCCATGCCCGCGGAGCCGGTGAAGGGGATCGCCGAGCCCGTAGTCACCTACGCCGTGCGAGAGTGAGACGATCTCGCGGCGGCGCGCTACGGGCGTGTCGCGCCGACGGCGGCAGCGTGGAAGCGGGGGAAGCGATCGCTGAATCTCAGCACGTCCGGCAGGAAGCGGACGTCGCCGAAGCCCGCGGCCTCGATGGCCGCCTTCCATTGGCCCGGCAGCAGAAACCCCCCGGGCGGCTGGCCGGGTGTGTCGGGACGCCGCGACCGGAAGGTTGCCATCAGGTTGAAGATGAACTCCGCGTTGAGCGGCTGCCCCGGCTGCATGCGCACGCACTCGGATACGATGAGACGCCCGCCCGGCTCGAGCGTGCGGCGGATCTCGCCGAGCGTGAAGTCGAGATCGCTCGCCACGTGGAGCGTGTTGACGGCGTAGACGACGGACTGGCTCCCGGGCGCGACGCCCTGAGCCTCGAACGGCCGGTTCATGTCCAGGAGCGCGAACGTGAGCCCGGGTAGATCGGGAAACCGGGCCTGGAGCGCCTGCTGCCCGCGCCGGAGGAAGGCCGGCACGAGCTCCGTGAAGTGGTAGGTGCGGAGTTCGCCGAGACGGCCCGCGGCCTCGAGCCCCTCCAGGAGCGCACGCGCGGCGCTCGCCAGCCCGCCCCCCAGCTCCAGAACGGCGGCCCCGGGGTGGGGCAGCCACTCCGCCACGGCGACGGCGCCGACGCGGTTGTTCACGGCATAGAGGCCGTTGGCGTTGGAGAAGTAGTCGATCCACAGGCGGAATCGCGCCGGCGAGAACAAGATCTCCTCGCCCGCGACCTCGCCTCGGAGGAACCGCACGTAGTCCCGCGCCACCGTCTGCGCGAGGGTGTACGCGGGCAGCCACGAGGGATCGAGCCAGGCCTGCTCCTCGCGGACCGGTTCGGGATCGAGGGCGGGCAGCGGCCCGGGGCTCCGATGCCAGCGCGTCCCCTCGGCGGCGTCCACTCCCTCGAGGACCCGGCGCGTGGCGAGCTGCCGGAGGATCCAGTCGAGCGGGATCAGAGCGCGGCCCGGCTCGAGGCCGGCGCGGGCGGCGACGTCCGGCGTGCTTCCCGGTTCCCGCGTGGCCGCCTCCAGTCCGGCGTCCTGGAATACGCGGAGGGTCAGCCGGTAGACGAACTCGTCGTAGAGGTCCCAGGAGCGGAGGAACGAGCCGCCGAATAGCGAGTGCAGCGAGGGAGGGAGGGCCTGCTGGAGCGAGGCCGCGGCGGCGGTTGCCTCGGCGAGCGCGATCTCGCTCCCCATCACGTCACGTTCTGCCGAGAGGTGATGAAGTCGACGAGGGCGCCGACCGACTTGAAATGGGGCGCCAGGTCTTCCTGGTCGTCGATGACGACGCCGCAGCGCTCCTCGATCCCCATCGCCAGCTCGATGAAATCCAGCGAGTCGAGTCCCAGCGACCCCTCGATCCCCTTGGGCAGCGAGGTATGCAGGGTGACCTCGGCCGCCCGGACACGGTCGAACTTCAGCCGCTCTACCAGGAGAGTCTTGATCGCGTCGAGGATCTCTTCGCTCTCCACCCCGAGGCTCTCCTCGTCACCCGGAAACGGGGTTCCAGACGTCGAAGAAGTTGAACCACTGCGTCGGGTGCCGGCGGACGGTGTCCTCGAGCAGCGCGACCCACGTCCGGAGGGCCTCTTCTTCGCCCCCCGCGGCGACGGTGAGAGGCTCCGGTACGGTCACCGCGTAGCGACGGTCGGCCTCGAGCATGCAGAAGGCGGGAACGAGGGGGACTCGCAGCGCGCGGGCGAGAACGAACGGTCCCAGCGGAAACGGCGCCGGGCGCCCGAAGAACGGGACCAGGGCATCCCCACGGGTTCCCAGCGCGCGGTCTCCCTGCACCGCGACGACCTCCCCGCGCCGGAGCGCGGCGACCAGCTGGAGCGAGACGGTCGGCGCGGTGCGGGGAACGAAGCGCACGCCGTCGCCATCCCGACGCACCCATCGCTTGAGCGCTCGAACTTCCTCCTCGGCCACGACGACGTGGGTGGGCCGGGCGGAGCGGAGCGCGAGCAGCCGGCCGGCGAGCTCCCAGTTGCCGACGTGGGCGGTCAGCGAGATCAAGCCGCCCTCGAGCCCCTCGAGCCGCTCGGTGCCGCGCGCCTGGCTCACGTGCGCGGTGAGCTGCGCGGTCGGCTGCCGGTTGGTGGTGACGAGGTCGCTGAAGCACATGGCGAAATCGCGGAAGACGTCGGCGGTCAGCTCGTCCAGCCGCGCGCCGCTGGCGCCCGTCGTCACCTCGAGCGTTGCCCGGACGGCGGCCCGCTCCGCCGGGAAGAGCCGGCGTGCCGCCCGCCCGACCGCCCGCGCGAGCCCGAGCCGGGCCGGGCGGGGCAACCATCCCATCGCGGCGGCGAGTCGATAGAGCTCGGCGCGATTGTAGGCGTGCGAGTACCAGCGCGGCAAGGCGCTCGGCTCCGCCGCCGCGGGCGACAGCGGCGCCAGGGCGGACGGGGCGAGGGACGGGTCAGTCATAGAAGTACTCCGACCGCGATACTATACCAGCATCGAAGGCCAGTGCGCGGCCTCGAGGAGCACAACGACGATGAACCTCACCGACAAGGTCGGGCTCGTGACGGGCGCATCGCGCGGCATCGGCCGCGCGTGCGCGATCAAGCTCGGCGCACTCGGCGCGCGGGTCGCGGTGAACTACCACACGCGCGCGAGCGCGGCCGATGACGTCGTCGCCGCCATCAAGGCGGGCGGAGGCGACGCGATCGTCGTGCAGGGCGACGTGAGCCAGTTCGCTGCCGCCCAGGGTGTCGTCGGCGCGGTCACGCGCGCCTATGGGCGGCTGGATTTCCTGGTGAACAACGCGGGGACGACCCGGGATGGGCTGCTTGTCACAATGAAGGAAGAAGACTTCGACGCCGTCATCCAGCAGAACCTGAAGAGTGTGTTCAATTGCAGCCGGGCGGCGCTGCGGCAGATGATGACGCAGCGATACGGACGCATCGTCAACATGACGTCGATGGCGGGCATGGTGGGCATCGCGGGCCAGACGAACTACTCCGCGGCGAAGGCCGGCATCATCGGCTTCACGAAGGCGATGGCGAAGGAATACGGGGGACGGAACATCGCGGTGAACGCGGTGGCGCCGGGCCTCATCCCGACCGACCTGACGCAGGGGCTGCCGCAGGAGGTCAAGGACGGCCTCGTCAGGCTGACCGCCTTCGGTCGCATGGGAACGCCGGAGGAGGTCGCCAACGCGGTCGCCTTCCTCGTTTCCGACGAGGCCAGCTACATCACGGGTCAGATCCTCGCCGTGGATGGCGGGCTGACCTAGGGTGCGCGACCCCGCCTTCGCCACCGTTTGACACGCGTGCGGGTGCGGTGTCTTCTGAAGTGACATGGCGACCACGCGCACCCCGCTCGGCGACGCCCTTCAGGTCAACGGCCCAGCCGCCGACCGCCTCGGCAAGATGGATCTCTATGGGTGGCTGGTAGGCTCCTGGGATCTCGACGTCCATGAGTTCCAGGACGACGGCTCCACCCGGCGCCGCCGGGGCGAGTGGCACTTCGCATGGGTGCTGGAGGGCCGGGCGATCCAGGACGTGTGGATCGTCCCGCCACGCGGCAGCCGGGAAGGGGAGGATGCCGCCGCCAACCGGAACTATTACGGGACGACGCTGCGCACCTATAACCCCACGATCGACGCGTGGCACATCGAGTGGACCGACCCGGTATCCCAGACCTACCTCACCATGATCGGCCGCCAGCAGGGCGACGACATCGTGCAGACCGGGACGGATACCGCGGGAAACGTGCGCCGCTGGAGCTTCTCCGAGATCACGCCCGTGTCCTTTCGCTGGCGTGGCGAGGTGTCCACCGACGAGGGCGAGACCTGGCAGCGCCATATCGAGTTCCTCGCTCGCCGTGTCGGCACAGCATAGCGGGGAGGACAAGCCATGGCGCAGCCCCTGCCGAACGAGATCAGGCAGCTCATCGACCGCCGC
>JBKPDT010000426.1:0-5418 GCA_046728035.1 Candidatus Methylomirabilota bacterium | reverse complement strand
GTGGAGAGTGCGCGCGCGATCGTGCCGAGGCGGGCGATCTGGTCGTCGTGGCCACGCCCGCCGCCCGCCTTGCGCTCGTACATCAGCGTGGTCATCGCCACGCCCCACCCCGCGTTCACCTTCCCCACCAGGTGCTCCTTGGGCACCGCCACGTCCACGAAGAACACCTCGTTGAAGTGCCGGTGGCCGTTCATGAGCACGAGCGGGCGCACGGTGATGCCGGGCGTCTTCATGTCCACGAGGAGGTAGCTGATCCCCCGGTGCTTGGGCGCGGCGGGATCCGTGCGCACGAGGAGATAGATCCAGTCCGCGAACTGGGCGCCCGAGGTCCAGACCTTCTGGCCGTTGACGACGAAGTGGTCGCCCTTGTCCACCGCGCGGGTCTGGAGCCCCGCGAGATCCGAGCCCGCCCCCGGCTCGGAGAAGCCCTGGCACCAGATGTCCTCGGCGGTGAGGATGCGCGGCACGAAGCGCTTCCGCTGGGCCTCCGTCCCGCACTCGATCAGGGTCGGCCCGATCATGCCGATGCCCGAATAGCCCGGCAGGACGGGGGCGCGGGCACGGAAGCACTCCTCGTCGTAGATGATCTGCTCCATCAGGGTGGCGCCACGCCCGCCGTACTCCTTGGGCCAGGAGATGCCCACCCAGCCCGCCTCGAACATCGTGCGCTGCCAGGCCACCCGGCGCTCGAAGGTGGCCCGGTCCGGCGCCACCCGCTCGTCGGTGGGATCGTCCACGCAGAGATCGCGCGGCAGATTGCCGGCGAGCCAGCCGCGCAGCTCCCGGCGGAAGGCCTCCTGCTCGGGCGTGTACTGGAAGTCCATCAGCGCGCACCCTCCCGTCGCCAGGCGTTGCGGGTCACACGATACAGGACGTGGGGTCGGAGCGGGTGCTCCGGGGGAAAGCTCGGGTGCTCGAAATCGTCGCTCGGGGATCGCGTCATGCCCAGCCGCCCCATCACCCGCCGCGACCTCAGATTCCCCGGCGCCGTGAACGAGACGATCTCGTCGAGGGAGAGGGTCTCGAATCCGAACGTGAGCGCGCTCGCCGCCGCCTCGCTCGCGTAGCCGCGGCCCCAGAACTCGGCGGCGAGCCGCCATCCGATCTCCACGCACGGGGTGAAGTGCGCCTGGAACGACGGGATGGCCAGGCCCACGAATCCCACGAACGGCGCGACACCGGGCACCTCCACCGCCCAGAGGCCGAACCCGTGGCGGTCGAAATGATCCCGGATATGGGCCACGAGCGCGTCGCTCTCGACGCGGTCCAGTACTCCGGGAAAGTGCTCCATGACTTGCGGGTCCGCATTCAGCGCCGCAAAGGGGGCCAGGTCCTCCTCCCTCCAGCCGCGGAGCCGCAGGCGGGCGGTCGAGAGCTCGGGCACCATGGGCTTACTCCTTCGACAGGGCGTGCACGCTCGCACCCGAGAGGCGCAGGAAGTCGGCGCAGGGCATCACGATGGAGGCCGAGTTGGTCCCGGCGTTGAAAGCGATCTCCTCGCGCGCGGCCAGCGCCGCGTCAACGAGGACGGGCAGGCCGAAGAGATTGCCGAAGGGTGGTACCGCGCCGGGCACGCAGCCGGTGAGGGCGAGCAGCTCGGCGGGCGTGGCGAAGCGCAGGGTGCGAGTGCCGAGGACGGCGCGGACCCGGGCATTGTCCACGCGCCGGCTGCCCGGCAGCACCACATGGACGGGCGCGTCGGCGGCGAGTAGAACGAGCGCCTTGGCGCCGGACTCGATGGGCGTGCCGCGGACGCGCGCCGCCTCCTCGCTGGTGAAGACCGGAGGGTGCTCGAAGAGGCGATACCGCGCCCCTTCGGCGGTGAGCCATTGCTCGAGCCGTTCCGTCACCGCAGTCCCCATCCGCGGTAGTATAGACGCCCACCGGCGGCCCATGGAGACCTCATGAAGATCACCCACGTCACCACGCGCGTGCTGCGCACCCCCGCGGACAACCCGCTCGTCGTCGGGTTGCCTGCTCCCACCGACACGCGCGAGTTCGTCACCGTCGAGCTGGGCACCGACCAGGGCCTGGTCGGGCTGGGTCTGACCTTCTTCGGCGGCGCCCTCACGCCGGCCCTCAAGTCGGCGGTCGACACGCTGGCCGGGCTCAGCGTGGGGGAGGATCCCACTCGGGTCGAGGCCATCGCCGCCAAGTGCCGCCGCGCCGCCAGCCACGCGGGGCCGGGCGGGATCTACACGCTGGCGCTCTCCGCCATCGACATCGCGTGCTGGGATCTCAAGGGCAAGGCGGTCAGCCAGTCGGTGTGCGCGCTCCTGGGCGGGCTGCGCGACCGGGCGCCCACCTACGCCAGCGGCGCCCTGATGCGGCCGCACCCCGTGAAATACCTGGCCGAGGCGGGCCCGCGCCTCGTGAAGATGGGCTTCCGTCAGATGAAGATGCAGTGCGGGAGCGAGCCCACCCCCGCCGCCTCCATCGAGCGCGTCCGCGTCATGCGCGAGGCCATCGGCCCCGACGTGGACCTCATGTGCGACATCAACCAGCTCTGGAGCGTCAACCAGGCCATCGAGATCGGGCATCGCATCGAGCCGTATCAGCTCTTCTGGCTCGAAGATCCCGTGGCCCATGACGACTACGCCGGGCTGGCGCGGGTGGCCGACAATCTCATCACCCCCGTCGCCGCAGGGGAGTACCACTACGGCATCGTGCCGTTCCGCCACATGCTGGAGGCCCGCTCCATCGACATCGTGATGATCGATCTCCTCCGGGCGGGCGGCATCACCCAGTGGATGAAGATCGCGGGCATGGCCGAGGCCTTCAACCTGCCCGTGGTGAGCCATCTCATCCCGGAGTTCCACGTCCATCTCATCGCCGCCATCCCCAACGGCCTCACCGTGGAGTACATGCCGTGGACCCTGCGGCTCTTCCAGGAGACACCCGTGCTCGCCGACGGCCACCTCGTGGTGCCGGAGGCGCCGGGGTTCGGGCTCGAGTTCGACGCGGCGGCGATCAAGCGCTATCAGGTCGCCTGAGGCCGACCCAAAGGAGAGAATATCCATGGCCACCGACAAGAAGGTCGCGATCGTGACGGGCGCGGGGAGCGGCATCGGCGAGGCCTCCGCGCTGGCGCTCCTGGCCGAGGGCTATTGCGTAACGCTGGCGGGACGCCGCAAGGACCAGCTCGAGCGGGTGGCCGCCTCCGCGGGGGCGGCGAAGGACCGGGCCCTCGTCGTGCCCACCGACGTGGCCGACCCGGGCTCGGTGCGGAACCTCTTCGCGCGCACCAAGGAGGCGTTCGGGCGCCTGGATCTTCTCTTCAACAATGCGGGCATCGGCGCGCCCGCGGTGCCGATGGAGGAGCTCACCTACGAGCAGTGGAAGGCGGTGGTGGACATCAACCTTACCGGCTCCTTCCTCTGCACCCAGGAAGCCATCAAGATCATGAAGGACCAGGACCCGCGCGGCGGCCGCATCATCAACAACGGCTCGATCTCGGCGCACGCCCCGCGGCCCAACTCCGTCGCCTACACCTCGACCAAGCACGCCATCACCGGGCTCACCAAGTCCACCTCGCTGGACGGGCGCAAGTACGACATCGCGTGCGGCCAGATCGACATCGGCAATGCGCTGACCCCGCTCGCCGCGCGGATGTCCAAGGGCGTGCCCCAAGCCAATGGCACCGTCGCGCCGGAGCCGCTCTTCGACGTGTCGCATGTCGCGACCGCCATCGTCTCCATGGCCAAGCTGCCGCTCGACACCAACGTGCAGTTCATGACCATCATGGCGACCAAGATGCCCTTCGTGGGGCGCGGCTAGGGGCGAGGCTCGGCGGCCAGCTCCTTGGCGAGGGCGCCCGCGAGCCTCACGTAGTGCTCGCGGCGGTTGTAGAGCTGGGCGGAGATGCGGATCAGCCGCCGGGGCGCGGCGGGCCAGCGCATGATGGGCACCTCGATGCCCCAGCCCTCGAAGAGCCGTAGCTGAAGCGGATCGGGCTGGCGCCAGGCGGGATTGACGAGCGGGCTGTCGGGCAGCTGGACGCTCGCGATGGAGCCCACCATCTCGTCCGGGCAGGCCGGCGGCGTCCCCGCCGCCGCGCAGAGCAGGCCGCGCGCCTCCATGGCGAGCGCGCGGTTCCGCGCCATCACCGCGGGCCAGCCGCCGGGCAGCAGCGACCCCACGTACTCGATCGCCATCGGGACGGTGAGCCAGGCGGTGGGATCGCTCGTTCCCATCCAGTCGAACTCGAGCCGGAAGCGCGTGCGCCCGGGCCGCTCACCCTTCGCCCCATGGCTGATGGTCAAGGGGTGGATGGCCGCCTGCCGGTCGCGGCGCACCCAGAGAAAGGCCGAGCCCTTGGGCGTGCAGAGCCACTTGTGGCAGTTGCCGCTGTAGTAGGCGGCGCCGAGCGCCCGGAGATCGAGCGGCACCATGCCGGGGGCGTGCGCGCCGTCCACCAGCACGTCGATCCCGCGCGCGGCGAGCGCCTGGATCATGGCCTGGATGGGGAGCACGAGGGCGGTGGGGCTCGTGATGTGATCGAGGAGGGCCAGCCGCGTCCGCGGCGTGACCTTGGCGAGCACCGCCTCCACCACCTCGTCGGGGGACGTGAGCGGGAACGGGATCGTCGCGACGTTGACCTTGGCGCTCGTCCGCGCCGCCACGAAGTCCAGCGTGTTCCTGCAGGCGGCGTAGGCATGGTCGGTGGTGAGGAGCTCGTCTCCCGGCGAGAAGGCGAGTGAGCGGAGCACCGCGTTCACCCCGCCCGTGGCATTGGTGACGAACGCCAGGTCGTCGGCCTCCGCGCCCACGAAGGCGGCGAGCGCCCGCCGCGCGACGTCGAGCCGCCCCTCGAGCTCGCGGCCGAGGAAGCGCACCGGCTCGGCCTCGAGCTCCGCGCGCAGCGCGGCCTGATGCCGCAGCACCTCGGTCGGGCAGGCGCCGTACGAGCCGTGGTTGAGGAAGGTGACGGCGGGGTCGAGGGGCCAGAGCGCCGCGAGATCCTGACTCACGGGCGCCGGCCTAGAGCGGCTTGACGTCGACGGTCTGGCCGGACGCGGCGCTCTTCGTCACCGCGTCCGTGAACTCCATGTAGCGGACGCCGTCCTCGAAGCTCGTAAGCGTGATCTTCTCGCGCCCGCGGATGGCGTTGACGAACTCCTCCTCCACGCGCCAGCCGATCCGCTTCTCCTTGGGGATGGCGATCTCCTTGAGCGCGCTCTCGCCCTTGCGCGCGCCCGACAGCCGCTTGGCATCCGCCTCGAGGCGAAGCGTCCCCTCGGTGCCGAAGATCCACACCTCGGCGGGCGGCGCCAGCGCCGTCACCGCGCTGAAGCGCATGTGGGCGATGCCGCCGCCGGGCAGCTCGGTGAGGATGTCGGCATGATCGGGCACCTTCACGTCCTGCGTCTTGCCGTCCGCGTCCTTGCGGCGCGGCACCGTCACCCGCGTCATGGCGGT
>JBKPDT010000425.1:0-4416 GCA_046728035.1 Candidatus Methylomirabilota bacterium | reverse complement strand
AGACGGCATACGAGATATTACTCACCGTCTCGTGGGCTCGGAGATGTGTATAAGAGACAGAGCTCGAGGCGCCCGTTCGCCGCGGCGAGCCGCTCGCGCGGCACCAGCGCAGGGACGAGCGCAGGCGCGGCCACGCTGAAGGCCACCGTTCCCGTGGCGGCGGCGAAGCCGATCACCGCGAGCGCGGCCACCGACAGCCAGCCGAGCGCCGCCAGCACGGGCAGGGCCACCAGCGCCAAGGCGCGAGACGCCTCGGCGACGGTCATGAGCCAGCGGCGCGAGGTCCGGTCGGCGAGCACGCCCAGCGGGAAGGACAGCAGCAAGAAGGGCAGGGTCTGGGCGGCGGAGAGGAGGCCGGTTTCGCCCGGTCCCGCTCCCAGCGCCAGCACCGCGACGATGGGTGCCGCGGCCAGACCGATCTGCTCGGCGGACTGGGCGATCAGGTTGGACCAGGCGAGCCGGCGGAAGGCCCGGCCCGACGGGCGTCCACCACGGGTGTCGGAGCTGTCGCTCGGTTGCTTCATCTCGGCTGGGTATACGGCGGAGCCCACTCGAATGGGTGGAGGCGCAGGCGGAGCGCTCAAGACAAGGACACCGCGCCCGACGATCGGGCGGCCTGCCGTCGAGCGGGCCGCGGCGCCGTCGGTAAGTCTTCGCCGTCACGTCATTCTCATGTCGCGGGCGGCTGGCATGACATCAGCAGAGGTGCCGTGGCATGGGAGGGCCCGACATGGCGATGGACGAGCTGATCGCGTATGTGGTGCTGCTCTCGCTTCCCCTGTGGCTTCTGATCGAGCAGCTCCTGTTCATCCGGGGGTCGCGCCGTCCGGAGCCTCCCCAGGCCGAGCGTCGGGTGGGGGCGCCCCCTTTCCCCGAGGCCCTGCGCTCCGGTCAAAGGTGATATCGTGTGACCCTCCCCGGGGCGACGCGGCGATGGGGCCGCCGCCACGGGCGGGAGGAGGGCCACGCCATGCCGACCACGACTCACAACGGGATCAAGCTGGCCTATGATGAGCGCGGGAATGGGAGCCCCGCCTTCGTCTTCGTCCACGGCTGGACCTGTGACCGCTCATTCTTCGCGCCGCAGGCCGATCACTTCGCCGCGAAGCACCGCGTGGTCTCGCTGGATCTGCGCGGCCACGGCGAGAGCGACAAGCCGCAGGGCGCGTATCCCATCTCCGCCTACGTCGACGACATCGCTCACCTGATCGACACGCTGAGCCTCGGCCGGGTGATCGCGGTGGGGCACAGCATGGGCGGCATCACCGTGCTCCAGCTCGGCGCCGCGTATCCGGAGAAGGTCGCGGGTATCGTCATGGTGGATCCCGCGCCGCTGGCCTTCCCGGCCGATCTCCGGGCCGGTATCGAGGGCCTGGTGAGCGCCATCGAGGCCGGCAATCAGGAGCCGCGGCGTCAGTTCATCACCGAGCGCCTCTTCCTCCCCACCTCCGACAGGGCGCTGGTGGACCGCGTCCTCAACGTCATGATGGCGGCGCCCGCCCATGTCGCCGCCGCCGCCATGCGCGGCATCCTCGCCTACGAAGGCACTAAGGCGGCCGCGCGCTGCAAGGTGCCCGCGCTGCACATCGCCGCGACGCCGCCCCTCAATCCGCCCCACATGATGGCGGAGTGGCTGCCGGGCGTCGTCAACGGCGGAACGGTGGGCGGCGGCCACTTCAACATGCTGGAGACTCCCGAGCAGGTGAACGCGATGATCGAGGGCTTCCTGCGCCACCACGTCTGAGATCGAGAGGAGCCGCCACATGGATCTGAACTACTCCGCCGAGGAGTTGGCCTTTCGCGACGAGGTGCGGTCGTGGTTACGAGGCAACCTCCCCGGTGAGCTGCGGCAGAAGGTCGAGAGCTACCAGGAGCTCAGCAAGGAGGATCTTCTCCGGTGGCACCGCATCCTCGCCAAGAAGGGCTGGGTGGCGCCGGACTGGCCGGTGGAGTGGGGCGGCACGGGCTGGAGCGTCACCGAGCGGTATATCTTCGAGGAGGAGTGCGGCTTCGCCGCCACCCCGCCGCTGGTCGCCTTCGGCCTCCGGATGTGCGCGCCGGTGCTCCTGCGCTTCGGTACCGACGCGCAGAAGAAGCGCTTCCTGCCGCGCATCTATGGCGGCGACGATTTCTGGTGCCAGGGCTACTCCGAGCCCGGGTCGGGCTCCGACTTGGCCTCGCTCAAGACCAAGGCGGTGCGGCAGGACGACCACTACGTGGTGACGGGGCAGAAGATCTGGACCACGCTCGCGCACCACGCGGACTGGATCTTCTGCCTCGTGCGCACGGATGCCTCGAAGGAGAAGCGGCAGGACGGCATCTCCTTCCTTCTCATCGACATGAAGAGCCCCGGCATCACCGTGAGACCAATCATATTGATGGACGGCGGGCACGAGACCAACGAGGTCTTCTTCGACGACGTGAAGGTCCCCGCCGAGAACCTCGTGCACGAGGAGGGCAAGGGCTGGACGGTGGCGAAGTACCTGCTCGGCTACGAGCGCATGGGGACGGGGCGCATCGGCGCCTCCAAGCGCGAGCTGTCCCGGCTCAAGGAGCTGGCCGCGCACCATACCAAGAACGGCCGGCCCCTCATCGAGGACACGCGCTTCCGTGACCGGCTCACGCGAGTCGAGGTGGAGCTGATGGCGCTGGAGATCACCAACCTGCGCTTTCTCGACCAGATGCGACGCAGCGGCAAGCCGCCCGGCGCTGACGTCTCGATGCTCAAGATCAAGGGCACCGAGATCCAGCAAGCCATCACCGAGCTGATGATGCAGGCGGCGGGCCCCCTTGCCCAGGCCTACCGGCCCGTGGACGCGATGGACTTCGATCACTTCACGGCGCGGCTGGCGCCGCGCTACTGCAACATGCGCAAGGCGACCATTTACGCGGGGTCCAACGAGATCCAGCGGAACATCATCGCGAAGGCGACCCTCGGCCTCTAGGCGCGCGGAGATATCGATGAACTTCGACCTGAGCGAAGAGCAGCAGCTCCTCGCGGACAGCCTCCGGAAGTACCTCGCCAACGACTACTCGTTCGACACGCGCGCCAGGATCGTGGCCTCGCCGGCGGGCTGGAGCGAGAAGGTCTGGACCTCGCTGGCGGAGATGGGACTCCTCGGCCTGCCCTTCCCCGAGGAGCATGGCGGCTTCGGCGGCACCGCGGTGGACGTGATGCTCGTCATGGAGGCCCTCGGCGAGGCCCTCGTGGTCGAGCCCTATCTCACGAACGTCGGGATCGGGGGGCGCCTGGTCCAGCGCGGCGGCTCCGAGACCCAGCGCAAGCAGATCCTCCCCGCGCTCATCCAGGGCCAGCAGCGCCTGGCCTTCGCCCACACGGAGGCGGCAGCGCGCTACGAGCTCCACCACGTGGGTGCCCGAGCCAAGCGCGCGGGCGACGGCTGGGTGCTGGAGGGCGAGAAGCGCGCGGTGCTGCACGCGGGCGCGGCGGGGACGCTCGTCGTCTCCGCGCGGACCTCCGGCGGCGACACCGACATGGGCGGCATCAGCCTCTTCCTCGTGGACCGCGCCGCCCGCGGCGTCACCGTGAAGGAGTACCGGACCATCGACGAGCTGCGCGCCGCCGACGTGTGGCTCGCCGACGTGGCGGTGGGGCGCGAGGCCCTGCTGGGCCCCGAAGGCCGGGCCCTGCCTCTCATCGAGGAGGTCGCCGACTACGCGACCGCGCTCCTCTGCGCCGAAGCCGTGGGCGGGATCCGCTACGCCAACGACACCACGCTCGAGTATTTGAAGACGCGCCGGCAGTTCGGCGTCCCCATCGGGAGCTTCCAGGCGCTGCAGCACCGCATGGTGGAGATGGTGATCAGCTACGAGCAGGCTCGCTCCATGGCCTGCCTGGCCTGCGTCAAGGTGGACACCGCCGGCCCCGCGGAGCGGCGGCGCGTGATCTCCGCCGCCAAGATCAAGGTCGCCGATGCCTGCCGGCACGTGAGCCAGGAGGCGGTGCAGATGCACGGCGGGATGGGGATGACCGAGGAGCTGAAGGTCAGCCACACCTTCCGGCGCCTGACCATGATCGGCCAGGCCTTCGGCGATGCCGAGCATCACCTGGAGCGCTTCGCCGCTTGCGAGGCCGCGGGAGGCTAGGCCCCCTACTTCGCCTTGCTCTTCTTCGGCTTCTTCTTCTCTTTTCGCATGCCCATGCCTTTGGCCATGGGATCACCTCCTCTCACGACGTCATCAATCTCCTCGCGATTATAATCCGGCCGGCATGCATTTCCACGAATGGAAGCGATAGCGGCGCGACGGGCGGCCGCCCTCGCCGCGGTGGCCGCGAGCCTGCCCACGGCGGCGGGCGCCCACGGCGTCGGGGAGCGCTACGACCTCCCCGCGCCGCTGGCCCACTTCATCGTCGGCGCCGCCGCCACGGTCGCGCTGTCCTTCGCGGTGACGGCG
>JBKPDT010000424.1:0-3142 GCA_046728035.1 Candidatus Methylomirabilota bacterium | reverse complement strand
CGCGCCGTACCGCGCGCGCATCGCGCCCGCCGCGGTGGTGCCGGTGCACACTCCCGAGGAGGCCATCGAGGAGGCCACCTACGCGGTGCGCGAGCTCGGCATGAAGGTCATCATGATCGCCAACCATGTGAAGCGTCCGGTGCCGGCGGCGGCGCGCGCGGTGGCCGATCCCGCGCACGCCCGCTACGTCATCGACTCCCTCGCCCACGACAGCACGTACGACTACGACCCCTTCTGGGCCAGGTGCCTCGACCTGAAGGTCGCGGTGACCGCGCACTCCGGGAGCATGGGCTGGCACGGCCGCGAGTCCGTCGACAACTTCACCTACAACCACATCGGCCACTTCGCGGCGGCGAGCCACGCCTTCGCCAAGGCCCTCATCATCGGCGGGGTGGTGCGGCGCTTCCCCGCTCTCCGCTTCGCCATGCTGGAGGGCGGCGTGGGCTGGGCGTGCAATCTGCTCACCGACCTCGTCGGCCACTGGCAGAAGCGCAACGGACGCGCCATGGAGGCGCACGTCCGCCCGCTCAATCTCGACCGCGAGATGCTCAAGCACTTCTTCACGCGCTACGGCGGCAAGGCCTACGAGGACAAGATGGACGAGCTGCTGGCCGGCCTGAGCCTCGTCCCCCCCTTCAAGACCCTGGAGGAGATGACCGAGCGCGAGTACCGCGAGCAGCTCGACGACTTCGAGGCCGCCGGCATCGACTCGGTGGACACGCTCAAGCGGCAGTTCGCGGGCCACTTCTACTTCGGCTGCGAGGCGGACGATCCGACCACCGCGTGGGCCTTCGACCGCCACGGCTATCACCGGCTCAACCCGATCTTCTCCTCCGACGTGGGCCACTTCGACGTCACCGACATGACCGAGGTGCTGGAGGAGGCCTGGGAGCTCGTGGAGCACGGCCTCATCGGCGAGGACGACTTCCGCGAGTTCACGTTCACCAACGCGGCGAACCTTCACACCGCGCTCAACCCCGACTTCTTCACGGGCACCGCCGTCGAGGATGCGGTGTCGAAGCACGTCCTCGCGAAGTGAGCTCCGGTCCGCTCGCGGGCATTCGCGTCATCGAGGTCGCGGGGATCGGCCCCGGGCCGTTCTGCGCGATGATGCTCGCCGACATGGGGGCCGACGTGCTACGGGTGGACCGCACCGGCCCCGCCGACCTCGGCCTGCCCGTCGATGCCCGCTTCAGCGTGCTCGACCGCGGCCGTCGCTCGGTCGCGCTCGACCTGAAGAACCCGGCGGCGGTGGCCGCGGTGAAGCGCCTCGTCGCCGAGGCCGACGCGCTCGTCGAGGGGTTCCGCCCGGGCGTGATGGAGCGTCTCGGGCTCGGCCCCGACGCCTGCCTCGCCGTGAACCCGCGCCTCGTCTACGGCCGCATGACGGGCTGGGGCCAGGACGGGCCGATGGCGGCCGCGGCCGGCCACGACATCAACTACATCGCGCTGGCCGGCGTGCTCCACTCGATCGGCCGCAGGGGCGGCGCCCCGGTGCCGCCGCTCAACCTGGTGGGCGACTTCGGCGGGGGCGGCATGTATCTCGCCTTCGGCATCGTCTGCGCCCTCCTCGAGGCCGGGCGCTCGGGCCGCGGGCAGGTCGTGGACGCGGCCATGGTAGACGGCGCCGCCTCGCTCGCCGCCGCCGTGTTCGGGCTGCGCGCGATGGGGATCTGGAACGACGAGCGGGGCGACAACATCCTCGACTCGGGCGCGCCCTGGTACGACGTGTACGAGACGCAGGACGGCCGGTACGTCGCCATCGGGGCCATCGAGGCGCGCTTCTACGCCGACCTCCTGCGCCTTACCGGCCTCGATGGCGAGGCGCTGCCGCCCCAGCGGGACAAGGCGCGCTGGGGCGAGCTGCGCGCCCGGCTCACCGAGGTGTTCAAGCAAAAGACGCGGGAGGAGTGGTGCCGCATCCTCGAGGGCAGCGACGTCTGCTTCGCGCCGGTGCTCTCGCTCACCGAGGCCCCCGCGCATCCCCACAACCGAGCGCGGGGGACCTTCGTCGAGGTCGAAGGCGTGGTCCAGCCCGGGCCCGCCCCGCGCTTCAGCCGCACGCCCGCCGCCATCCAGCGTCCGCCCGCCCGTCCGGGGGAGCACACCGAAGAGGCGCTCCACGACTGGGGCTTCACCGCCGACGATCTCGCCGCCCTGCGGGCGCAGGGCGCGCTCGGCTAGGCCGAGCCGCGCGGGGAGGAACTGATGACGTCCTACAAGTGTCTCCTCTACGAGGTGAAGGACGCCGTCGCCACGCTTACCCTCAACCGCCCGGACCGGCTCAACGCCCTCGGCGACACGCTGCGGGAGGATCTCCACGACGCCGTGCTGCGCGCGAGTAGCGACCCCGATGTGCGCGTGCTCGTGATCACCGGCGCCGGCAAGGGCTTCTGCTCGGGCGGCGACGTCAAGGCGATGAACGAAGCCAAGGAGGCCCGCGCGGAGCGGCCGGTGCTGGACAAGGTCGCCCCGCTGCGTGATCGGGTCCTCCTCGCCATGCGGGACGCGCCCCAGCCCATCATCGCCGCCGTCAACGGCGCCGCCGCCGGCGCGGGCATGAATCTCGCGCTCGGCTGCGATATCCGGCTTGCCTCCACCGCCGCGCGTTTCGGCGAGACCTTCGTGAAGCGCGGCCTCCACCCCGACTGGGGCGGGACTTACTTCCTGCCGCGGCTCGTGGGCATGGCCAAGGCCGCCGAGCTGATCTTCACCGGCGAGATGATCGACGCCCAGGAGGCCCTCCGCCTGGGCCTCGTGAGCGCGGTGTACCCACCCGAGGAGCTCCTGCCCGCCGCCTACGAGCTCGCGCGGAAGATCGCGGCGGGGCCGCCCATCGCCATCCGCCTGGCCAAGCGTGCCCTCTACAACGGCGAGGGGACGGACCTGCGCGGTGGGCTCGAGTTCGAGACCTTCGCGCAGAACATCTGCTTCGAGACCGAGGACGCGCGCGAGGGCATCCGCGCCTTCGTGGAGAAGCGCCCGCCGCAGTTCAAGGGGAGATAGGGATGATCGAGCTGACGCTCGCGATGGCCGAGCGCGCCGTGCGCGCCGCCCAGGACAAGGCCAAGACCCTCGGCACCGCGATGACGGTGACGGTGGTGGACGAGGCGGGCCGCCTCGTGCTGAGCGCGCGCGGGGA
>JBKPDT010000423.1:0-10551 GCA_046728035.1 Candidatus Methylomirabilota bacterium | reverse complement strand
CCGGCGCGGGGCTGCGTGCCGTCGTCGGTGAAGGCTTCGACCAGGTCGAGGACGATGCGGCACCCGGCGATCGGATCGAGCGCCGCCACCATGATCTCGTCGCCGATGAACTTGACGAGGCGACCCCCGCCGGCGGTCGTGACGTCGAACGCCCGGGTCTCGAACCTGGTGATCTGCTCGGCCAGCTCGGCGGGGTCGAGCTGGGACTGCTCCGACGTCGATCCCACCAGGTCGAGGAACCCGATGGTGAGGCGAGCCAGCTCACGCCGCGTCACCCCGGTCTGCGTTACTCGCTGCCGGGCGATGGCTTGGCGCATGTGGTGGCGGAAGACGGGCGCCAACCCGGCGCCGAGCTGCAGAACCAGCTCGGTGGCGTGCGCAGTGTTCTCGGCGTGCTCGACGAGGGACGCGCCCCGGCGCCGCAGGTCCTCCTCCGGTCCCTGGACGTAGATGGCGACGGCGGCCTCGGCGATGCGGTCCATGGCTCCGGCCACCACCCGGAGCAACTCTGCGCCGGTCGTCGAGGGGATGTCGCCCGCCGACGTCGCCCGGAGGAGCTGTGTGACAAGCATCGCGTCGTCGTCGGTGAACCGAGCGGCATCGACGTCGGGAACGAGCACGCCGAGGTCGTGGTAGATCGCGACCACGTCAGCGATGTCGAGCCCGACGCGATCGGCCAGGTCGCGGGCGGTGAGGGTGACACCCCGGTCGAGGACCAGGTCGGACGCCAGCCCCTCAGGCTCGCGGCCCCGCTCGGCTGCCGCATGTTCACAGGCCGCGATCTGCTCGGCCGACGCACCATGGGCGGAGAGCCAGTCGCGCAGCGCGACGCGCTCGCGTTGAAGGGAGTCGTCGACGTCGACCATCCCTGCAACGCTACGGGTCGTGGCGGCGTAGCGTCGAACGGCGAGTACGTGAGCGGGGTCAGCGGCTGGAACGCAACGCCTTGACGAGCTGGCCCTTGGTCATCGACGAGCGGCCGGAGATGCCGAGATCTCTGGCCCGCTTCATCAGGTCGTCCTTGTTCCAGTCGTCGTACGATGCGGCCCGTCCGCCCTTGCGTGAGGCGCTCGGGCCGGCGTTGGAGATGCGGGCCGCCTTGCCCTTGCTCATGCCGGACTCGCGCATCTTCTCGTACTGGCGGGGCCGCTTGATGCTCGACCCGGGGCTTCGTCCACGAGGCATGGGGTCACCTCCTGCGTGTCGGGTTGCCTCCCAGGACTACCCGACGAGCACAGCGGGAAGACGCGTGACCGCCCGGCACGAAGCCGGGCGGCGGAGCGGAGAGGGTGGGATTTGAACCCACGGAGAGCTTGCGCCCTCACTTCCTTAGCAGGGAAGCGCCTTCGACCGGACTCGGCCACCTCTCCACGAGGACACGCCATCGTAGCCGGAGGCGCCTCGGCCGCCCGCACGAGCCAAGCTCGGTCAGAGAGCGCGCTCTGACCGGGACGCGGAACGCAACATCCCGAGCTCGACAACGAGGCGAGACGGTCTCAGCCGTCAACCGTGGCGGCCGCCGCCGCGTCGGCTGCCGCGGCGGCGGATTCGGCTGCCCGGTTGAGCAGCACGCTGCGCTCGCGCAGGTTCCGCGTCAGCGCTGCCACCCGCAGGAACTCGGTCTGAGCCTCGGCATGGCGATCGAGCTTGGCCAGCAGGTCGCCGCGCACACCGAAGAGCAGGTGGCATTCCTGCAGCGCAGGCGCCGCTCAACTCGACGGCCAGCGCGAGACCCTCGGCGGGCCGAAGGCCATTCCCAGCGCCACAGCACGGTTCACCTCCACCACCGGCGACGGTGCCACCTGCGACCGCGCGTCGTAGAGAGCGGCGATCCGCTCCCAGTCGGTGGCCTCGGAGACCCGGGCCCTGGCGTGGCAGCCCGCGATCGCCGCTTGCAGGGCGTAGCGGCCGACCGTGCCACCGAGCTCCTCGGTCCGGGCGAGGGCGGCGAAGCCACGGCGGATCAGCACCTGGTCCCACAGGCCACGGTTCTGGTCGAGCAGCAGGATGGGCTCGCCATCGGGACCCGCTCGTGCCCGCATCCGGGAGGCCTGGATCTCCATCAGCGCGACCAAACCGTGCACCTCGGGCTCGTCGGGGGCGAGGGTGGCCAGGACACGTCCGAGCCGCATCGCCTCCGCGCACAGCTCGGTGCGCATCCAGTCGTCGCCGGCCGTGGCCGCGTCGCCCTCGTTGAACACCAGGCACAGGACTTCGAGCATCGATGACAGCCGGGCGGCGCGTTCATCGCGGTCGGCGACTTGGCGCTTCGGGACGTCGATCGTCAGATCCTCAACGGCGTGAAGAAATGGCTGGGGCGTCCGTCGAAGTCTGCACGGCCGCTCGTAGTAGTGGTGTCGGCACGAGGTCGACACATTGATGCGGCGCCGGTCGCAAAGGAGAACGACCATGGGCAAGGTTACGGTGATGGGAACGTTCACTAGCCAGGATGGCAAGGCCGAGGAGATGGAGGCGGTACTCGCGGCGATGGTCGAGGCGGCCAGCGGTGAACCCGGGGTCGAGATCTACTCGTACCATCGCGGCGAGGACAACACCTTCTGGTTCTTCGCCCTGATGGCCGACGAAGAGTCGATGCAGAACCACGGCCAGAGCGAGGCGATGCAGGCGGCCATGTCGGCGTTCGGACCGCTGGTCGCGGGGCAGCCGCAGATGACGGTCACCACTCCGGTCGCCGCCCTCGGCCTCGGTCTCTGATGCCGCAGTACCTGCTGTCGGTCTTCCAGGAGGAGGGCGCCGAACCACCGTCGCCTGAGCAGGCCGAGAGGATCATGGCGCGCGTCGCCGCCGTCCAGGAGGAGATGAAGGCCGCCGGCGCGTGGCTCTTCTTCGGCGCCCTCACCGATGCCTCGTCGGCCACGGTCGTACGTGCGGCCGACGGCGAGGTGTCGATGACCGACGGTCCCTATGCGGAGGCCAAGGAGCAGATCGGCGGGTTCACCGTGATCGAGGCCGCCGATCTCGACGAGGCCCTCGAGTGGGCCCGCAAGGGATCCGAGGCCTGCACGTGGCCGGTCGAGGTCCGACCCTTCCTCGGCGCGCCGCAAGCGTGAGCTTCGACCGGCACGAGTTCGCCGCCATCTACCGACGCGAGGTCGGTCGGTGCACGGCCACGCTCGTGCGGGTCCTGGGCGACATCGATCAGGCCGAGGACGCGGTCGCCGATGCGTTCGCGGTCGCCGCCGACCGGTGGGCGGTCGACGGCGTGCCGCCCAACCCCGGCGGCTGGATCACCACCACGGCACGCAACCGGGCGATCGATCGTCTCCGCCGCGAGTCGACGCGTGACGCCCGGGAGCGGGAAGCGTTGACGCTGCACGATCCCGCGCCCGGTCCTCCCGCCGACTTCGGCGGCATCGACACGGTGCCGGACGACCAGCTCCGTCTCATCTTCCTGTGCTGCCATCCCGCACTCGGTGCCGACGCCCAGGTCGCGTTGACGCTGCGGCTCCTGGGTGGGCTGACCACGGCCGAGATCGCCCGTGCCTTCCTGGTGCCCGAACCCACCATGGGGCAACGCTTGAGCCGCGCCAAGCGAAAGATCCGCGACACCCACATGGCCTACCGGATCCCCGTGGCGGACGAGCTCCCCGAGCGGCTCGGCCCGGTCCTCGCCGCCATCTACCTCATCTACACCGAGGGCCACTTGGCGACCGCCGGCGACGATCTGCTCCGCCCGGCGCTCTCCGGCGAGGCGATCCGCATCGGACGCACCCTCGTCGCCCTGCTCCCCGACGAGCCCGAGGCCATCGGGCTCCTGGCCCTGATGGTGCTGACCGAAGCGCGGGCGCCGGCCCGGCTCGGCGAGAACGGCGAGCTCGTACGCCTCTCGGACCAGGACCGGTCACGATGGGACCGCGAGCTCATCGCCGAGGGCCACGAACTCGTACGAGCCTGTCTCGATCGCAACCGGCCGGGTCCGTACCAGATCCAAGCCGCAATCGCAGCTGTCCACGCCGATGCGACGACGTCGGCCGCCACCGACTGGGCCCAGATCGTCGCCCTGTACGACCACCTGCAGCGGTTGCGCCCCAACGCCGTGGTCGGGCTCAACCGGGCGATCGCCGTGCTGGAGCACCGTGGCCCGGCGGCCGCACTCGACGCCCTCGATGAGATCGACCTGCCGACCCACCACCTGTTCCACGCCACGCGGGCCGAGGCGCTCCGCCGGGCTGGACGCGACCACGACGCCGCCGACGCGCTCCGCCGGGCCATCGCCCTCACCAGCAACGCCGCCGAGCGGCGCCACCTCGAGCGCGAATTGGCCAGTCTGGGTCGACTCGGCGCCGGCGGCTGAGGTGATTTCGTCGAAGTGCCGGCTCGCTGCGAAACCGTTCGAGGGGAAGCGGACGAGGTGATCGCGAATTGCGTGCGTCCGGCGACGGACGGTGCGTCGGCAGGGCTCGGAACGCCGTCCGCGGCGGGCTCGATACGGGTCGCCGCACGGATGATGGCCGCCGCCACGCGGAGCGTCACCGTGATCGCAACTCCGGACACCTAGGGAAGCCGGACCCTCACCAGTTCAGGCCGCCGGGCAAAGGCCTCGCGGAACCCGGCGAGCTCGTGCCACGGTGCGACCGATGGCACCCCTGTTCCGTGTCAGGTGACAGGGCACGCGGATTCGAATCGCCGGATGATCGTGCAGAGACCACAACGATGGTCGACCACGAGGAGGCGGACCAATGATGCCATTCGACGCGATGGAGATGATGGGTCAGGAGCGCCGGGGGGCGCTGTTGGCCGAGGCGGACGACCGCCGACTCGCCCGGGCGGCCCGAGGACCAGCAGACCGAGGGTTCACCACCCGCATGTCAGCCCGGTGGGCGTCATTCCGGCACTCGAGCCGAGCCGCACGCCATCGCCCGGCCGTGTGGGGCTGGCGGAATGTCCGGCCGGCCGCTGCGACAACTGAGACGGCGCCCACGGACGGGTGAGGTGCCGCAGAAGGAAGGCAGCGGACAACTGTCCATAACTGCACGGACGGGAGGTGTCGCGGGACATCGGAGACAGGGGTGTCCCGGACATCACAGCGCGGAGCGGGTGGGATTCGGTAAACGCCCAGGTTGGCGGCGCTCTTGTGAGCAACGGCGGGAGCAACGCCGTGACTTGCCGATTTGAGAGCAACCGCGCCCGTGCGGCGGGGAGGGTTACCCGGCTCGTGCGTCGCTCGGCACGGCCGGCTGTGGATCCCGCTGCCTCGACGGGTTCGGAGCCCGGCCGACTCGGCCGCGGGATCCCAGAACCGGGAGAGTCTCCCCCGGCCTCGCGGCTCCCTCTCGGGCAACCGGTCAGGGTTCGTGCGGACCAGCGAGGGCGGCTCCCGGCCGCCCAGCGCCCACCCCGCCCCGGCCGCGAGCAGCGGGACGCCGGCGGCGACCTGATCCGCTAGGTCGTCGGCAGTGTGGGCTTCGAGACGACCTGCATGTTGCTGACATGGTCGTTCGCCGCCGCTCTGCGACGTGCCCGGTGAGTCGGGCCCGACCAAGGGCAACCAGTATCACTCGAGGTACCGGTCGGTGGGAGCGATCCCGCTGCCGCGAACCATGCGGTTCGGGTGCGGGCGACGGATCAGCCTGATGTCCATGCCGCCAAAGCGACCCAGCCGCCGCTTCTCCTCACCCGAACCGGGCGCAGAGGGCAGGCCGGGGCGACCGGGAACGTCGACCGGGACCGGGAACGACCGGGATGAGGAGGGGAACCGGGAACGACGACCGGGAACGACCGGGACCGGGACGACGGCCGGGACCGGGACGAGCGACCCTGCTGCCGTAGGGTGGAGTTGTGAGCTTGACGGGGCTCGAGGTCGATCTCGAGCGGATCGAAGAGATCTGCCAGCGTTACGGCGTGGCGCGCCTCGAGGTTTTCGGCTCGGTCGCCCGGGGCCACGAGCGCCCTGACAGCGACATCGACGTGCTCTACGACCTGGTACCTGATGGTCGGTTGGGCTGGGAGATCGAGAACCTCGCCGATGAGCTGTCGGCTGTCTTGGGGCGACCGGTCGATCTGGTCTCCCGCCGAGCGCTGCACCAGCGATTGCGCGAGGCGGTACTGGCGGAGGCCCGGCTCCTGTATGCGGCGTGAGCTCCTCGTGATCGGTGAGATGATCGAAGCGTCTGAGCAGGCGCAGTCACTCGTGTCTGGTGTCGACCTCGAAGCTCTCACGTCGGATCGGCAACGAAGGGACGCGCTGCTGTGGAACTTCACCGTGCTGGGTGAGGCCGTAGCCCAGCTCGGTGCGGAGGTCAAGGACCGGTTCCCGGAGATTCCGTGGGCGCAGCCGGCTCGGCTCCGCAACCGGATCGTCCATGGCTATTGGTCGATTGACCTCGAAATCTTGCACACCACCGCGACGGACCTCCTGCCGCGGTTCGCCGAGCAGCTGCGCAAGGCTCTCGCGACGCTCGAGGCGGAGCCCGAGCAACGCGACTCCCAGAACGACTGATCGACGCGACCGACGGCCATCGGCCGCCCTGGACCGCGCTAGTGCCGCGGCCATGAACGTTCGCCCGTCCACGGCGAGTCAGGATCGTCGCTCGCAAGGGCGACGACGAAGCCTGGGTAGGCCCCCAGTCGAGGAGGAGGACGCCGCGAGCGGCGATCCTTGCCCGCGTGGCAGGGCGCAAACGCTTGTGGCCACGGCACTAGGTGTGAGGCTCTCGCTCGCTCGGGCCCGTGGTGGGCCGGCAACGCTTGACCTGCGTCGACTGCGGCTGGCCACGATGTGGCGACCCAGGGGGTCTGGGATGACCTTGGTGTGGTGCGCCCGACCGTGTTGATCGTCGACGACCACGAGGGGTTCCGGGTCGCGGCCCGAGCGTTGTTGGAGGCCGAGGGCTTCGCCGTCGTGGGCGAGGCGGCCGATGGACGCGATGCGCTCACCGAGGTCGAGCGCCTGCGGCCGGACGTGGTGCTGCTCGACATCCAGCTGCCCGACATCGACGGCTTCTCGGTCGCCACACGCCTTGCCACCGCGGCGTCGCCGCCCGATGTGGTGCTCGTCTCGAGTCGCGAGGCGGACACCTACGGTCTGCGCCTCGCGAACGCCCCGGCCCGGGGGTACCTGGCCAAGCGAGACTTGTCTGGTGCGGCGTTGGCTCACCCCTCGCCTGACCGCCCCTGGCGCGTCGCCCGGCTGGTCCTGGTGTCGGGCGGGCTGGCGCTCGGTCTCGCCCGCGAGCGCGCCGCTTTCGGCTGGGACGATCCCCGCCGCTGGATCCCCGACCTGGTCGTCGGTCTCACATTCATCGGTGCCGCCGCTGCGACGGTGCCGGGAGGTCAGGGCACGGGTTGGCTGCTGGCCGCCACCGGCTTCGCCTGGTTCGCCGGCAACATCGACGACACCCTGCTGTTCCTCCACCGTGGCCCGCTCGTCCACGCCCTCGTCGTGTTCGTCGGCTGGCGGGTGCGGACGGCTGTCGAGCTGGTAACCGTGGTCGTCGGGTACGGCGCAGCGGTCGTCGCGCTGGTCTGGCGCAACGACGTCGCCGCGGTCGTGCTCGCTGTCGCCTTCGTCGGCGTCGCCGCGTACCGGTGGGTCAGCGACGGCCACCGCCAACTCGCCGCCGCCACCCCCCGGCCGCCGCGCTGGAACGGCGACGTCCAGATAATCGACGGGCCCGCCCCAGTGGCAGACAGCACGCTGCTGGTGGTCCGCAACTGCTACCTCGCCGTGCGCAAAGCCGCCACGGCAGCCTGGGTCGGGCAGCCGCCCGACCACGTCGTGGTGATCCGCGAGCCCGGCGGCGATCACACCCCGCGACGTCGCGGCCGTCGTGGGCCAACCGCCGACGGCCGTCACGACCATCCAGGCCGATCCCGCCGTGGCCCGCAGCGTCGACGCCGGCCGCTGGCCCGGCTTCGCCTCCCCCGCTCGCTCGACCCCCTGCGAGCGCTCAGTCCCGGCGCAGACAGACCCTCGCTTGGTGCCATCGACCCGGCAATCGACCCGCCCGTACGCGCCGCGTTGGCCCGAGTCGACGGCACCACCCCTCGGCGGGCCGACACCGGGGGTCTACACCGGTGACCCGGCCCGCCGAACCGGCGCCCAGCGGGTCGCCGCCAAGCCCAGCCGTCCCGCCACCCCAGATGGGCGGCGACGACGTCGAGCTCAAGAGCATCGTCGCCTACGACTTCCGGGCCGCCCGCCGCCTGCGGGGCCGGACCCAGAAAGCGACCGGGCGGCGGCTCGAACCCCTGCTGGGGCGGCGTATCCCCCAGGTGCACGTCGCCCAGCTCGAAGGCGCCGTCAGGCCACCGCCTTCTTGATGAGGGCGCGAATCTTGGCTTCCGTCGCGGCATCCAGTGAGGTGAGGGTCCACGCAACCGGGTGCATGTGGGCGCCCTCCTCACGAGCGGGGTTCACGGCTTCGCCGAAGCCGAATGCGATGAAGTCCTTGTCTGGTTTGATGTAGCAGATGTCCTTGCCGTCCTTCACGTAGAACGGGAGTCCCCAGCGTACGATCGGTTCGAGCGACGGCGCGCTCTCCCGGATGATGCGATGCAGGCGTTCTCCAATCTCCCGATACTCCGCGGGGGCATCGCCGAGCTTGGCGAGGACGGCCGCGTCGCCCTTCTTCGTGAACATGTGTTCAGGCCTCCTTCATCGCCGGGTAAGCCAAGTTTGATAGTACCACTGTCGATACGAGAGTGCTAGTCTCAAGCTGTGGTGACACAGGCTCGGACCCGTCTGGCCCGTCGCGCCGTCATCGACGCCGCCCGGACCCTGTTCCTCGAGCGCGGCTATGGGGCGACGACGATCGACGCGATCAGCGCCGGCTCGGATGTCCCGCCGGCCACCGTGTACCGGCTGTTCTTGTCCAAGCGCGGCATCCTCAAGGCCCTGCTCGACGTGTCCATCGCCGGGGATGACGAGGCGGTTCCGATCGTCGATCGCCCGCCCGTTCGATCGCTCCTCGCCGATCCAGACCCCAAGAACATGGTGGCGAGCTTCGTTCACATCGCTGCCAAGGTGAACGCGAGGACGGCCGCGATCTATCGCATCCTCACCAGCGCGGCCGCATCGGACGCCGACGCCACGACGCTGCTCGACGAGCTCACCCGCCAGCGGCAGGAAGGCCAAGGGCGAGTCGCGCGTGCTCTGGTACGACGGCGTGCGTTGCGGCCCACGCTGCGAGAACGTGATGCCGGTGACGTCATCCACGCCCTCGTGTCTCCCGAGGTGTACGGGCTGCTCGTCGTCGACCGGCGCTGGCCACCGGAACGGTACGAGATCTGGCTCACCGAGACGCTCGTCGACCAACTTCTCGCGCCGCCTCGCGTGTAGCCCCGCCCGGCCTCACCTTGCATGTTGAGAGCGCACGATCCGTCGCGGCCGACGCCCACGATCGCCTCCCATCCCGAACGACCTACCGCCGAGTCGTAGCCCGAGAGCGATGACCCGAACGCTGCCGGACGGGCAATGGGCCGTCACGTGAGGCGCGAGCGACTCATGGTGCGGGGCGTCGGCTACCGGTAGCGGTCGAGCGCCGATTCTCCTGGCACCATGCGACGCCACCGACCGCGCTGACCTGCCGAGTCAAGCCAGCGGCGGTGACTCGGCCCAGCGTGGCACCGCGGAGATCGCGCGAACCTGAGGCCACACGTCGGGCAGTTGTGATGGCGACGCCGTAACGTTCGCCCATTACCGACCACGACATCGTGACGCTGATTCGACCGGGAGACGCGGCGTTCAACGCCCGAGACATCGACGGCGCGCTGGCGGCGATGGATCCCGGGTGTCGACTGGGCGAACGGGTGGGAGGGAGGCCACGTCCGCGGCAACCGCGTTCGCCGCAGGAGGAGGACTTCCATGGCCGATCATCCGACGTTGCATGAGTGGGCCGGTGGTGACGGCGCGTATCGCCGCTCGCTCGACGTGCTCTACGACCAGGTCGAACCGGACGAGCTCCTCAGCCCCCTCTTTCCTGGCGGCGTGAGCGAACAGCACCGCGCCAACGTGACCTGCTGGTGGATCGAGGTCTTCGGCGGTGCACCCACCTGCACGGCGACGCTCGGTGGCCAGGAAGCGATGCTCGCCTTCCACCGCGATCTCGCCATTACACCCGAACAACGCCTTCGGTTCGCGACGCTGATGAGCATCGCGGCCGACGGGCCTCGCTTCCCCACGACCCGGAGTTCAGAGCTGCCCTCATGAGCTACGTGGAATGGGGCACGCGGCTCGCGCCGTGCGCATCGCGTCGGGCGCCGACTCCCCCAGACGCGTCGAGCCCTCGATGTCGGTGAACAGGAACGTCACCGTCCCCGAAAGTGCCGGCACACCTCCATTCTCCCACGTCGCCACATCGAGGTGCCCGCTGTCCACCACGGGATCACCCCCGTCATGCGCGCCGGCGCCGACCGAACAACCGCACGGGCTTGCCCCCGCATACCGGGTGGGTGCTCGGGGCTCCCGACGCGCCGTTCTTCGCTGCGCACCCCGGCCCGTCGCTCGGCCGTCGGCAGACCCGAATCTGATCGACTGCCCCGCCGAAGGCTGCGGCCCGTCTAGTGTCGAGCCTCAGAGCGCAGTGGTGC
>JBKPDT010000422.1:0-7326 GCA_046728035.1 Candidatus Methylomirabilota bacterium | reverse complement strand
GGGACGGTCACCGTCGCAACCACTGGCCGTCGCTCTGGGCGGGCACGCGAAGTGCCGTTGGCGGCGGCGCGCGTCGGCGACACCGTGGTCGTGTCGACCGTCCGACGAAACTCCGAGTGGGTCAGGAACCTCGAGTCCGATCCGACGACGACGATCTGGCTCGACGGTTGCGCCCGCCAGGCCGAGGCGTCGGTCCAGCGACTGCCCGGTCTCACTGTCGCTACGCTGCGCGTCAACCGGTAGCGGGCCTGATACGACCAGGCCGACGGCCAGAGCGGAACTCGGCCATGAGGGTCATGACCGAGATCGGGTCGACGGCCACCTCGGCACCGAAGTCGTGATAGAGGGCGTTGATGTTGGCCACCAGCCGCTCCGGTTGGAGCAGGTGCGCGTAGTTGCCGAGGTCGAGGTCGCGGGCCGCTTCGAGCGGGCCCATGCCAGCGTCGAAGCGTGTCCGGGCTTCGGTCGTGAGACGTTCGAAGTAGCCCTTGAGCGTGGCGACGGCCTCGAGCTCGGTGACCGGGCCGTGGCCGGGGACGACGGTCTCGATCCCGTCGAGGTCGAGGATGCGTTGGCAGGCGGCGATCCAGTTGGTGACCGGTCCGGCCCACACGATCGGGTGGCCGCCGTGGAAGACGATGTCGCCCGTGAACACGACCCCGGCGTCGGGGACGTGGACGATGACGTCGCCGGCGGTGTGGGCGGGACCGACCTCGATCAGGCGCACCGGCCGGACGCCGACCGGCGATCACGTACGTCGACGGGCGCTGATGGCTGATCGGCGGCGGCGACGTTCACGTCGATGTTCGCCGGCTTGCGCAGCACCCACCGCGTGACCCCGTAGCATCACCTGATGCCGCGCACGGACAAAGCATCGCGGGTGATCGCTGCCCCGCCCGAGCGGGTCTATGCCGCCTTCGTCGATGCCGAGGCGCTCACGGCTTGGCTCGCTCCTGACGGAATGGCGGCCAGGTTCGAGCGATTTGATCTGCGGCCGGGCGGCTCGTACCGACTGGTCCTAACCTACGCCGACGCTTCTCGCGCCCCGGGCAAGGCCGCTGCGGATACCGACATCGTCGAGGCTCGCTTCGTCGACATCGTCCCCGATGCGCGGGTCGTGCAAGCGGTGAACTTCGTCTCCGATGACCCCGCCTACGCCGGCGCCATGACCATGACCTGGGAGGTCACCGCAGTCGATGCTGGGACGCGCGTCGACATCACTGCTGACAACGTCCCGGACGGAATCTCCGCGGACGACCACGCCGCGGGACTCGCCGCTTCCCTAACCAACCTCGCCACCTATCTCGAGCGGTAGCCCCCAGCTCCCGGCGGGATGGCAGATCGGGACGATTCAGGCATACGGCGGCTTCCGGGAACGTTGTTCTGCGCTGCCCGCCTTCGAAGCAGTGTGCGCTCGGTTCAGGACAATCGGTGCGCGTCTCGTCCCTGTGCGGGCGGGGCGAGTGTGAGATGAATCGACCCCGCGCGAGCTCGGGCGCCGGCGTCAGCGGTACACGTCGCGTCGGTCGGGCGTGTGGAGCCCGGCGGCCAACCACCAAGTTTCACCACGGCGGACGAGCACGAACAGGGCAAGCTCGTCGAACACATCCGCTCGTCCCGGCTGTTCCTCCGCTTGCTCGGCGAGCGAGAACCGCCGCACGTAGGCGACGGCCACGCCGTCGGCGACGCGCCGCGCATGTTCGACCTCGTATCGCGAACGGCCGTGTGTTCGGGTCTGTCGTGACCTCGCCGCAGCGAACATCTCCGAGTGGATCGCGTGGATCGCGTGGATCTCGTCGTAACCGCCGACAATCGCCCCGAAGGGACTCCCCCACAAGACGTCTTGGGCGAAGTCCCGGTTGAAAAGGTCGGCGTCCGAGGCGTCGATGGCCGCCTGCAAGCCCCGACGAACTCGTCAACAGCCGCCGCAGGGTCCTCCAGTGCGAGCACCGGTCGGTCTGTCATCCTGGGACTCCCCTCGTCGGTCTCTCTCCGGGTAGCGGGTGCTGCTGGCCGGCGGCGCTTCATTCCAGGTTCGGAGATTGACGATGGTCGGCGAGCAGGTCGGCAGGATACGAGCCGGACCATTCTGAACCGTGCGTCCAGTCGGGCTGCTTGGTGCGGCGGCGGACGTCGAGGGTGACCTCGCCATCTGCGAGCTCGGTGACCTCGGTGATGAGCAGCGGTTCGACGGTCCCGCCCGACGTGCCGGCGACGGCGTGTGCGGCCGGCTCGTCGGGCCAGCGGCGGAGGATCTGGCCGACCACAGCTTGTTGCTGGCTGGCCAGGTTGCAGCGGGCGCCGTCGGCGACGGTTCGCAGTGCCGACGCGATCGTGTCGAGGTCCATCTCGTGACCCTCGCCACCACAGAGGCGCTCCAGCGTCTCGGCCAGCGTCAGGCCGTCACGCTTGCAGGGGATGCACTGGCCGCAGGATTCGACCGCCAGGAAGCGGGCGGCACCGGCGGCGACCGCCGTCATGTCGGTGCCCTCGCCGATCACGATGAGGCTGGCGGTGCCCAGACCGCTGCCGACCCGCTCCATGTCCTCGTAGGTCAGAGGGGTGTCGAGCAGTTCCGGCGGCAGGGGCCCGGCCGACACTCCGCACAGGACCGCCCTGACGGCTCGCCTTGGGGGCGCGCCGCCGCCGACCTCGTCGATGGCAGCCCGCACCGTGGTGCCGAGGGTGATCTCGCCTACGGCCGGTCGGGCCACGTCACCCGTCACCGTGCAGACGATGGTGCCCGGGGACTGCCGGGTGCCCTGCATGCGAAACCAATTGGCTCCCTGCTCGACGATGGCCGGCACGTTGGCCAGGGTCTCGACGTTGTCGACCAGCGCTGGGGGCGCCGCCGTCTCGGGCCCGGGGCCGGCCATCTCGACGTGGGCGGCGAGGCCACTACCGCTATCGACGTCGTCGTCGTGCTCGACCACCTCGACGATCCCCCGCCGGTACGGCGGAGCGATGCGAGGCAACGGTGCTCGCCCGTCCACCACCTCGAGCAGCGCCGTCTCCTCGCCGAATAGGTACTCGTCGGGTCCTGCGGCCACAGTCACGTCGACGTCGCCCAGCAGGTCCGAGTCGCGCATCTCGGCGATCGCCGCGTCGATCCGGGCGCGCTCGACCGTGCCCGAGGCCTTGAGCGCCACCACGACATCGCGGGCCGTCACGGCGTGGGCGGCTATGACCGCACCCTCGATCACCGCATACGGGTTGGCTCGCAGAAGGGCCCGGTCCTTGAACGTCCCCGGCTCGCCCTCGGCGGCGTTCACCACCACGGCCGTCGGCAACTCGGGCGACAGGTTGGCCACCACCGTGCGCCACTTGGTTCCCGTCGGAAATCCCGCGCCACCGCGCCCCCGCAGCCCCGAGGCCTCGACCTCCGCCGTCACCGCCTCGGGCTCCATCTTGCGGGCCGACTCGAGGCCCTGGCCGCCCCCCGCATCGAGATAAGCGCGCAGCGAGACGAACGGCCGGCGGGGAAGCACGCGATCGGCGAGGGTCACGGTCCATCCTTACCCCGGTGACCCAACGGCGACCCGCCGACGTCCCAGCCGGCCCGGCCGTCGCCACGTGCTGGCCCCTCCGTGCTGGCCCACGACAACGCCGGCCATCCCAGTGGCCTGTGCCCGACGAAGGTGCCTGGAGCGCTAGCCGGGTGCCCCGATGGACAGCACGGAGCGTGTGTCCTGTCGGACCGGTTCATGGAGCAGGGGCTGGTGCCCGTGGGCTTTGGCGGGGTGGGGTCGCTTGTCAGCCGGTTGCTGGCTGCGAGTTGCGGGCTGATGCGGCGAGCGCTCTGAGGAGTTGTTCGGCCCCAGGTGTTGCCCCGTCGATGGTGATGAGCCGGGTGGCGCGGGGGCTAGGGATGTCGAGCTCGCCGTTGGCGATCGCCACCAGTGCGTCGGTGCTCATGGCGATGGTGGCCTCGGGGCTCTGTGTCGGCCCCTGGGCGGGGGCGAGCTGTCCGTCCTGGGCGCGGATGTGGAAGATCTCGTTGTCGATGTGCAGCTCGTAGGCGGCGTCGGGGACCGAGTGCGCGTCTTTGGCGGTCACCGCCAGGCACAGCACCAGCCAGCGGGCTTGGACCCGATCGTCGGGTCCGGGTCGACCCAGCAGGCTCATGCCCCAGCTGGCCATGGCACCGACGATGGCGATCAGGCCGAGAGAGGATGGAGTGAGCTCGTAGACCACCGAGGCGGCGGGCGCGGGCAGAGTTTGCTTGCGCACGAGGCCGTCGTGTTCGAGCTGTTTGAGCCGAGTGGTGAGCACGCTCGTGCCGATGCCGGGCAGTCCCGCGGCCAGATCTGTGAACCGCCGGGGTCCGAGCAGCAGCTCTCGCACGATGAGCAGGGTCCAGCGTTCACCCACCACGTCCAGCACGCGCGCGACCGGACAGAACTGGTCGTACTGGCGACTCACGAGCTGAGCCTAGCCGTGGCGCTTCGATCCCCTCTCATGTCGGTTCGCTGAGCGAAGTCATGACTTGCTATATCGAAGCACTCCCCCTAAGGTGCGACCCGTGCCCGCGGTCACGCCGCCGCTCCGGACCCTCAGCATCGAACGAGGTCCCTACCGGATCCATGCCGGCGAGCAGCCCGGAGATGGACCGGCCATCGTGCTGCTCCACGGCTTTCCCGATAACCATCACCTGTACGACCGGCTGGTTCCGCATCTGGAGGGCCGTCATGTTGTCGTGTTCGACTTCCTCGGTTGGGGCGAATCCGACAAACCGGCCGACCACGCCTACACCTTCGCCAACCAGACCGACGACCTCGACGCCGTCGTCAGGGGTCTGGGCCTCGACCAGGTGGTGCTGGTGCCCCACGACGCCTCCGGGCCCGCGGCCATCAACTGGGCACTCGACCATCCCAACCAGGTCGCCGGCATCGTGGCGCTCAACACCTTCTATGGCGACATTCCCCAAGCGCCGCTGACGCCGCCCGAAGCGATCCGGCTGTTCTCCGATCCCAACTTCGCCCGGCTCACGGCGCACTTCGCGGCCTCGCCGACGCAGTTCCGATGGCTCTATGACTTCCAGGTCGGCGGCTTCATCGAGCACGACGACGTGCGCCGGGAGTTCGTCCCGCTGCTCTTCAGGCAGTTCGAGGACCAACCGAGCACCGTCGAGCCGTTCCTGCAGCTCAATGCCGATCTGGTCCCAGCGGTGCTGGCCGCCACCGAACGAGCGGCAACCGGCGCGCTGAGCGAGCTCGGGTCACCGGTGCGCGTGGCGTTCGGCGAGAACGACACCTACCTCACCGCCGCTTACGGCGCCGCGCTCGCCGACCTGTTTCCGCACGGCGAGGCCGCGCCCATCGCGGGCGCCGCCCACTTCCCTCAGCTCGACGCCCCAGCCGACGTCGCCCGCTCGATCCTCACGGCCCCCACCCTGTCGGGCTGAAGTCGAGGCAGAACGGTGGCCCGAGCGGAAAGGAGTAGACGACGAACGTGGGATCAGAACCGGAAGGCGGAGCAGCGACGATGCCCGCTAGCAAGGATGAAGCGTCCGACGCGGACTCGAGCAATGCCTCGACAAGATGAACGAGCTCTTGGCTACGGGTTGACCATCTGACCTGCTCCATGAGCAAAGTTCACCCGGCTTCGCACTCAACCTCATGCCGGTTGAACCAACCGCTGCGGGATTCATGCGTGCCCTTCGGGAAGCGCCACCTCGCGGCAGGCGCGTCCTTCATTGTCGCGACTGCAGAAGAATGACAGCGGTGAGCGCGTACTCGGGGCAGGCATGGGGACGGTGTTCGGAAAGAAGGACAAGAAGCAACTCGTGATGTTCCTTGATCACCACGCACCGCGCATGGCGCGCGTCACGCTTACGTACGCGATGGAACACCTCACCGACGCCCAGCGCAAACGGTACCGAGCTAGGAAACCGTGATGGCAACGCATGCTGAGCGCAACGTCGCATAGAAAGGAGCTTGTTCATGGGAGCAAACGAGCAGCAGGGGTTGCCAACACCCGATCCCGCGCTGAAGCGTTTGGAGAGGTACGTCGGCACGTGGGATATGAAGGGTCGTTCGGTCGGCTCCGACGTGGACAATATATTGGGACGGGCCACCTTCGAGTGGCTGCCGGGCGGCTTCTTCATGCAGCAGCGCACGTCATTGAACCTCAACTTCATCGGCCTACAGATCGAGAGCCTGGAACTGATCGGCTACGACCCCGAGTCCAAGACCTTCCCCTCGACCGTCTTCTCGAACGTGGCGCCGACGCCCCTGCCCTACCGGTGGGAGGTTGGCGAGGACACCTTGAAGATCACCGTTTCCTACGGCCCCCTGGACGCGACCTTCACGGGCAAGTGGAGCGAGGACGGGAAGAGCTTCGGAGGTGGCTGGCGTCCTAACCCGGGTGCCGACGAGACGGTGAACTTCCCATACGACATCGGGGGGCACCGCGTATGAGTCGGGTCGTGGTGCTCAATCACATCACTTTGGACGGGGTCATGCAGGGGCCGGGCCGGCCCGACGAGGACACCCGTGACGGCTTCGAGCACGGCGGGTGGTCGATGGCCGACAACGACGATGTGATGGGGCAGGCCATGGGGGTGCGGCTGGCCGAGAGCGGGGGGCTGCTGCTCGGGCGAAGGAGCTACGAGGACATGCTCGCCTACTGGAACACCACGGACAGCCCGTTCAAGGACGCCCTGAACAACGCCCTGAAATACGTCGCCTCGCACACCTCCGAGCCACTGTCCTGGCCGAACTCGACGCTGGTGGCCGGCGACGTACCCAAGGCAGTGAGCGACCTCAAGAAGCAGCCGGGAGAGGACCTGCACATCATGGGCAGCGGGGTGCTGATCCAGTCGCTCATGCCGCACGGACTCATCGACGAGTACATGCTGCTGATCCACCCGCTCGTACTGGGCTCGGGCCACAAGCTGTTCCAAGACGGCAGCCCACCCACGACGCTTCGGCTCGTGGACAGCGAGACCACCACGAAAGGGGTGGTGATCGCCACGTATCGGCCGGCGGAAGCCGCCTAGGCCGGTGGGGTTCGATGGCCTTGGCTGCCGCTCTCCGGTGCGAGCGCTCCTCGGGTGATCTCGCTGCCACCGATTCGGGAGCCCTTGCTTGCTGATGGGATCCCAGTCCCGGCATCCGTCGAGCGGTTCGATCCGTCTCGCTTCGCAGAGCCGGGGGAGTCCGCGTGACGATGATGGGTCCTGACCTTTGACTGCCGAGGGAGGCGGACGCGATGCGAGATGAGGACAGGGCGGCGCACGAGTACACCGAGACGTGGTGCAAGGACGGGAAGATCGGCTACGTCGTGCTGAGCGGCGGCGCTCGGGTCCGATACCTGCGCGTCGGC
>JBKPDT010000421.1:0-4154 GCA_046728035.1 Candidatus Methylomirabilota bacterium | reverse complement strand
AGCTTCTTGCCGTCCTTGGCCCGGATGCCGTCCGATCCCTTCTTCCAGCCCGCCTGCTCGAGGATCTGGTTGGCCTTGTCGACGTTGAACTCCCACTTGGTGCTCTTGGACGCGAAGCGCGAGGGCTGATTGAGAAAGTTTGCGGTGGCGATGCCGGTGCGGCCGTAAATCTGTTCTTGCACGGAGGCGCGATCGACCAGCAGGTTGAGGGCCTGGCGGACGGCCGGGTCGCTGAGCGCGGGATGGGTGGTCTTGATGCTGGAGCGCTCGCCGTCGACCTCTTTCCACGGATCGGTGAAGTTGCACTGGATGTGCTCGATGTTGCCACCGGCCACGATGTCGGCCTTGCCCCTGCCCCCCTGTTCCATGCGCTTGAGGATCTCGTCCTCCACCTGCATGTTCCAGGCATAGTCGAACTCGCCGGTCTGGATCACCGCCCGTGCCGCCGAGACGGCGTCGCCACCGCCCTTCATCTCGATGGTGTCGAAGTAGGGACGATTGGGCATGTGGTAGCTCGGGTTCAGCTCCCCCCGCACGATGTCGCCGGGCTTGAAATCCGCGAACTTGTAGGGGCCGGTGCCCACCGGCTTGAGATTGACCGGCGCCTCGCGCGACTTGGCTCCCTTGAATGCCTCGAACAGGTGCTTGGGGATGATCATGCCGCGGACGCCCACGAAGGGATCGGCCCAGAACGGCGTCGGCTTCTGGAAGGTCACCTTGATGGTGTGGCTATCCACCTTGTCGACCTTGATGTCCTTGTAGGTGCCGATGTTCACCGACGCGGTGGCGGGGTCGGCGGCGTACTCCCAGTTGAAGACGCAGTCCTCCGCGGTGAACGGCTTGCCATCGTGCCAGACGACGTTCTTCTTGAGCTTCCAGGTCACCGACTTGCCGTCCTTCGCGACGCCGCCGTTCTGGAGGCTGGGGATCTCGGCGGCGAGGATTGGAGCGAGGTTCCCGTCCGGGTCCCAGGAGGCCAGCGGCTCGTAGAAGATGCGGGAGCCGTCCTGGTCCTTGGTGCCGACGGCGAAGTGCGGGTTGAGGAGCGTCGCCCCCTGCCACCAGAGGGTCTTGAGCGGTCCACCGCCCCCGCGCTTGGTGGGCTTGTAGGCCAGCTTCGGCTGGGCCTGGGCGACCCCCGCCGAGGCGAGCATCTGACCGGCGAGGGGAGCGGTGAGGCCGAGCCCCACCATCATCTGGACAAAGCCCCGGCGGCTCAAACGGCCCGCCTTGACCTGTCCGATCAGTTCACGTATTTCGCGCTCTTCCATGAAGGTCCTCCTGGGTGGGTCGACGATTGAAACAGCCGGTGTGAACGGCTGGTGAGCCTTTTATAAGCTTCATGCCGGAAACTGTCAAGGGCGGCGCGAGGTTCCGCCGCCCTTGACCCTAGGCCGACTCAGGCTTCGCGATACCAGTAGGGGAGCCGCCACACGTTGGAGTCCCAGCCGCTCAGGTCGAGGCCCCGCACCTTCGCGCCCGCCACCGCGACGCCGTTCCGCCAGAGCACGGGGACGACCACCGCATTCTGGATGACCATGTCGTTCATCCGCATGAACTGGGCGGCGCGCTTGACCGGGTCCATCTCCGTCTCGGCGGCCTTCCACAGCCTGTCGTACTCCTCGTTGCGCCACCGGGTGATGTTGCGACCCTGCCACTTGTTGTCCTTGGAGGCGATCTCCTGGGATGTGAACACGCGCATGCCCCAGAGCGGGTCGACGCCGGTGGTCGTCGTGTACATCTGGAGATCCGCATAGAAGTGCGGGTAGGTGTCCGGATTGGCCGCGTCCGACGCGAAGAAGACGGAAGCGACGACCGACTTGATCTCGATCTCGATGCCCGCCTTGGCCGCCGCCTGCTTGACGATGGCCTGGGTCTTCTGGCGGGGGGCATTGGTGGAGGTCTGGTAGAGGAACTTGAGCCGCTTGCCGTCCTTGGCGCGTACGCCGTCGGCACCACGCTTCCAGCCCGCCGCGTCCAGGATCTGGTTGGCCTTGTCGACGTTGAATTCCCAGCGGGTGTTCCGCGAGTAGAACCGCGGGGGCGCGTTCAGGTAGTTCGCGGTGGCCTGGCCCTGGCGCCCGTAGATCTGCTCGTGGACCGACGCCCGGTCCACGAGGAGGCTCAGCGCCTGGCGCACCGCGGGGTCGGACAGCGTGGGATGGGTCGTCTTGATGCTGGAGCGCTCCCCGTCCACCTCGCGCCCGGGATCCGTGAAGTTGCACTGGATGTGCTCGATGTTCCCCGTCGGGTAAATCTCGGCGCGGCCCTTCCCGCCCTGCTCGAACCGGCGCAGGATGTCGTCCTCGACCTGGATGTTCCAGGCGAAGTCGTACTCGCCGGTCTGGAGCACCGCCCGCGCGGCCGAGGCCGCGTCGCCTCCGCCCTTCATCTCGATGGAGTCGAAGAACGGCCGGTTGGGGACGTGGTACGCGGGATTGATGTCGCCGCGCACGATGTCACCCGGCTTGAAGTCCACGAAGCGGTACGGGCCGGTGCCGACCGGCTTCAGGTTGGTCGGCGCCTCGCGCGACTTGTCCCCCCTGTAGGCGGCGAAGAGGTGCTTGGGGATCAGCGCGCGGTTCTGGCCGCAGAAGGGCTCGTACCAGAACGGAGTCGGCTGCTTGAAGACGACCTTGACGGCATGGTCGTTCAGCCGCTCGACGCGGTCGATCTCGCGATAGGCCCCGCTTGTCACCGCGGCGGTCGCCGGGTCGGCGGCGTACTCCCAGTTGAAGATCACGTCGTCGGCGGTCAACGGCTTGCCGTCGTGCCAGGTGACGCCCTTCTTGAGGTTCCAGACGACCCACTTGCCGTCGCGGCCGAGTCCGCCGTTGTCCACGCTCGGGATCTCGACGGCGAGCACGGGCGAGAGGTTACCGTCCGGATCGTAGGCGGCGAGCGGCTCGTAGAAGATTCGCGAGCCGTCCTGATCCTTGGTGCCGGTGGCGAAGTGCGGGTTGAGCAGGGTGGGCGCCTGCCACCAGAGTGTCTTGAGTGGCCCGCCGCCGCCACGGCGCGTCGGTGAGAACGCCCCCCCCTTGGGCTGGGCGGCGACCCCGCTCGCCGTGAGCATCTGGGCGGCGAGCGGGGCGGTCAGCCCCGCGCCCACCATGGTCCGCACGAAGGACCGCCGGCTCATCCGTCCGGCCTTGACGTCGGCGATCAGCTCGCGAAGGGCATGCTCATCCATGGGGAACCTCCTCCGGGTGGGTTAGCACCTTATACGGGTGCCCTTCCGCCCCTGTCAAGAACGGGTCCATCGCACGGTCAGGGCGCGAGCCAGTCCGCCAGGCCCTTGAGCGTGGAGACCTCCCGGTCGGGCCGCGCCGGCCCCGTGGGGGTCTCGCTCTTCCGGTTGATCCACGCGCAGGGGATGCGGAGGGCGTGGCACGGGGTGACGTCGTGGTAGTAGCTCTGGGCGGCGTGGAGCCAGGGCGCCGCGCCGATGGGGACGCGCGCGGCCTCGAAGTGGGCGGGCGCGGGCTTGTAGGCGCGGACCTGCTGGGCGGTGACGACGACCTCGAACATGGCCACGAGGTGCCGCCGGCTCCAGGCGAGGAGATCGTCGTCCACGTTGGAGAGGATGCCGAGGCGATAGCCCGCGGCGACGAGGCGGCGGAGCGCGGAATTCGTATCGGAGAACTGGGGCCACGCGGGGACGCTCTCGGCGAGGAAGCCCGCGTGCTCGGGTGGGAGCGGCCAGCCCAGCCGCGCGGCCACGCGTCGCGCGGTCTCCGCGAGCACCTCGCGATAGGGCCGGTAGGATGCCTGCTCGACGTCCGCCTCGATCTCCGTGTAGAGGCGCACGGCGGCGGCGGTGTCCACCGGGTGGCCGATCTTCACCGCCTCCGCGGCGAACGCGTTGCGAATGCCGCGCTCCCAGTCGATCAGGGTGCCGTAACAGTCGAAGGTGACGACGTCGAAGGGCCGGTCGGCCAATGGTCTGTCCTCGCGGCCGCTCAGGCCTCGGTCCGCCAGTGGGCGATGTTCCAGAGATTCGAGTCCCACGGCGAGATCTCCACCCCGCGCAGCCGGGACGAGACGGCGGTGGACTCGTTGCGCCACACGATGGGGATGATCACGCCCTCCCGGATGACGAGGTCGTTCATCCGGATGAAGAGGGCGGCGCGCCGGACCGGATCCATCTCGCC
>JBKPDT010000420.1:0-3590 GCA_046728035.1 Candidatus Methylomirabilota bacterium | reverse complement strand
CCCCGGGCCTGCGCCTCGTCGGTCTCGAGGCCGGATGCCACGCACTCCTCGAACTGCCGGAGGGCGTGGCGGAGGACGAGGTCGAGCACTCAGCACTGCGCCGCGCCGTCCGCGTATACGGCCTGTCGCGCTACCGGGTCGATGCCCCGAGGGCAGGCGAGGCGGACGTGCCTCCGGCCCTGGTTCTCGGTTTCGGGGAACGTCAACGAGGAACGGATCCTGCGCGGCGTCGAGGTGCTCGGGGAGGTCTTGTCGGGCACGCTCCCCTAGGAGCGGAGCGGCGGGGATCGACGCGAGCCGGGCAGGGGGGACACCTCGCTTCCCCACAAGAGGAACCTGCTGCGGCACATGATCCTGCCGTCCGCGACCAGCGTCGGATCCCCGTGGTCGGCCTCCCCTAACACCCGCCCGATAATGCTGTGTCGCACAGGTGCCTCTTGCGGGAAGGACAAAACGGCGTGCGTCGGACGGCGCCGTATGCCACCGACAACCGCCGTTTGCCTTCCGCCGCGCCCCACCGCGCGGCCCCTCGGCGACGTTCGCGACAACGAGAAGCGATGCACTCAACCGCATAGTTCCGCACCAAGTGATCTTCCGCTCATCGGCATGAGCGAGCGCGGACAGCGGCATGTCCGGGCGGGTTGTGGCTCAGTCGTTCCATCGGTCTGTGCGACGACCACAGCTGGCGTGCGGAGCGCCTATGACCGTTCCTCACGACCGCGCTGGCAGCACGCAGAACTCGTTGCCCGACGGGTCTGCGTAGTGACGCCATGGCAGCTCGCCCCACTCCGGGTGGTGGAGCTCGCGGCCGCCGCGCTCGGCGATGCCTGCCGCGACTCCGTCGGGATCGTCTCCAGTCTCGAGCCGGATGTCGAAGTGCAGCCGGTTCTTGGTCGTGCCCTTGCGTGTTTGCTCAGGGCACAGCTCAAGGAGGGGACCCTGCAACGACGGGTGGCGCAGGGATCGGGGCGCGACGCCGGTCGCGTCGGTCCAGCCGGTCAGCCAGGACCAGAACTCCGCGTCCGTGTCCGGGTCGGCAGAGTCAAGCGAAAGCGCCGCTAGGGGTCCGGTACCGGCGTACGCCGCTCGATCCTCCATCACGCAACAGGGATTGCCCTCCGGGTCGGCGAGCACCACCCAGGGCACATCGTGCTGCCCGATGTCGAGTTCTCGTGCGCCCAGCCCGAGCAGCCGATCGACCTCCTCGGCCTGGCGGGCCCCGCCCGAGAGGTCCAGATGGAGCCGCGGCGGCTCGGATACCGGCTCGGGGACGCGCTGGAAGCAAAGGTCGAGCACCGGCCCGCCCTCGATGGTGAGCCGCGTCTCGAAGGCATCAGGTTCGTCGGTCAGCCGCTCGCCGCCGACCACCGCCTCCCAGAACCGGCCCAGCCGCTGCGGTTCGACGGCGTCGATGACGACATTCTCCCAATACATGAACCCACCGTAGGTCCAGCAGGCGGCGACGTCTCAAGCCATGACGCTACTTCGGCGCACTGACCTCCAGCGCGTCGCGACGCCCACCTTGCGGGCACCACGCCCTGACCTCCGCGTATGAACACCAGTGCCGAGGCGCGCGTCATCGCCTCCTTCACCTTCATCGTTGCGCTGCTGTTCGGCTTCGCGTCCTGGACCGGCACCGCCCCGATCGACGCCTCCTCCGGCGAGCAGGTGCGCCACCGGCTACGCGCGACATTGTTCCTGAACGCGACATGGCCGTGCCGGTCGAACGTTCAGTCCGGCCCACGCTCTGCGACCTCGCAATGGCCGCAAAGAGGGGCCGTCGCTCTGCACGGCACTGCCCGGTCGCGCTAGCTGAACTACGCCGTATGCCGCTGACGCCGCCGCGATCACGGCCAGTGCTGCGCCCGTCGGACCCGCCGCGTACCGCTCGCCGAGGAGAGCCACACCTATAACGGCCGCCGTGATCGGATTCACGCTGGTTACCGTGGCCAATGGCGCACCCAACCCGGCACGGTAGGCGGCCTGAGAGAACAGAAGGCCGCAGGTTACGAGGACAACGACGACCACAGAAGCTGTGCTGAGTAGCCCCACGATCCCGTCACCGCTCACATCGACGGTGACGGTCTGTGTGAGTGCAGAGGACACACCGAACGAAATGCCAGCAGCGGTCGCATACCCGAGACTTCGGCCGATCAAGTTCGACGAAGCCGACGCCCACGTCGTGAGGGTGATCAACGCGACACCTGTCGCGATGGTCAAGATCACGATCTCATCGGAATCCAGCGTCGTGGTCGGCGCGCCCGACGCAGCTAGAAGGAGTAGCCCGGTCAGGCCGACCAGGGTCAAGCCTGCGCCGCGCCACTCGGTCGTCGTCACACGGCGGCCGACCACCGCGGCCGACAAAGGCAGCGCAAAGACAAGCGTCAGCGCGCCCAGGGGCTGAACGACCGTGAGCGGACCGTAGCGGAGGGCGAGCACATGCAAGACCGCGGCCGTTGCGCTCAGGCCTACCGCGATCCACCACCGACGGCGGCGCAGCAGCCGAAAGCTGCCACGGTGCCACGACACGGTGAGCGATTCACGCAGCAACCGCGCAGCCAGCCGCTCCTGTACTACTGCGGCCAGGGCGTGGGACGCCGCAGCCGCAATGGACAGCATGACCGCTGGAAGGAGCCCAATCATCGCGGCGCAGCAACTCCGGTCAAGTCCATGTCGTCTCCCGCTGTTACCGGGCACGCTAGAAGCGATGCCGGGGGTTGGGCATTACCCGAAGGTGCCTCTGCCGGTGGAATCTTTCGTGGCGCCGGGAGGACGAGTGCGTCGAAGGGGCGTATCCCGAAACAGCTGGCAGCGGACCCGATGGTACGGAGACGCACGTCAGCCCGTCGTCCAAGGCCGGAGCTTCTCCGGGTTCCGTACTGCCCAGATGTGCTTGATCCGGTCGCCTGCGACGTCGAACGCCATCACCGTCACGGTGACGCCATCTTGCTGAGCCACCAGACCGGGCTGACCGTTGACCGTACGCTCCAGGATCGTCAGGTTGGGTGCCCTGCCGGCGATATCGACGACCAAGCGCGCGATCTGCTCGCCGCCTTCGATCGGGCGGAGCTCGGCGCTGACGAGACCGCCGCCGTCGCCGATCGCCGTGGCGTCGGGGTCGAGGAGGCCGATGAGGGCGTCGATGTCCTTGGCTTCCCATGCCTCCTTGAAGTCCCTGACGATGTCGGCGCGCTGGGCTGTCGGAGTCGGGGGAGCCTGCGACGCGCGAATGCGACGGCGGGCCGACGAGGCCAGCTGGCGACATGCCACCGGCGTACGGCCGACAATCTCGGCCACTTCGGCGAAGGAGAAGCGGAAGACATCGTGAAGGATGAACGCGACGCGCTCGGCCGGGGTCATCGATTCGAGCACGACGAGGAAGGCCATGTTGATCGACTCGTCGAGGGTGACTCGGTCGGCCGGGTCGACCGTGGTGCCGCCCGACCGCCCGTTGATCCACTCCGAACGATCGGGCAGCGGCTCCGGGATCCATTCGCCCACGTAGCTTTCCCGCCGGGCCCGTGCGGAGCCGAGCAGGTCGAGGCAGATGCGACTGGCGACCTTCGTCAGCCAGCCGCCGGGGGATTCTA
>JBKPDT010000419.1:0-11017 GCA_046728035.1 Candidatus Methylomirabilota bacterium | reverse complement strand
CTGGTGCAGCCGGCCCCCCGCGCATGACGAGCCTCGACCTCTTTCGCCTGGACGGGCAGGTGGCGGTGGTGGTGGGCGGCGCCGGCGGGCTCGGCGCCGCGATCGCGCGGGGGCTCGCCGAGGCGGGGGCCGCCGTCGCCGTCGCCGACGCGAATGCGGGGCAGGCCAAGGCGGTCGCCGACGGGCTGACAACGGCGGGCCGGCAGGCACTCGCGCTTCCCGTGGACGTGACCGACGCGGCGAGCGTCGAGGGCATGGCCGGCGCGGCGGAGGCGCGGCTCGGTCCCGTGGACGTCCTCGTCAACAGCGCGGGGATCACCTACCGGAGCCCCGCGGCGGACTTCCCCGCCGCGCAGTGGGACCGGGTCATCGCCGTGAATCTCACCGGTGTGTTCCTCGCCAGTCAAGCCGTCGGGCGCCGCATGGTGGCGCGCCGCCGGGGCCGCATCATCAACATCGCCTCCATCGCCGGCGAGATCGGGCTGCCCGGCACCGTCGCCTACTCCGCGAGCAAGGGCGGCGTCGTCCAGCTCACCCGCGCCCTCGCCGTCGAGTGGGCGCCCCACAACGTTCGGGTCAACGCCATCGCGCCCTCCTGGTTCAGCACCAATATCGGCGATCTCATCCACCGCGAGCCCGACTACGCCGAGCGCGCCATGCGCCGCGTGCCGGTGGGCCGCATGGGCAAGCCCGACGAGCTGGTGGGGGCAGCCCTCTATCTCGCCTCCGAAGCCTCCAGCATGGTCACCGGCCACATCCTCGCCGTCGACGGGGGAACGCTGGCCTCGTAGGCCTCAGGGCTGGAAGAGGTTGGGGAGGACGAGGACGAGCTGGGGCACGAAGGTGACCAGCAGCAGGGTCAGCAGCATCGGGATCAAAAACGGGATGATCGCCCGCACCAGCCGCCCGAAGGAGACCTGGGCGATCTGCATGGTGATGAAGAGCGCGATCCCGAAGGGCGGCGTGCAGGTCCCGATGAGCAGGTTGATGATCATGATGAGCCCGAAGTGGACGGGATCCACGCCGAGCGTGGTGACGAGCGGGAAGAAGACCGGCACGCTGATGACGAGGATGGCGGTGGTCTCCATGAAGCAGCCGGCGATCAGCAGGATCACGTTGATCGCGAGCAGGATCATCCACTTGTCGGCGGTCAGGGCGAGGACCCACTGAGCGAGCGCGGCGGGGACCTGATTGATCGCCACGAGCCAGCCGAACGGAAATGCCACCGAGATGATGAAGACGAGGATGCCGTAAGTGATGGCCGCCTCCCCGAGGATGTCGAGGAGGGAGCGGAGCGTCAGCTCCTTGTAGACGAAGCCGAGCACGATCCCGTACACGACCACGATGGCGCCCAGCTCGGTGGGCGTGGCGACGCCCGCGAGCATCCCGCCGATCAGGAAGATCGGCGCCACCAGCGCCGGGAAGGCGCCCCAGAACGCGCGCCAGAGGACGCCGACGGGTTGGGGCGGCAGGCGGGGAGCGTGGACCCGTCCCGTGACCACCAGCCAGTAGATCATCCCCATCAGGGAGAGTCCCATGATGATCCCGGGGATGAACCCGCCCAGGAACAGCCGGGCCACCGACACCTCGGTCATGACGGCGAAGATCACCATGATGACCGAAGGCGGGATGATGGGCCCGATGATGGCGGAGGTGGCGGTGACCGCCGCCGCAAAAGCGGGGTCGAAGCCGTCCCGCTTCATCTCCTCGATCTCGATCACGCCGAGTCCGGCGGCGTCGGCTTGCGCGGTGCCGGACATGCCCGCGAAGATCATGCTGCCCACCACGTTGACGTGGGCCAGCCCGCCCCGGATATGTCCCACGAGGGCCCGCGCGAAGTCGTAGATGCGCCGGGCGATCCCGCCGGTGGCGAAGACGTGGCCGGCGAGCACGAAGAGCGGCAGGGCCAGGAAGGGGAAGCTGTCCAGTCCCGACGTCATGCGCTGCACGAGGATGACCAGCGGCGTGCGTCCCTCCGCGAGCAGATAACTCAGGCTCGCCAGCCCGAGCGCGAAGGCGATGGGCATCTCGAGGGCGATGAGGACGAGGAACGAGACGAAGAGAAGGGCCAGGGTCAAACGGGGAGCGCCTCGTCCCGCCGCGCGGGCGCGCCGGCGTCGGCGGCGGCCTCGAGGAGGTCATGGACCACGGTGAGGCCCATCGAGGCAGCGCCGACGATGAGCGGGGTGGAGTAGAAGAGATAGCGGGGCAGGTCAACCGGCAAGGCGATGGTGGTCTGCCGCCACTCGAAGATGAACATGGCCTTGAAGCCATTGACCACGAGCAGGACGCAGAAGGCCCCGATGAGCAGGTCGAGGACGATTCGGAGGCCCCGGCGGGCGCCCGCCGGAAGCCGTTGCACGAAGGACTCGATCTTGAGGTGGCGCCCCTGCTTGAGTCCCGCGGCGGCCCCGATGAAGGCGCCCCAGATGAAGGCATAGGTCGAGAGCTCCTCGACCCACACCAGCGGCTGGCCGAAGAGATACCGGGACACCACCTGGGCGAAGATGCAGACGACCATGGTGACCATCATGACGATGGCCACCCACCGCTCGACCCGCCCGATCCCGGTCAGCAGCGAGCGGTAGCCGCCGAGGAAGGCGGTCATCCGGGCTACTTGATGTCCTGGACCTTCTGCCAGAGCCCCTTGGGCCAGAGACCCTCGGCCTCCGCCTTGCCCACCGCCTCGCGCAGCCGCTCCTGGAAGGGCTTGGTGTCCAGCGTGCCGATCGTCGCCCCTTCCGCCCGCATCTTCTTCAAGGTCTCGTCGGCGACGGACTTCGCCTCGACTGCCGCCCACGTCACCGACTCGCGCGCGGCCTCGTCCACCGCCCTCTTGAGGTCGGCGGGCAGGCTCTGATAGGCCTTCTCGTTCATCGTGATGTGGGAGCTGGAGATGATGTGGTTGGTGAGGTATCCGTTGGGGGCCGCCTCGTGAAACTTCACGCCGTAGGTGGCGGAGATGGGCCCCTCCGCGCCCTCCACCACCCCGGTCTTCATCGCGAGGTACACCTCGCCCCAGGTGACCCGGCTCGGCTTGGTCTGGAGCGTCTCCCACACCATGAGATAGGCCTTGATCTCGGGCACGCGCATCTTCATGCCCTTCATGTCGTCGAGCTTGCTGATGGGCTTCTTGCTCCAGAGCATGCGCGGCTCGGTGGGGCCGGCGGCGAGGATCCGGAGGCCGTGCTGGGTGCGCAGGCGCTCCGCCATCTCCTTGAACGTGCCGGACTCCAGGAACTTGTTGAAGTGGTCGTTGTCCCGGAAGGCGAAGCCCCAGCCGAAGATGGCGAAGTCCTTCACCCAGTTGGCCCACCAGTCCAGCACGTCGCCGTAGCCCTGGATCGAGTTGGCCATCATCTGCTCGATCTGGGCGATGTCGCCGCCGAGTTGGTCGCAGCAGAAGTACTCCCACTTGAGCCGGCCGTTGGCCTTCTTCTCGGATAGCTCGACGAACCGGATGGTGGTCTTGTCCAGCAGGCCCCGGCCGGGGTCGGAGCCCCCGAAGCGGAGCTTCACCTCGGGCTGCTGCTGAGCCGGCGCGTCCCCGCCCGGGAGCAACAGGAGGAAGGCGAGCAAGGTCGAGAGGGCAAGCACGGCCGACCGTCGCATCATGGCTCCTCCTCCAGGACTGGGGCGGAAAGGACTTCTTGTGGGCCCAGTGAGTAGCACCCCCCATCTCGGCTTGTCAACCGGGCCCCGCCGGCGCGCTACAATCCGCCGCATGGCGCGCCCGCTCGAGGGTCTCACCGCGCTGGACCTCGCCACCTTCGTGGCCGCGCCGTTCTGCTGCACTCTGCTGGGCGAGTTCGGCGCCGAGGTGATCAAGGTGGAGCAGCCGGGCGCCGGCGATGATCTCCGCCGGCTGGGTCGCGCTTCCGCCGACGGGCCGTCCTATCTCTGGCTCGTCGAGTCGCGCAACAAGAAGTCCATCACGTGCAACCTGCGTACCGCCGAGGGGCAGTCCCTCGTCAAGCGCCTCGCCGGCTCCAGCGACATCGTCGCCGAGAACTTCCGGCCGGGCACGCTGGAGCGCTGGCACCTCGGCTGGGAGGACCTGCGCGCGGTGAACCGCGGCCTCGTCATGGTGCGCATCTCCGCCTTCGGGCAGACCGGGCCCTATCGCGAGCGCCCGGGCTTCGGGCGGATCGCCGCGGCGGTGAGCGGGGCCAGCTATATCTCGGGCGACCCGGATCGGCCGCCCGTGTCGCCGGGGACGCCGACCATCCCCGACTACCTCGCCGGCATGATGGGCGCCTTCGGCGCGCTCGCCGCCATCCACCACCGCCGGAAGACCGGCGAGGGGCAGATGGTGGACGTCGCCCTCTACGAGCCCCTGCTCCGCATGCTCGACGAGCTGCTGCCCGCCTACGCCGGCGAGGGTCACGTGCGCGAGCGCATCGGCTCGGGCACCGAGTACGTGGTGCCGCACAACCACTACCAGGCCCGCGACGGCCGCTGGATCGCCATCGCCTGCACCAATGACCGAATGTTCGAGCGCCTGGTGACCGGCGCCATGAAGCGGCCGGAGCTGCTCGCGGACTTCCAGTCGGTCGACGCCCGATTGAGCCGCCGCGTCGAGCTGGATGCCCTCGTGCAGCGGTGGGTGGCCGAGCACGACGCGGCCGAGGCGCTCGCCCTCCTCGAGCGCGCGGAGGTGCCGTCCTCGCCCGTCAACAGCGTGCGCGACCTCTTCGCCGACCCGCACATGCAGGCCCGCGAGAACATCGTGAGCGCGACCAGCCCGCTGGGCACGCTGATCCGCATGGCCGGGATCGTCCCCAAGCTGAGCCTGACGCCGGGCGCGGTCGATGCGCTGGGGCCGCAGGAGCCGGGAGCCCACAACGACGAGATCTACGGCGGGCGCCTCGGCCTCGGCCGCGACGAGCTCGCGGGACTGCGCGCCCGCGGCGTAATATGACGGAGGATCCCATGCTCGACCTCTTGATCACCAATGCCCGCATCATCGACGGTCTCGGCTCTCCCGCGCGCGACGGCAGCCTCGGCGTCAAGGACGGCCGCATCGCCGCGCTCGGCGTGGACCGGCGCGGCGCCGACCTCGGCCCTGCGCGCGAGACGGTGGACGCGGGCGGGCGCGTGCTCGCCCCCGGCATCGTGGACATCCACACCCACTACGACGCCCAGCTCACCTGGGATCCGTTCGCCACGCCCTCGGCCGCCCTCGGCGTCACCACCGTGGTCATCGGCAATTGCGGGTTCACCATCGCACCGTGCCGGCCTGAGCACCGCGACCTCATCGTGCGGAACCTCACCCACGTGGAAGGCATGTCGCTCGAGGCGCTGCGCGCGGGCATCAACTGGGATTTCGAGACGTATCCCGACTACCTCGCCTCGCTGGAGCGGCGCGGCAGCGTGCCCAACGTGGCCTCCTTCGTGGGCCACTCCTCCATCCGGACCTGGGTGCTGGGCGAGGAGGCGAGCGCGCGCGCGGCCACGGCGGGGGAGGTGGCGGAGATGCGGCGACTCGTACTGGAGGCGATGCGCGCGGGGGCCATCGGCTTCGCCACGTCCACCCTCGAGCAGCACAACGGCGAGAACGGGATCCCCATGCCCTCGCGCCTGGCCGACGAGGCGGAGATGCTCGCCCTCACGGGGGCGCTCGGCGAGGCGGGGCGCGGCGTCTTCATGCTCACCAAGGGCATGACCTCCACCATCCCCTGGCTCGAGAAGATCTCCGCGGCCAACGGCCGCCCGGTGATGATCGCCGCCATGTTCGTGGATCCGGGCGATCCCACCCGCGTCTTCCGCGAGCTGGGCGAGATCGGACAGGCGCGCGAGCGGGGGCGTGAGCTGTGGGCGCAGGTCGGCTGCTTCCCGCTGGGCATGGAGTTCACCCTCCGCCATCCCTATCCGCTGGAGGCGTTCCTCGCCTGGCGCCCGGCCATCGTGGCCGACACCGAGGCGCGCTACCGCGCCGCGCTGGCCGATCCGTCCTTCCGCGCCGGGCTCAAGAAGGAGATCTCCCAGCCCGGCGTGCCCAACCGCTTCAGCGACCAGAACTGGGACCACCTGACCATCGTGGAGGTGACGCGCCCCGAGCACCGCGCGCTCGTGGGCCGCACCATCGGCGAGCTCGCGCGCGAGCGCGCGCAGCATCCCTGGGACTGCTTCCTCGACTTCGGGCTCGACGGGGAGCTGGACGCCATGTTCGAGTGCCGCCTCTTCAACATCGACGAGCACGAGGTGAAGAAGCTCCTGCGCCATCCCCATGCCGCCGTCGCGCTCTCCGACGCCGGGGCGCATCTGTCCTTCCTCTGCGACGCGGGGTTCGGGCTGCACCTCTTCGGCCACTGGGCACGCGAGCGCGGTGACATGACCCTCGAGGAGGCGGTCCGCGCGGTGACGAGCCGGGTGGCGGACGCCTACCGCATCCCCGGTCGCGGGCGCCTCGTGCCGGGAGCCTGGGCCGACCTGCTGCTCTTCGATCCCCGGACCGTGGGGCGCGGCGAGAAGCGCCGGGTCAACGATCTCCCGACGGGCGCGAGCCGCCTCGACACGCCCGCGGTGGGCCTGCACGGCGTGTGGGTGAACGGCGTGCGCACGGTGGACGAAGCGGGCGCGGTGATTCCGCGGTGCGGCCGGCCCGGCCGGCTCTTGCGCGAGTTCGTGGCCTGACGCCAGCCGCGCTTCCGCCCGCGCACCGGCGCGCGCTCGCCCGGGCGATCCCGCCGCTCGTGCTGGGCCTGGTGATCGCCCTCGTGCCGACGCCCGCGGGTCTGAGCCAGGCCGCCTGGTCCTACTTCGCCCTTTTCGTCACCGTCCTGCTCGCGATCATCACCGAGCCCATACCGGCCCCAGTGGTGGGGCTCGCGGGCGTGGTGACGGCGGCCATGCTCGGCCTCGTGCACCCGACGCCGGCGCTGTCCATCAACTGGGCCCTCGGCGGCTTCTCCAACCCGCTGGCCTGGCTCATCCTCTCGACCTTGGTGCTCGCCTCGGGCTACGAGAAGACCGCGCTCGGCCGGCGCATCGCCCTGTGGCTGATCAAGCACTTGGGACGCCGCACGCTCGGGATCGGGTATGCCGTCGCCCTCACCGACCTCGCGCTCGCACCCTTCACGCCGTCCAATACCGCGCGGAGCGCCGGCACCATCTATCCCGTCATCCGCAGCATCCCCGGGCTCTTCGACTCGAGCCCGGAGGCCCATCCGCGGCGGATCGGCGCCTACCTCATGTACACCGCCCTCGCCGCCACCTGCGTCACGAGCAGCATGTTCCCCACCGCGATCGCCGCCAATCTCCTCGCGGTGGCCATCGTCGCAGAGACCCTGCACATCGACATCACCTGGCGCGAGTGGGTGATCGGCTTCGCCCCCGCGGGCGCCGTGCTCCTCCTCCTGGTACCCCTGGCGCTCTACCGCCTTTATCCGCCTGGCCTCACCCACGCCCCGGATGCCCCCACCTGGGCGGAGGAGGAGCTACGCAAGATGGGGCGGATGGGGCTGATCGAGGGGAGCATGCTCGGCGGCATCCTGCTCGTCGTCGGGCTCTGGACCTTCGGGAGCCGCTTCACCGATCCCACCGCCGCCGCTATCCTCGGCGTGATCGTGCTGATCGCGCGCGGCATCGTGACCTGGGACGACGTCACCGGCAACCGGCAGGCGTGGAGCGTGTTCGTCTGGTTCGCCACCCTCGTCACCCTGGCGGGCGGCCTCGCCGAGGTGGGCTTCGTCCGCTGGCTCGCCGATCTCATCGAGGCGCCGGTGAGGGGCGTGGCCTTTCCCTGGGCCTTCACCGTCCTCATCGCCGCCTTCTTCTACCTCCACTACTTCTTTGCCACCGTGTCGGGCCACGCCGCCGCGCTACTGCCCATCTTCCTCTTCATCGCTACCGGGCCGCTCGGCACCGCCCCGCGCGCGGCCGCCCTCGGCCTCGGCTTCACGCTGGGGCTCATGGGGATCCTCACGCCCTATGCGACGGGGCCCGCGCCCGTCTATTACACCTGCGGCTACATCCGGAAGCGCGACTTCTGGTGGTTCGGCCTCGTGATGGGCTCGATCTTCCTGGCGTGCTATCTGCTGATCGGGCTGCCGTGGCTGCTGACGCGGGTCTGAGCGGCGAGCCGCCGCCGCACGCCCGCCTGGGCCGCGTCGCGGTCCTCCTCACCGCGGTGGTAGGGCTGGGCGCGCTGTCCATCGACATGTTCCTGCCGTCCCTGCCTGCCCTCGCCTTCTCCTACGGCACGGACGCCGCCACCGCCCAGCTTACCGTCACGCTCTTTCTCGCGGGCCTCGCCCCCGCCCAGCTCGTCTGGGGCCCCCTGTCCGACCGGTTCGGCCGGCGGCGCACCCTCATCTCCGGGCTCGGCCTCTACGCGGCGGCCGGCCTCGCCTGCGCGCTCGCGCCGAGCATCCGCCTGCTCATCGGGGCGCGCGTGGTCCAGGCCTTCGGCGCGGGCAGCGGGCAGGTCATCGCCCGCGCCATCGTGCGCGACGTCTATCCGCGCGACCAGGCCGCGCGCGTGCTCGGCCTCATGGGCACCGCGCAGGCGCTCAATCCCATCCTCGCCCCCGTGCTGGGCGGCGTCCTCCATGCGGCATTCGGTTGGCGGTCGGTGTTCTACACGCTCGCCTGCCTGGGCAGCCTGTTCGTCTTCGCCGCCGCGGCCATCGCCCCCGAGACCAACGTGCGGCCCGACGTCACCGCGATCCAGCCCGCTCGCGTTGCCGAGAACCTCGCGACCGTGCTCCGCGATCCCTCCTACGTGGCCTATGTCCTCGTGGTCACCTTCATGTTCTGCGGGCAGTTCGCCTTCATTTCGGGCTCGTCCTTCGTGCTCATCCGCGGGCTCGGCGTCTCGCCCGCCGTCTACGGCTTCTGCTTCGCCGTGGTCGCGGTGGGGATCATGATGGGGAGCTTCATCACCTCCCGCCTGGCCGGGCGGGTGCCGGGCGACCCGCTGATCATGACGGGCACGGCGCTGGGCGCCGGCGCCGGGCTTGTGATGGCGGTGCTGGCCGGCACCGGTGTGACCGGCGTCGCCGCCATCATCGCGCCCATGTTCTTCTTCTCGTTAGGGCTGGGGCTCTCCAACCCGAACGCGGTGGCCGGCGCGGTGGGCCCCTACCCGCACATGGCAGGCCTCGCCGCCGCCGGACTGGGGGTGATCCAGATGACGGGGTCGGCGATCTACGGAATCGCGGTGGGACACCTCGCCGACGGCACCCCCGCGCCCATGGCCGCCGCCATCGCCTCTGCGGGCCTGGCCGCGTTCGTCGCGTTCACGCTGCTGCGCCGCCGGCACCGGTAGCCGGGTGCCCCGCTCATCGCGCGTCGCCCTGGCCGACGAGGTGCTCGGCGACGAACCAGACTTGTCGCTCGTTCGTCCGGATCACGTCGCTGACGAGCAGGTCATTGGTGCCGTCGTCGCCCGCCGCGGCCGCCTGCCGTGCCATCGCCCGGGCCTCCTCGAGGACGATCTCGTGCGCACGCAGGAGGCGGGCGATCTGCACCGGCGCGGCGTCGCGGCCTCGGGGAGCGCGCGGAATCAGCGTCGTCTCGGCCACGTCGTGAGCGACGGCGATGCTCACGCCGCCCAGCGACTGGATCCGCTCGCCGATGGCATCCACCAGCTCACCCTGCTCGTTGAAGTGCTTGTCGAAGAGCAGGTGGAGCTGGTAGAAGGTGGGGCCGCTCACCTGCCAGTGGTACTTCTTGTACAGGTCCCGCAGGCTGATCGTGTCGGCCAGGATCTGGTTGAGGTTGTCGATGCTGATCGCGCAGACGGACGCGGCGAGCGCGATCGGGAATCTCGCGACCTGCCCGTTTTGGACTGCGCCCTCGGGTCTCTTCGTCATGGTCCTTTCCGCCTCCTCGTGGACGCTTCTCATCGTTCCCCTCAGTCCACCCGGTTGATCCGGCTCCACTGCTCACGTGCGTCCTCGTGCCCCTGGCCGTACTCCAACCCGATCCAGATGAGACCGCAACCGAGCCACGCCGCGAGCCCCCACGCCGCGCTCCTCAACAGCGCGGGCAGGCCGACGTCGCCCTCCGCCAGGAGCCAGAGCAGCCCACCCAGAAGAGCAATAGCCGTTCCCACCCTGAGCCACCCTCTGAGCCACAACCCCATGCTGATCCTCCCACGCGCTGACTCCCGGTATTGTGACGACCGGGGGCGTCTCGCGGCTACACGCACGCTGTCCTGAACTTGCGCAAAGAAGGAGGCGGGAACTCCGTGCTTGCGAGCCGCGTCAATAGGAGGTAAGTGCCGTCTCTCTCTTCAACGCCGAACAGTTGCGCGCGCTCCTGGGGACATCCCCGCCGCACCCTGCGAGCGGGTGACGTTGCTACGCGCGGCTCGCCGCTGGACCTTTTGCTCCGTCCCCCGAGTTTGTTGCAGGGGAGGGCCGTATGGGACAGACGATGCGCGCGGGGCTCGGGTTGTTCCTGCTGGTTCTCGGGCTGGCGGGGTGCGCGGAATTGCAGGGGGCTCCAACGGTAGCCACCGCGCAGCAGGAGTGCGAGCGATCCGGTGGGATCTGGCGCACCGGCGGCGCGTACTGCGAGCGTTCGTCCGCGGGCGGCGGCGGGTACTAGCCCTCGGGACCGGCTCCGCGCGGGCGGCGCTAACGCCGCCCTTCAGGTGACCTTTACCGGATGCGGCACCGGCACGTTGTAGCCGTAGCCCTGGGCGTTCCAGGGGATACTGGCCGGCTGCGTGGTCCCCTGCTCGTCGGTCGCTCGCGATGTGATCGCGTGCTCACCGGGGCGGGCGTCCCACTCGAAATCCCAGCGCACCCAGGCCCGGGCGATGCTGGGCTCGCGCAGCGCGGCTTGCATCCACGTGGCGCCGCGGTCGAGGCTCACCTCGACCCGACTGATCCGGCCGGTGGGCGACCACGCGAAGCCACGCACGCGGTGCCGGCCCGCCGGCAGCACCGCGCCCCACGGCAGGGCCACCGCGCTCTTCATCGTTTGCAGGCGGAGCGGAACCTTGCTGGGGTAGGTGGGCCCTTCGAGCACGTAGGTCTTCGTCGTCGTGGGCACGTCGATCGTG